>CAIOLC010000113.1 GCA_903859055.1 uncultured Chlorobiaceae bacterium | reverse complement strand
GTAGAGATAACGATATTGCTATCAAGAAGATAGCGTAGCATTACAAAGCCTCCCGCTCTTGCTGCTCCTCTGCGTCACGCTCTTCCATAAAATCATCCGTCACCTTTTGCTGCCCGAGAAAAAAGCTGTCCCACGTCTGGCCGACGGGCGATATTATCCGCTCATTACCTTTTACCCGAATGCTTACTTTTTTAACGCTCTCCGGCAAACGGGTATCAACAGGCAATCTTACTGCCTGCGAGCGATTATTGATAAAGACGGTGCTGATAGTCATCACTCTCTCCTGAAAGAATGGATACTTTATAAGTATATAGCAAATATTCGCTGTGGAAGCAATCTCTTTTGCTGTTTGGGGGAAAGGCATACTCGGCTTTGGTGCTCCCCAGCGATTGGCCGGGTTTACATGATCTGTTATAACGGGTTATTTGTCGTTATAATGGCCTTTGGCGGAAAGGAGAAAACCACCTGTGCCTGTGGTGGGGTGCTGTTCCAGTTCAGGTAAAATCTTTTCAATTTTTCGACGGATTGCCTTGTTGCCGACTTTCATCCAGTGAGTGAGTAGGTGTCGAATTCCTCGGTGCGCTCTACGGTATACCTTGCCAGAACTGCTTGAGCGTGGTAAAGTTGCGAACTCTGCCAGCTTTTACATCTTCACGTGCGCGAAGAATGGACTGCTGTACTTCAGGCTGGTCAAGGTATGCTTCTAATTCGGTTTTCTTCGCAATTCGCTTGCAGTGCCTGGTGTCTATTGCAGGAGTAATCGTAAAAGCCCCCCGATTCCTGAGTCGTACAATAACCTGCTCCTTTTTCTCTACCGTAAGATCGAAGTACTTGATCATGTTCCTGCGTAATTCTGTACTGGTAATCTCTATCATGGCTCAAATGTTCATAGTTTGCCTGCAAGTTACAAAAAGAGCAAGCCCATATTCAAAAATAATGGAACTTCAGGGCATCAACCTGCACAATTCAAAATGCCGAGCTGGGGCTCGGCGTTCCCGGATGAAAATAATGATCGGCAGTATACTATTGGTATCAGAAAGATAGCGCAGCATTACAACGCCTCCCGTTCTGGTTGTTCCTGTTCTTCACGCTCTACCATAAAATCATCAGTCACCTTTTGCGGCCCGAGGAAAAAGCTGTCCCACGTCTGCCCAACGGACGCAATTATCCGCTTATTACCTTTCATTCGATCCACGGTCGTAGCACTTCAAGATGTATAACCCCACTCCCGAAATTGTTCATGAAATTCACTATTACCTGTAAAAGCAAGATAAAAAAGGTATTCTGGCGCAACATCAAGTTCATCGAACCAGGAGATGGCGTTATGGGTTATGGTGAAACTTCTGAAAAAATTTTTATCCTTTATCCGTAAAAAAATCGCTCTGTTATCGTTTTGGATAGTTTCTTCAAGGTTAACAGTTCCCGTGTGCCCATTATTGAACGCCAGGAGGATTTTATAGTCACCGATGTATTCTGCTTTCTGTATTTTCAGCATGAGTACCGCTCCTCGTTAAGCCAATGGTTTGATTTTATGATACTGCCCTGTATTTTGAACACTTGTCCAATTTTCAAGTAACTCTTCTTGATGATCTTGTGCCCATTCAATCACAAGGCTTAACACTTTTGATGGGAGTTTCCCTTCAATAATCCCTAATGTTGCAATTGAAATTGTTGATGTAAATTCATTATACTCCGCATGAAAGTAAGGCGGGTTATGCTCATTAAAGTGCATGTTGTGATCACAATCCCAAGAAATCGGCTCAATTCAGGCGTGAGGCACTAACTTTGCATTTTTTTAAAATTGTAGCCGTACCGAAATGATTTACAGTTGATGTTTTTCCCTCACTCAACAGGACTAACGTAAGACATCAATCTCCTTTTTTCAAAAACTGAACCATTTATTCTCTGTTCCATGCCTCCTCATCTTCTGGTGAGGAGCATTCATTGAGTGAGTCCGACACTCCGTTCAGATATTCATCGTCCAGGACTTTTATTTTCCTGATGAGGAGATAATCACCTTTGACTTCAAATGTCAACGTATCGCCAGCATTCAAATGTGCAGCTTTACGAATGGATACCGGGATAGTGGTCTGGCCTTTAGAGGTAATTCTCGCGATGTGCATGCAGACTCTCCTTTTGTGGGAATTGCAAAACCACCATCTCCTGAAAGCGTTTTCCCAGCCCATCCTGTAATTGATTATACCATTTCACCGCATCAAGCAGTTCTTTGGCGGCCAATTCATGAATTTTCAACTTCACGGCAATAACGAATCAAAATCAAGAAGTGTTGCACGCCCCTCATTTACCGCTGTCATCCTTTCATGAACCTCGCTTATCCAGGTTTCGCTGATTTCCTCCTCTTCATGGTCGATACTTGCCAGAAGCAACTCTGCCAATGCAACCCGTTGAACAGGCGGCATTTCCATTGCCTTGTCTATCAAAAGCTTGTCCATAATTATTTCCCTGATGAAAATGTCTTTCTTCGGAAGAGGATGATGATCGGGAATAAAAATGATACGATGATTCGGAGAGATGTCAACCGCTATTTCACCAACCCCGTCAGCTTTCAATTCATGACAGTTCGCTGAAGGAAGAATTCGCAAAGCATCAAGATTGGCTGCCGCTGCAAGCTGTTCAAGGCGAAGAGCCACCTTTTTAGCCCTGTCACCATGATATCTCCTGATGGCGGAGAGGTTCTCAACACTCTTTTCCAGCTTACGTGTTTGGTCGCGAATGTTCATCAGGAAAGTAATAAACTTTTCATTACTCACCGACTTAGCACATTACCATCAACTGTCGATTTCCTTGATTTACTCATTGCTTGTGTTGGGTTGCTGACTTACTCAACTTCAAGAGCGATAAGCTTGTATTTATCTTTAAAATACATCTCAAAATTAAAAAAACCAGCGAAAATACTGTTTAATTTGAGCAACTCTCACCAACAGAAGGAAAGTAACCATCTCGATATCAAGGCATCCTGATCTTGGCGATGTAAAATTTAAGCAATTACTCTCCGGGCCAGTTTTAAACTTCTCGAATTTGAGAGGTTTAAAATCCAGATTGTTTAATGTTTCTAACGAATTTGAAATTTTTCAGTAACTCTCATCCGCTGACGGAAAGTCGCGTGTTCTCACATCTTGAACATACTGCCGGGCAGCCTGCTCAATGAGGGTATTCAAGTCGGCGTATCGCCGTACAAAACGGGGATGAAACTCGCGGTTGAGACCGAGAATGTCGTTGATGACCAGCACCTGGCCGTCGCATGCAACTCCGGCACCGATGCCGATGGTGGGAATGGTGAGTGAGCGGGTCGCTTCGGCAGCCAGGGCTGAGGGGATTTTTTCGAGCACAATGGCAAAGGCTCCTGCCTTTTCAAGAATAACGACATCTTCAAGAAGCTGCTCCGCCTCTTTCTCCTCCTGGGCCCTTACCCGGTAACTGCCATACTTGTAGATAGACTGGGGCATAAGGCCGAGATGGCCCATGACGGGAATACCAACATCCGTGATTCTCTTGACAGTGTCAGCAATAACCCGGCCCCCCTCCAGCTTGACGGCATCACACTCGTGCTCTTTCATGATTTTGCCTGCATTGCGCAGCGCCTCTTCGCTGGAGAGCTGGTAGCTCATAAATGGCATATCGATGACCACCATCGCCCGCCCGCTCTCATCGTGCACGCCTCTGACAACTGCTTTGGCGTGATAGATCATCTCCTCAATCGTGATGGGCAGGGTTGTGCTGTGGCCTGCAAAGACATTGCTGGCGGAATCGCCAACGAGGAGCACGTCAACACCGGCGCGGTCGAGAATTCTTGCAATGGTGTAGTCGTAAGCGGTCAACATGGATATTTTTTCTCCGTTCTGCTTCATGTCAAGCAATCTTCGGGTCGTGACGTGGGCTGCTTTCTGCTGAACGCTTTTGTTCATGGTGGTACCGCTTAATTGATGGAATGATGCTGTAACATTAATAAATATCTGTCAAGTCGTCGGCATAAAGCTCGACGGTTTCAACGCCCTCTGTGTGGCCTGCCGCGCTTTTCATAAGCTCTGCAAGTTGTTCATATTGTGGCATGTAGCCAAGAATCTCCTCCAGTGAGGTGGTTTTCCGCTCCATCTCCTCCCCAATGCCATCATGAAGAACTCCGCTCTCCGGCAAGGCAACAAAAGTGCCAAGCTGCTTGTGGCGGGGTGAAAGTGGCAATGAACCGTGCTGCAAAAGAACGTTTCGGCTTCTGCGCTGCGCTGAACCAACCAGTTTCCGTCCATCTACCTGAAGCTCATATTTGGCCGATGCGGTAAAACAGCTCACCGAACTTGATGAAGCTTCGCCCTGATGCCTGCTCAGGGTTGAACGACAAAATTCAGCGTGAATGCCGAGCCCCTCCAGTGCGCGCTGAATCACCTCATGCACCACGCGGTAAAGCGTCGCATTGTGCTCGGCTGAGTCGGTAAAAAAGCTGTAGGTGAACTCTTCGGCGTGAAAAACGGCCCTGCCTCCCGTGGGTCTTCGAACAATATCAATACCTGCTGCGCTGCATTTGGCGCTGTCAAGAGTTGAAATATCCTGATGATATCCTACCGTAATGGCGTGGGGAGACCAGCCATAAAACCTCCAGAGACAACTGTCGCCACCATACCGTCTCTGAAACCGGCCATCAAGAAAAGAGGCCATCAGTCGTCGGTCGATCTCCATATTTTCTTCACCGGTGTGCAAACCGGAATCAAGAGCATAGACTCTTGAAAAAAGAGTTTTCATTACCTGCAAATTTCAAACAAGATAGATGAAAAGGATATGGCATCAAAAAAAGTGTAGGGAAATGTTCTTCAAGAGGGGTATTTTCCTGAAAATTGCTCCACAACACCAATCATTTCAGAAAAGGAACCATGCCACGTCTCACTGTTGCCCTCATTTTTGGAGGCAGATCTGCTGAACACGAGATTTCGATCATTTCAGCCCAGTCCATCGCGGCACATATCAACACTGAACAATACCGTCTTCTCCCCCTCTATATCACGCATGAAGGCACCTGGCTTTGTGAAGGTGTTGCAACTGAAATTCTCAATCTTGAGCTCTCGCCCCTGTTAAGAAAAACATCGCTTGAGGAGACAACAAAAACGCTGAAAACAATGGTTCAGCAAGCTGATCAGATGCCGTATGACCTTGATTTCAAAGCAGCCTCAATTGACCTTGCTTTTCTTGCTCTTCATGGTACTTTTGGAGAAGATGGTCGCATTCAGGGCTTTCTGGATACCTGCGGAATTCCCTATACCGGCTGTGGCGTTCTGGCTTCAGCCCTCACAATGGATAAAGCACTTACCAAACTTTGCGTAGCCGATGCCGGGCTGCAAGTGGCCCCTTCCCTGACCGTTATCAGCGCTGATTACCACTCGTACCCTGACAAGATACACTCCCTTGTTGAAGAGCAGTTTGAGTACCCGTTTTTTGTCAAACCAGCCAACCTTGGCTCATCCATCGGCATCTCAAAAGTCCATCATCACGGAGAGCTTCAGTCTGCGATGCAGTGCGCCTGTTTGCTCGACTGGAAGATTCTTGTTGAGAAGGCAATCAAAGGGAGAGAAATTGAAGTTGCGGTGCTTGGAAACGATAAACCGGAGGTGTCACTCTGCGGTGAAATTGAACCTGGCAAGGAGTTCTATGATTATCAGGATAAGTACATTTTCAACACGGCTCAATTTTTTATTCCCGCCCGTCTTCCCGCCGATCTTCAGGAAAGGGTGAGAGCCGAAGCCCTCAAGGCTTACAAGGCTCTGGGGTGCAGTGGCATGTCGAGAGTCGATTTTTTTGTGGATGAGCATTCTGGCTCAATTGTCCTGAATGAGGTGAATACGATCCCTGGATTTACCGATATCAGCATGTATCCAAGGCTTATGGAGTCTGTCGGGATCTCATTTCCCGAGCTTGTCGAGCATCTGCTGATCCTTGCACTTGAAACGAAAAGCCAATGAAAAGAGGGCCTTATCTTTTTTTTGCAGAGGTATCCCTCGACATTTCACGCCGGGAGTTCCAGTCGGGTTTTGAAAAACTTGAGCCATTTTCTGACCTTTTTTCAGAGTCATACCTCTTTAACCTGCTCTCTGCAAAGGCACTTCTCGGCCTGAAAAGAGAGACTCTTGCCGCAACATACCTGAAAAAATGTTGTGCCATAGCACCGGCAAACCAGGTCGCCTGGGATGATCTTGCAGGAATACAGGCATCTCCGCAGGGTGAGGAGAAGTCTGTTGCTTCGCTGTACTACGATCCTGTCATGGATGAACTGGAACAGCTCTCCGCGGCGCTGATGAATTTTGAGCCCATGAAAACTTTGGAGACTGCCGACCCCACCTCCATTGTCGAGCAAAAAAAACCCTTTTCTGATGATACCGCCATTGCTGTGCCCACAGAAACGCTTGCAAATCTTTTTACCGCCCAGGGAGCCTTCAAAAAAGCCATAAAGATTTATACCCATCTTATCCAGCTCAAACCTCAAAATGCCGCAGCCTATCAGGAGGAGATTGACTCACTTCTTGACCGGCTGTAGGAGGATACAACGCTCATTACAGAGGAGAAGCTGAAAACTCCTTTTGAAACTTTTGACACAGCAAAAACATTGTACTACATTAACGCAGTTGAAATTGGATATTGCTGACACTCAAAATGGTTGGAACAGGGATCTTGCTTTCCAGATATATCTTTTTATTGTTGATCGTTGCCTCGTTTTTCGCAGTGCCCTCCACGGGAGAGTGTGCCGAAATTACTGAACAGAAGCTCTCGCTTGCAGAGTGCATTACAAAAGCGCTGAGCAACTCCTCTTCAGCAAAAAAAGCTGAAAATAATCTCAAGCTTCAAGGCACTGATGTGCTGAAGAGCTATGGCAGTTTTCTGCCCCGCCTCTCGCTTTCCGCTGGCTACACCCCTTACGCACTCAGCCGAAGCTACATTCTTGATACCCCGGTCACAGAGATTTTCAAAACAACACGCAAGTCGGTTGATCTCACCATTACCACATCACTTAACCTTTTCAATGGTTTCAGGGATTATGCTTCACTGCAATCGTCACTCAAAAAGGAGAGTGCTGCTGAGTATACCCTTGCACGAGTCCTTGAAAGCGTGGTCTTTGATGTCACACAGGCCTATTTTCAGGTGCTGCTTGATCGTGAACTGCTCGATATTTCAAGAGAAAACCTGCTTTCTTCGCAAGATCAACTGACACTCATCGACCGCCAGTTCAAAGTTGGACTGAAATCGATGACCGATCGCTACCAGCAGGAGTCAGAAACGGAGCAGAGTCATCTTTCGGTCATAAAAGCGGAAACCCGTATGGAGCGCAGCATGTTTGAGCTGAAGCGACGACTGCAGATGAATCCTGACATCAAGGTCAATCTGCTCCCCAATCCCCAGGAATTTGCTCCCCCCCCTGATTCGAAGCCAAATGTTGACTCACTTGTCGCTCTTGCCCTGCAACGAAGGGGGGATCTGAAAAGCAAGTCGCTCGAAACAACTGCTGCCCAGTGGCAGATCAAGGCCGCCCGCGCCTCATGGTATCCGACGCTTGATCTCAATGTCATTGTTACATCAGGTGGTGTCGAGTATCTCAATCATGAATACTCCTATCCCCCTCTTTCGGAACAATTCAGCAAAACTTTTGGATCTTCGGCAGGAGTTCGGTTCAGTTGGCTGCTCTTTGATGGTTTTCAGACCCGCTATGCCGTTGAAGGAGCAAAAATCAACCTCCTGAACCAGCAATTTGATTACGAAGATCTGAAAAGAAATATCGTGATAGACCTTCACCAGGCTGCTGGCGACTATACCTCTGCATGGACGCAAATTGAGACTGCAAAAGTGAGTTTTTCTGCCGCTCGCTCAGCCTTCGAGGCGGTCAAGAGAAAATATGAACTTGGAGCGGCAAGTTTTGTTGAGCTCAGCCTTGCGCGAGCCACTCTTTTTAATGCCCGGTCAACTCTCTCTCAAGCCACCTATAACCTTGCCCTGCAAAAAAGTGTTCTTGATTTTACCACTGGCAAGCCCGTCAAACCATAAAAAAAAGAATTCGACACCTGATTCCGATGAGTAAAAAAAATAGCCGGTTACAACGAAAAACTCTCCTGATCGCTCTTGCTGCACTTCTGTTGTGTGGAGTGCTCCTCTTTACCTTCCTCAAATCCAGGGAAAAACCAGTAGAGGTTACCACTGAAAAGGTCATCCTCAGGGATGTTGTGCATCTGGTGACAGCCACCGGTAAAATTGAACCGGAACTTGTTGTTGCCATGTCGCCTGATGTCTCCGGCGAAATTATTGAGCTCCCCGTGAAAGATGGACAGAATGTGCGGCAAGGCTCACTCCTCTTCAAGATTCAGCCCGACCTCTACATCAACCAGGTGGAACAAAGCCTGGCCCAGCTTAATTCGGCAAAATCCCAGAGTCTTGAAGCATCCTCCAGAAAGCTCAAGGCAGAGGATGATTTTCGCAAGGCCTCTCTGCTCTACACGGAGAAACTGATCTCCGAGTCTGATTACATTGTTTCAAAAACCAATGCCGAAGCTGCCCGGGCAACCTTTCAAGCCTCCCTTCACGCCATAGAACAGAACAGAAGCCTGCTGGTACAGAATCAGGATCGTATGAAAAAAACCATTGTTCGCGCCCCTCTCAACGGCACGATAATCGCCTTGAACAGCAAGGCTGGTGAGCGTGTTGTCGGTACTGGCCAGTTTCCCGGCACTGAAGTGCTGCGTCTGGCGAACCTTGACAGTATGCAGGTTGAGGTTGAGGTCAATGAAAATGATATTGTCAATGTCAAAAAAGGCAATCCTGTCTCTATTTCGGTTGATGCCTATGGAAACAGAGTTTTCAAGGGTGTTGTTCGTGAAATATCCAATTCGGCACTTGTCAAGGCTGCCAATACCCAGGAGGAGGTTACAAACTTTTCAGTAAAAATAAGGATTCTCAACCACGAGCGGCTACTGAAACCCGGTATGAGCGCAACTGCCGATATTGAATCCATTAAAGTGAGTAATGCCCTCGTTGTTCCCATTCAAAGTGTCACGATGCGTGGAGGAACAGAGTCTGCAGAGATGGCAAAGGGTGAAAATAATGCAGTGACCATCATGACGAAAAGCAGAGTCTCTGAAAGTCGTCAAGGGGTATTTGTGGTGACCGCTGGCAGGGCATCATTTCGGGTAATCACCACCGGCACCACTGATAACACGCATATTATTGTCACTTCTGGGCTTAAAAAGGGAGAAGAGGTGGTCTCTGGAAGTTACTCCGCCATCACCACTCTACTCAAGGAGGGAAGCCTTGTCAAACAGCAGCAGCGATAACGCCATGACGCAGAGGGCAATGATCACCATGCGGTCGCTCTGCAAATTTTATGAGATGGGCGATCAGACGGTAAGGGCGCTTGACTCCATCAACCTTGATTTCAGACGGAATGACTATGCAGCAATCATGGGCCCTTCTGGAAGTGGAAAGTCAACCCTCATGAATATTCTTGGCTGCCTCGATACACCAACTCAAGGGGTTTATGAGCTGAATGGATTAAATGTTGCTGACATGGATGACGATGAGCTGGCCCGTATCAGGAACAAGGAGATAGGATTTGTCTTTCAAACCTTTAACCTTCTTCCCCGCCTCAATTGTCTGCGCAACGTTGAACTCCCTTTGATCTATGCAGGAGTTGGCGCTGAAGAGCGGGAAGAGCGAGCGGTCGAAGCCCTGGTGAAAGTCGGTCTTGGTGAAAGAATAAAGCACAAGCCCTCTGAACTTTCGGGAGGGCAGATTCAAAGGGTCGCGATAGCAAGAGCACTTATCAACAACCCCTCCATTATTCTTGCTGACGAGCCTACCGGTAACCTCGATACCGCCACCAGCAAAGAGATCATGAATATTTTCGGGGCACTCTCTGATGCTGGCAATACCATCATCCTGATCACCCATGAAGAGGATATTGCCAGCTATACCCGCCGGGTTATCCGTCTTCGGGACGGAAAAATCGAAAGCGACAGCAGGCAATGAAACGGAGCTACAGACAATTTCGTTATGAATCAACAGAGAGCCTGAAGATGGCTCTTTACCAGATCAAGGCCAATAAAACCAGATCATTTCTTACCGCACTTGGGGTTATTATCGGCATTGTTGCCATCACCATGATGGGCACAGCCATTAACGGCATTGACCGAGGGTTCGACAAAAGCCTCGCCATGCTTGGATATGATGTTATCTATGTACAGAAATCATCCTGGAGCACCATGGGGCAATGGTGGCGCTATCGGAACCGGCCTGACATTAAAACAGAGTATGCCGATCAACTTAACAGGATTATTGCTGACAATCCTCGCTCTGAACTATCTATTGCTGTTCCGCAAATGTCAACCTACCAGGCTTCAGCAAAATACCGCGACCAGATCCTTGAACATGTTTTTTCCCTTGGAACCAACCATGACTACCTTCAAACAGCATCAGGAAATCTCGCCGCAGGCCGCTTTTTTACTCATGGAGAATCTGCAAGCAGTGAGATGGTCTCTGTCGTTGGCGACGATATTGCCTCAGGGCTCTTTCCGAATGAACCTGCGCTTGGCAAATCTATCCAGATAAAAAACCGCAAGTCTCGCATTATCGGGGTGTTCCGAAAACAGGGAAAGTTCCTGGGGCTATTCAGTTTCGACAATCAGATCATCATGCCCCTCGGTGCCTTTGAAAAGGTCTACGGCAAAAACATGTTTACCACCATCAGGGTGAAAATCAAAAACCAGGAGCGTGTTGCTGCGGCAAAGGAGGAGTTGCTTGGTCTGATGAGGAGAATCCGAAGGATTGCGCCTGATAAGGAGGAAGATTTTTCAATCAACGAACAGAGAGCCTTCAAAAGTCAGCTTGACCCCATCAAAAATGGTATTGCCGTTGCTGGCATCTTTATTACCGGCATGTCGCTCTTTGTTGGTGCTATCGGCATTATGAACATCACCTTTGTCAGCGTGAAGGAGCGCACCAGGGAAATTGGACTGCGCAAGGCGCTTGGTGCCAGACGGCAAACTATTTTGCTCCAGTTTCTCATTGAATCGGTGATGATTTGCCTCATCGGCGGGGTGATCGGCCTCGGGTCAGCGCTCATCATCACCTTTGCCATCGAAAAAATTGTCCCTGATTTTCCGATAGAGTTCTCCCCTGCCCTTGTTTTAGCAAGTCTTGCTGTTTCTGTCATTACCGGAGTTGTCTCTGGCCTTGCTCCTGCCGTGACGGCCTCAAAACTTGACCCGGCCGATTCACTGCGTTATGAATAGGAGCTCTTATGCTGCTGCATGAAACCATCACCCAGGCGATCTACTCTCTCACCGTCAACAAGCTCCGCTCATGGCTCACCATCATGGGTGTTGCTGTTGGAGTCTTTTCCATTATTGCCGTCATGACAGCCCTTGATGCAATCGATAAAAGCGTTGAGTCAGGCCTGGCAAGCCTTGGGGCCAACACCTTCCAGATCCAGAAAAATCCCGCAACAACATTCGGAAGTGGCCACAGCCGAAACCTTTATGCAAACCGCAAGGATATCACCTGGCAGCAGGCACTCCTTTTCAAAAAAAGCATGGAGACTACATCCCGCAACATAGGATTCATGATTTCAAGCATGGCCAATCAGGCCAAATATGCCAGCCTGACCACAAATCCTGATGTCACCATGACCGGTGGTGATGAGAACTTTTCCGCTTCAAGTGGCTACATTGTGGCCTCCGGGCGCAATCTTGCAGAGGGCGACATCCGGTTTGCAAAAAACAGTGTCGTTCTCGGAAATGAAGTTGCCACAACTCTCTTTCCATCAGGCATCAACCCTCAAAACAAATCGATCAAGATTAATGGAGATGTTTATAATGTTGCCGGTGTGTTTGATAAAAAAGGAGCTGCTTTCGGCCAAAGCCAGGATAACTTTGTGCTCATTCCCATTACCCGATACCTCAACCATATCAACGAAAAGAGCAGTGTGAGTATCACCGTTGAAGCAATCTCACGCAAAGACTATCCGAAGGCCATTGACCGTGCGATTGGGGCAATGAGGCTTGCGAGGGGGCTGACGGTGAAGGATGCCAACGATTTCGAGATCAGAACCAACGAATCCCTAATAGATTCCTTCAGGGATATACAGCGAGCCATTGGGACGGGCGCTTTCATCATCAGCTTTATGGCACTCCTGACCGCTGGTGTTGGTATCATGAATATCATGCTGGTCAGCGTCTCTGAAAGAACGAGGGAGATCGGCATCAGAAAATCTGTCGGTGCGCCAAGAGGAGTCATTCTTTATCAGTTTCTCTTTGAGGCACTCTTTCTCTCGCTTGCAGGCGGGGTAATCGGCATTATTGCAGGGGTTGCAACTGGCAATGTTGTAGCTTTCAAATTCAATCTGCCGCCAATATTTCCCTGGTTATGGATAATCATTTCAATGGTTGTCTGTTCAGGGATTGGTATGATATTCGGCCTCTTCCCTGCATGGAAAGCCGCAAATCTCGATCCGGTGGAGGCGTTACGACCAAAATAGATGTTAGACTCCTGTACATTCTATTTATTGACAGCTAAAATAAAATTGGTTACTTTCCACCCAAAGCAATGGTATTGCCTTGTTGCTTGTGTTACCATGCGCAGTGCCATATAATGAAAAACAAAACGAGTGAGTCATGATTTTTAAAACGGCTGAAGAGGTTCTTTTTCAATGGGTTTCCAGAGTCTGCAGCGGTAACGCCGACGATATTACGGCTCTGTATCATGAATGCGCAGTCCTTATTCCTACCTTTTCTCCTCACACCGTGATAACCCCCGAGGGCATCAGAAACTATTTCGGACAGCTCGCATCGAGAGAAGGGCTTGGCGTGCGGCTGCACGGCAAAGCACTCAGAAAACAGTCGCTGAGCGAAAACCTGCATACATTAAGCGGCATCTGCTCCTTTGAATTTGAGGTCGATCAGGTACTGCTCTCATTCCCTTCCCGCTTTACCTTTGTGATGGACATCTCCCTTCCGAAACCTATCCTCCACCACCATTCATCTCAAGTACCGAGAAATCTCTCGTAATCCACTGAGCCTTTCTCTGGCACAATTCAGAATCATTCATTCTATTGTGCCACAAATCGGCTATTACGGGGGCTCTCTGTTTTGAAAATACAAGTAAATTTGTTAAACTAAAACGTTAGTTTTATCTGCTCATTGTTGTAGTCGCCGGTTTTTCTGGAGCGTATGCCATATTTCAAATTGGGGGGCGCAAATGAAAGTTTCGTCATTTGCCAAACGCTGACCGCACCAAGGCGACAACTCAAAACACTCTCCTTAATGAAGTTACAAATAATAACAGCCATGACAAACGAAACAAGCAATCTCACCAGTGATACGACTCTGTCGGAGACCCTGGAAAAACTTGTTCAGCAACAGCTTGACCTGCTGAAAATTGCAACTAACTCTGCATCACTGCTTGCCGAATTTATCGGGAAAGCATCTCCTGATTTGTTTGGCAATATTCTGAACACAGTAAACCAGATACTGCAGGGCATCTTGTCAGCTTTTACCGCCAAAAATAGTGAGAAAGAATCCCGGGTTACCCAATCACAGTAAAACGAGAAGGATTTAGCCGGGAATTTTTTTGTACCGAAATGTGCTCGTTTTTTGTGTTCTTTACTTATTTAAACTCTAATCAACAATTAAAACAGGAGATTCGACCATGTCACTAACCCTTTACAAAAGAGATCCTTTGAAAATGTTTGAAGATGTCTTTAACGACAGGGTTTCGCCTTTTTTCTCTTCAATGATTGCCCCATCCTTTAAAGTAGACGTCAGTGAGGATGAGCATTCAATTTTCATTGAGGCCGACATGCCTGGAATTAAAAAAGAGGATATCAAAGTGTCTATGGACAGTGATCTTCTTTCCATTACAGCAGAGAGAACTCAGAGTGAGGAGGAAAAGAAAAAAGGGTTTCACCGTGTTGAGCGTTCATGGGGATGCCTTAGCAGGAGTTTTACCATTGGAGAGAATGTGAATACTGAAAAAATTGAGGCAAAATACGATAACGGTGTGCTCAAGGTCGTTATCCCCAAGATTGAGCCGTCAAAAAAATCGGAGACGTCTATTCCTGTCAACTGACAACTGCGTCATTTTACCGGAACACCCTCTGTTTTGCAG
>CAIOLC010000112.1 GCA_903859055.1 uncultured Chlorobiaceae bacterium | reverse complement strand
TGGAACAACAAAGGTTGCATCTGCTGCAGCACCGTCTGCCGCGGCTCCAGTTGCTGAAGTAAGCAATGACGCGGTGATCTCGATCTCTACCAAAAGATGCTTGAAGAGACCGTTGCCGAGCTGAAATTCACGGAATTCAGCCACATGTTTTCAGATGAGGGGAACAAGGTTGTCCGGCAGCAGAAACCCTGCGACCTGGTTTTCTTTTTTGATGCACTGATTCCCGACTATTATCTCACCGCAGTGCATGAGCGATTTGCCTTTTACGATAAAATATCGAAAGCCACCTCAGAGAGCTACCTTGATACCCTGGCTACAGAGTTGAGAGACCGGTTCGGCACTCTGCCCGAAGAGGTTGCAAACCTGCTGCTGCTCTCAAAACTCAAGCTTACCGGCACAGCTCTCGGTCTGGAGAAGATCGACTTGCAGTTGAAAAGTGCCACCATCTATCTTCCTGAGCAGGATAAAGAACATCTGGCGAATCGGGAATTTCTGCAGTACCTCTTTGTTTCCGTCCAGGAACCCTGGATGCAGAAGTACAAACCTGGATTCAAGATTGAAAAAAAGATGAAACTGACGCTGCACCACCCTTCACAAGCCGATACCACCCCCGCTATGCTGATTGAGCGGTACACTGAACTGCTGAAAAAAATTGAGCGGGAATCAAAAACGGAGGTTGCCTGAAAATCCGGATTGAGTACAGTTTTTTGAAAATCCGAAAACTTTTGCAGCAACTTTCATGTTGTCATTAAGAAGACAAAATAAGTCTTGTATTAATACAACTACAATATCATTACCATGAACATCACCATCAATAAGAAGCAGTACGAGGCTAACGTCGGCGACAGGCTTCTTGATATCGCTCGCCTCAACCATGAACATATTGGCTACTTTTGCGGAGGTAACACCTTGTGCCAGACCTGTTATGTCAAGATTCTTGAGGGCAGCGAACTGCTTTCTCCACTCAGCGAAGAGGAGAGAGCGCTCCTTTCGGATACTCTGATAAGCGAGGGAACAAGAATGGCATGTCAGGCGACCGTTGAAAAAACTGGAACAATACGGTTCGTTTCGATTGTTGAAGAGATCAAGCAGATGTTTGAAAAGGAGCCATTGCAATTAGCAGGATATGCTGGAAAAATGGGATGGGAGGCCATTGTAAAGCTTCCCGACACACTGCAACTGCAATCGCAAAGGGAACTCGATCTCTGGATGGTTGTCGCGGATGTGCTTAGTGGAATCGCTGATGCGTTTCTCCTGATTGGCAGAGCCTGTCAATCAGTATGTTGCTGCGCAACCGGAAGCTGTAACTGCGAATCAGGAAAGGGATGATGGAGAGGGTTAACAAAATGATTATATTTTGCTTTTTGTCTCTCAACCATTGAACTGCTGATGGGCTACCCTTCTGATATCGGGAACGTGGAGTTTGATCTTGCTGCAAAGACTCTTGAGCGCTGGCTGATCAAACCCGAGAAGACAATGAGTATCGTTCTTGGTATCCCCCGTGAGCGGGCCCAGGATGAACGCCGGGTAGCCATCTCCCCGCCCGGCGTCCAGATTCTGGTTGAACAGGGCATAGCAGTGATCATTGAGAAATCAGCCGGCAGTTTCTGCAACTTTACCGATCTCGCCTATGGCGAAGCAGGTGCGCTTGTTGTTGAATCACCTGAGGCGCTTTATGGGCAGTGTAACGTCATCGTCAAGGTTTCACCTCCAGAGCCGGAGGAGCTTTCGCTTTTCATGCCGGGCCAGATTCTGCTCTCGGCGCTGCATTTGGGATCGGTCACACCTCTTTTACTGAAGAGACTGCTTGAAAAAAATATTACTGCTATCGGCTTTGAGTTTATAGAAACAAGGGATGGCGAGCTGCCAATTGTCAGAACTCTGAGCGAAATAGCGGGATCCCTTGCGGTGCAGACTGCGGCAAAATATCTTGAAACCGGCTATGGCGGAAGCGGTATTCTGCTTGGCGGCATTGCCGGTGTTCCCCCTGCTCACGTCACCATTATCGGGGCAGGAACCGTGGGGCTCTTTGCTGCCCAGGATGCGCTTGGGCTCGGCGCACAGGTGACCGTGATCGACAAGGAGATCAATCGGCTGAGGAGGTTTGAAGCCTTTTTCAACCGACACCTCGTCACCGCGATTGCCAACGACCACTACATCGCCGAACTTGCAAAAATGTCAGATGTACTCATAGGCGCATTAAGCCCGAAACAGAAAATCATCAAACCACTGGTAAGCGAACAGGTGGTAAAATCGATGAGGCCCGGTTCAGTTATTATTGATGTCTCGATTGACCAGGGAGCCTGCTTTGCCACCAGTCGCCACACCTCGCACACCAACCCCATCTATGTCAAGCATGGCGTGACCCATTACTGTGTCCCAAATATTCCCTCCGCCGTCGCAAAAACCGCATCTTTTGCCCTGACCAACACTCTTTTGCCCTTTCTGCTGAAGCTGACCGGACACGAAACCATTTCCGATATTCTCTGGAAAAGCCACAGTTTGAGAAAAGGAACCTACCTTTTCAAGGGTTATGTCACCAAAAAAATTTTGGCAGAACTTACCGATGTCCCCTTCAGGGAGATTGATATGCTGCTGGCTGCCACTCAATAGAGATCCTACACCAGCTCTTCAAGCGGCTTGCCGAATTTTCTTGCAATATACGAGGCACAGGAGATGCCGGAATAGGTAACGGCTATCACACCCTGGCCCGGAAAAGTGCTGTCGCCTGCGGCATACAGGTTTTTCACAGGAGTTGTGTTCTGGGGCTTTTGCATGATATTCTGCCCGGGTTTCAGCAAAGGCCCGTAAGAGCCGTCGCGCCGGTTGAGGTAGCGCTCATGAGTCAGTGGCGTGGCCAGCACCTTCAACTCAATGGCCTTTGACAGTCCGGGAAGAATTCGTTCCGTCCTCGATATAATTGCCGCAGCAACCTGCTCCCTGGCACTCTGATACGCTTCGCTTCCCCGCTCATACTCTTTCCACTGCTCAACCTCATCAGTGACAAAAGCATGAACCACATGCTTCCCTGCGGGGGCCAGGGATGGATCAAGAATGGTTGGCGCTGAAAAATAGATGGTGCCACCAAGCTTGCCATAGCTCTTCCAGTCATCGACAAGAATATGGTGCACATCAAATCCGGGCGGAATAACCCTGGCATCAACACCAAGAAAGAGCTGGAACCAGCTTGGTGCTTTCAGAAACCTCTTTTCATCAACTCTGTATCGAGTATCGGTGACAAGGCGGTTAAAGGTGTCCCAAAGAGTGGCATTGCTGATAACCACCTTTGCATGATGCTCCGTGCCATCAGCCAGCCGAACTCCGTGCGCCTCTCCATTCGTGACCAGAATTTCGGTCACTTCGGATTGATAGTGGAGCGAACCGCCAAATTTTTCAATCCCCGTGCATAACGCCGCAGGAATGGCTCCCGAACCACCGACAGGATAGTGTATGCCACCAAAATGGCGATCGGCAAGACAGATACCAGCATTGACCAGCGGAGTGGAATCAGCATCCTGCAGAGCCCACGAATAGGCCTCAATATCAATAAAGTGCAGCAGCTCCTCATCATGGAGAGAGCGTCGAGCGGTTTTCCCCATAGAACGAAAAGTTTTCAGAGCAAGTGCCACCGTCTTGAGAGGAGATGACGTACCCACAGCCAGCAGATGGTTCACATCCTCCAGGGAACCGGCTGGCATGGAGCTGAGAATTTCATAAACCTCATCAAGTTCTCGATAAAACTTTTTAATCCCTTCAGCTTCATGCGGAAAACGGGCAGCCAAGGCTCCAAGAAATGCAAGACGATCATAGCAGGCGGCCACATTGAAACCGTTGGGGAGATGATAGTGAATCTGTACAGGATCGGCAATGGTACGAACCTCTACTCCCAGTTTCCTGAATATTCGTGTATGCAGATTCAGCGTGCCACTGGTGCCATTTTTACCAAAGCCATAAAAAACCGAGGCACCTGCGTCAAAGCGGTAACCGTTTCGCTGAAAAGAGGAGCAACTGCCTCCGGGATAACGGTTTTTCTCAAAAACCTTTGTAGAGATACCCCGCTCCTGGAGCAGTGCTGCGGCTGTCAAACCTCCAATACCGGAGCCAATGACAATCACATCAGTTAATTCCACCGTAGAAGTCATCATGTGCTGTTGTTGCCAAAAGTCAAGAGATGGCTAAAATATATTTTTTTGTAGTACTAATCTGTATCTCTTTTTTCTTTTTGTTTTCAGGAAGTCAATAGAATTCAGAGCAAAGTTGAAACTTGAATCCGCCATCCAGTCCAAGAGAGATGTAACGCACTTCAGGAAAAAAGATTATATTCGTGCGGGTGCCTTCCTGCCCTGTATGAGTTCTCAGAAACGTTTTAAGGAATCACCAACGATATCTGAACCCGGAACTTTTCAGCTTATGGACAACCGCGATCCAGCCTCTCATAATAAGCCTTCCGTATCCGACCGGTTACCGCACACGGACCTTGAACTTGTTCATGGAAAGAGTTTGACAAAACACGAATCACACTCCACTGCCGAGCTTAAAAAACAGCTTGAGTTCCAGAATGAAGC
>CAIOLC010000111.1 GCA_903859055.1 uncultured Chlorobiaceae bacterium | reverse complement strand
TGGTCATGCAATCTCACTATGATAATTAAAAAGCTTCGGGATGGAGCTGATAGAGCTGTAATCAAGGTAACGATTCACCCCTTGATATAAAAATTGATGCATTATACTAAAAATGCCCATGCTTCTCAAAGTTGCGGTTTGTTTGTTAACACTCTTCTTTCATAAAACAGTTATTCACATAAAATACGGTTTTACCTACGAGGATGTTGAGGAGATACTGAAGGTGTGCTGATGACTATTCTTTGCCAATTTTGTCAAGGGGCTTGGTTTGTCCCCAAGCTGAATTGGGGCGAAGAGAGACCCATCGCAAGATTTTTTCTGTATGGTTGGCTGAACTGATCGAAAAATCCAGATATCCAACGAGCGCGAAAATAGCACTGTGGAGGCTGAGCGTGAGTCGATCCCCAAACTCAAGAAGATTGAGTATATATCTAACCATATTGGTCAAGTCTATCCCGGTTTTATGTCAGGAGCAACTGATTATATTTGGACGGTATATTTTTTGGATCTGAACCATTGCTGCGGGATATCGAAATAATAATGTGGGATAGTGATAGTAAATATGAATACAGATACGGAGAGACTGAAACTGATTTTAAGTACTTCAAATGAGGGGTATTGGGACTGGAATTTTGCTACAGATCGGGTCTACCTGAGTCCATGGTTTTGCGAATTTACCGGTTACTCTTCGGATACTACGGAATTCGACACCGCATTTATGAAAATGATTATTCATCCCGATGATCATCATAAATTTTTCTTGGCGACACAAGATTTTTTTCAGGATAAAAAAGAGGTGTCGATCATCACCTGCAGGATGATCTCGAAGAATGGTACGATTCGTTTGATAGAAAGTAGAGGTAAGATTGTAGAACATGAAAAAGGCGGCAACGTTCTTCGTATGGTTGGTACTGTTGTTGATATCACTGACCGAAAGCAGGGGGAGGATGAACTTCTCAAGTTGAACCGTGCACTTCTGGCGATCAGCAATTGCAATCAGGCACTTCTTCATGCTGATAATGAAATGGATTTATTGCGTGAGATTTGCCGCATTGTTGTTGAGGTTGGTGGATATCGTATGGCGTGGGTTGGTTATGCTGAAAATGATACTGAAAAAAGTGTCCGCCCGGTTGCTCAAGCCGGTTTCGAGGATGGTTATCTCGAAACGCTTATGATCTCCTGGGCAGATATTGAACGTGGGCAAGGTCCAGCAGGAACTGCAATTCGTACTGGCAAGCCATGTTCTACCAAAAACATCTTGTTAGACCCGGAATTTGAGTTGTGGTGTCAGGAGGCAAAAAAGCGGGGTTATGCTTCCGCTCAGAGCTTGCCGCTGAAAACCGACGACAAGGTGTTTGGAGTATTATCTATTTATTCTTCTTTTTTGGACACCTTCAATGCCGAGGAGACGAAACTTCTTGCGAATCTGGCTGATACTCTGGCGTATGGTATTGCGATGTTACGAAATCGTAATGCACGGGAACTTGCTGAAGATGAGCAGCATCAAAGTGAGGCTCGTTATCGGAGTTTGTTTCAGAACAAAAAAACTGTGATGCTGATCGTTGATCCGAAGGATGGTATGATTATTGATGCCAATCCAGCAGCAGAAACATTCTATGGCTGGGAGCAGACTGAACTTTGCCAGATGAAAATCACTCAGATCAACATGTTGACGGAGCAAGAGGTAAAATCAGAAATGGAGCTGGCCCTCCACGAAAAACGAAATTTTTTTACCTTTCGCCATTGCCTGGCTGATGGTTCATTCCGCGATGTCGAAGTTTTCAGCGCTCCTATTACACTCGCCGGGAGATCTCTGCTTTATTCCATTATTAATGATATTACTGAGCGTAAGGAGTTTCAGGAGGCACTTCTTGCGGGTAATAAAGGGATTCGTCATATTTTGGCGGCTACCAATACAGGAATATGGGAGAGTGATCCCAGCAGAAATATCACTATTTGGTCAGATGAATTATGGTGGCTCTATGGACTCGAACCGCATAGTTGTGAACCTTCACTTGAAAACTGGCTAAACACCATTATTCCCGAAGATAGGGCGAAGGTTGAGCAAGCCGTCAGAGAAGCAGTACAAACAGGTGGTGAATTCAACAGTATATGGCGAACTCGTGATGCTGATGGAAAAGTCCGTTGGTTGATGTCCAAAGGGAATCCGGTTAAAGATTTCGAAGGCAAGGTGTCCCTTTATTTAGGAATAGTTCTTGACATCACTGAGCGAACAAGGGAGGAAGAGAAAAAACAGAAATTAGAATCACATCTGCGTAAATCACAGCGTCTTGAAACTATTGGAATCCTTGCTGGCGGTATTGCGCATGATTTTAACAACATCCTGACTCCTATTCTTGGCTATGCTGAACTTGGAATGTTAGAGCTGGCAGTAGAAGAAACACAACATGAATATTTCAGTGAAATCAGACAGGCCGTTATGCGTGCCCAGAGTCTTGTTTCCCAAATTCTTCTCTTCAGCAGGGCTCAGGAGAGTACGCCGACTATCGTCAGTGTTCAAGCTGTTCTTGCTGAAGCGCTGAAGCTTCTCCGTCCGTCAATACCAGCTACGATCACGATTGAACAGCATATCGACAAGAGTTGCAGGAACATTCTCGCCGATTCATCACAAATTCATCAGGTGATTGTCAATCTTTGCACCAACGCATTTCAGGCAATGGAAGAATTTGGGGAATTGCTGACAATTGAGCTCAAAGAGGTTACTCCTCGTACTGACCTCCAAAAACAGCATCTTGATCTTCAGGGAGAAACCTATTTACAGATCAATATTTCAGATAGCGGAACAGGGATGGATGATGCTACCATGGAACGTATATTTGAGCCTTTTTTTACTACAAAATCGGTTAATAAAGGGACTGGGCTTGGACTTTCCGTTGTTCATGGCATAATCTCAAATTTAAAGGGGAAAATTTGCGTTGAGACACAGTTGGGAAAAGGAAGCACATTCAGCGTGTATCTTCCGGTCGTTAATGATCAGATTGTAACAACCACGATTAAAGAGACTCCGGGGAAGGGATCCGGGTGCATACTCTTGGTTGATGACGATCCAGCTTTGCTCCGAGTGATGACGAAAATGATTATCAAAATTGGTTTTACAGTACAGGCGCTAAACTCTCCGCTGCAGGCAGTAGAACTGTTCACGCAGAATCCTGCAAAATTTGACCTTCTCATTACCGACCTGATTATGCCTGAAATGACCGGAATCGAGCTTGCCGAAGAATTGCACAAAACCGAAGCCAGGATACCAATTATCCTGATGACTGGTTATGGAAAGGATATTGATCCCGCGATGCTTGGTCATTGTTATGGCATAAGCCAATTTCTGAAAAAGCCAGTCAAGCTGACAGATATGGCTGTAGCTATAAATGAGTTGTTGCCCGGCAACCATGCCGCATCGCATTCGGCATCTTAGTTTTTTTTGCTCACACCGTTGCTCTTTCATGCCTGGGATCAGGCAGTGAGGGACAACGATGTGATAACGGATCCGACTTTGGCGGATACTCTTATGGATCGAACGGCTGTATGTGTATCGGATTGATTTCGATAAAGATACGGTGATGAGAGGGTAATTCTAATTTTTTTTATTATGTTTTGTCAATAAAATCCACTCTGAATCGGGTGGTATACTTTATGCTCCTAAATTTTTATGCTCCTAAATTTTCACTCATGGTTATAAACAATTCACAAGTGCCTGTAACTGGTAGGGTGATCTTTGCAGAAGATGACTTGCCTATTCGTAAATGTATAGTGAAATATCTGACGTTTATTGGACATGAGGTGACGGCAGTCGGGTCAGCGTTG
>CAIOLC010000110.1 GCA_903859055.1 uncultured Chlorobiaceae bacterium | reverse complement strand
GCCGGACAGTGTAGACGCAAGTGCCGTCATCAGCTTGCGGTAAAAATGATTATGCCTGCTTTTGCGTGCGAACAATGCGGCATAGAGCTGTATATCGACACTGTCTAAACAATCATCCCAAGAGTACAGGAATTCCCGATGAAGCGCCATAATCGAGACACCCTGGTTGATTCATAAATATTTTGCAATCTTTAGTCGACTAAACATCAAGATTTGGCAGAATGTTATTGCCAGTTGCCATATCAAGGCAGAGGTATCGCCTTAACAGTGACACTTCCGCCTCTCTTCTCTGGACGCAAGACGCACTTCTCCATTCACACCTTTACGGGGTGCCGCGATGATGAGGATTTCTAGTTCTTTGGTATTTTTGTGCAGGCTATGTGTTGTCATTTGGTTCCAGTGCGACCTTCCGGAAACCATTGACGATGGCTCGGTAGATCATTTCCATTGATTCGACTTCGTAGGAATAGAAGAGATTACGGATATTCTCCCATAATGCCCTCTTACTACCGAGCTTTTGCCAGGCAGTTTTGAACAAGGCAGACGTTAGCTGTTGAGTCTGGTCAATAAGGAAGGCAAGCATCATGAGCATGACAAAGACTTCACTTAAATGCTCTTTGCCCAGACCGTAGTTGTGCTCAAAGTGGTATCCCTGATTCTTGAGGGTATTGAAGGTTTCGTTTTCGATCTTCCATCTGGCGCGACCACCACGCATAAGGATACATGCGTTGTCTTTGGTGATGGTAAAATCAGTGACCCAGGCAAAATGGAGGGTTTTCTTGTCAGACTCCTCCCAGTACTCCAGTACATTGACCTTCAGATCGAGATTGCTCTGATTCAGAGGGGTGTCGTTTAAAAAACGGAAGCGATGTGTTATCTTTGGGTTCTTGTCGTCAACCATGCGGAAATCTACCGCTGCGCCGCTTTTAGCCGCCTCTGCAAGGTTGTTAAACAAAAGAGGATGATCCCCCTCTTTGGCACCAAGGATGTAATGCATGCCAACGGATTCTAGCTCTTTGATATGTGGAGCATTGGAGCTTAAGCCATCCTCAATGACGATGAAACCGAGACGGGGATGGTCTTGCCGCACCTTTTGCAGGAATCGTTTGGCAGCGTTGCGTTCGCAGTCATTCTTGCTCGAGCCGTCCTGCTTGACGATCATCTCCGGTGCCAGAGGAATCACTTCCTTGTAATCAGGGTGGACAATAGCGGCACCCAGCAACTGCTGATGATAGATAATCGAGCCTGTTTTTTTGCTCTTCTTTTCCAGACAGGATGCAGAAGATAGTTTCGTAGAGGAAAAGGATCCCGTGCCATCAATGCTCAGTAGGTAGCAACCCTTATAGTAAACCAGAGGTTCCAGCGCTTTGCCACGTTGCAGTTGGAATAGGATGTCATTGAACAGTGGTCGGATAGATTCTGGATTAACTGGATCAAGGATCTCCCGCATCTGGGAATCACTGGGCACATTCTTAATACCAAACACCCTGTTGAGATTGCCTTCGTCATTTGCTCGTCGGTTATCAAAGAGCAGGAGTGATGGGTCCTTGAGAGCGAACATGGCATAGCCTGACATAAGTGCATCTGCCAGGGAAATCTTGCAGTCCCTCTTGCGATGATCGGTTATATCGGCAAATTTGTTGTGTGCTGTGGCCATCATGGCATCCAGGTTAAGGTTTTTGCGGACAACTTGTTTCGACGGCGCTTTGAATTTGGGTTTTAGTTGCTTGAATCGGGACATTTTCATTACCTCTAATATTGAGATTAGTTAATGAAAAAAATCGCCGCACCCTCAAAACGCTTTGTCAAGTAAAAAATGCGTGCAAAACAACTATATTTTACACTAAAATCAAATTGTTACGTCAACAGCAGTACCTCCTGACAGATGAAATATACTGTACTGGCAAGACAGTAGACAGATAAAAACAACTCCAGTATATGCAAATATTTGTACGAACCAACAAAACATAAACTTCAATTATTCAAGCTAGTTATAAATACACCGGGAATTGCTGGTAACGCTCCTTTGTGAGCAATCCCTACCGCAGGGGGATGGTTTTTACCACACCCCTACGGGGATGGGTGTGCCTGAAAAGGAGAAACAAGATGATACGAATTGTCATGATACTCTGGATTGCAACTACTGGCTTCACCATAACAGGCTGTTCTCACAGTAGTTGGGTGAATTTCGAGGAACAGACACGAGTTTCCGGCTTTTTAGCAGCTCCTATGGGGCTTGTG
>CAIOLC010000109.1 GCA_903859055.1 uncultured Chlorobiaceae bacterium | reverse complement strand
CGCCATTGATATTGACTTCTTCTCCTATACCGAATCATTCGGGGTGGGAAATGAACGCAAAAAGAAGAATGTTTTCCGGGGCTCGGCTGATACTGACTACATTTCACGACTGACGCTCTCAATTGTTGTTCGCGATATCAACCTTCAGAAAACAGTGGCCTGTCTGTTAAAGACAGCATATACCGGTGAAATTGGCGACGGCAAAATCTTTGTCTGGAGTATTGAAGAGTCCTACCGTATCCGTACCGGGGAGAGTGGTGACGAATCGATGTACAACAAGGAGTAGCACCCTCAGGTAGAATGGCAAGCACAACAATGTTGTCAGAAATGCGTTATAATGAGCACTATCATTCGCAAATGCAGAAAAGCCGCCTTTATTTAAGGGCGGCTTTTCCTTGCAAAACTCACTGAACTGGAGTCGATGTTATCTCGGAAGCTCCAAAGCAAAATCCTCAAAAACCTACTGCCAGCCATTCACCATCTTGAAGATCTCCCGATCCCCAATAGGTACCGGAACTGATGCAACAGGTGCATCCTGAACGAGAGTGTCGGCAATCTCGTTATATGGCACAAGGCACTCCGCTTTTCCCTCGCTCTCCTCCATGGCAAACATGGTTTTGCCTGCAAAGCGGCTTTTGCGGATCAGTTCGTGATAGGGAACTTTGGCGAGAAGCCTGGTGCCAACTTTTTCGGCAAACTGGTCGAGCATGTTGGTGCCTCCGCCGGTGGTATAATCGACACGGTTGGCAACTATACCGGCAAGTTTCACCTTGTAGCGAACACTCTTCTGCTGAATGGCCATACAGAGGCGATTAGCCGCAAAGATGCTGTCGAAGTCGTTGGTGGCAATAATAATGGCATAGTCGGCATAGTTGAGCGGAGCACTAAAACCTCCGCAGACCACGTCGCCAAGCACATCAAAAAGGATAACGTCATATTTATCGTACAGGCCAAGCTCCTGAAGCAGGGTGACGGATTCGCCAACAACATAGCCGCCGCAGCCGCTTCCTGCAGGAGGACCGCCAGCTTCAAGACAGTCAATACCAGCAAATCCGGTTTCGATAATATCTTCGGCACTTAGCTCTTCGTGGTGAAAATCGACCTCTTCAAGTGCTTCAATAACCGTTTTCTGCAATTTTCCGGTAATGGGAAAGGTGCTGTCGTGCTTGGGATCGCAGCCGATTTGCAACACTTTAGCCCCCTTCAGGGCAAGCGCCGCCGAAATATTTGCGCTGGTAGTGCTTTTTCCAATGCCACCCTTGCCATAAACCGCCAGAACTAAACTCATAATATGTAACAGAAGAATGTGATTGATAGAAAAATCTTATCCGCCAAGCGACTCTTTGGCTTTTCGGAATACCTCAACGGTGACCACAGGCTCGCCTATACTGCGAGCAAAGGTGTCAGTGTTCTTTCTCACCTTTTTGCGAACAAAAAACGGCACCTTCTTCAGCATCGTTTCAGCATCATCGGTCCACTTCATCTCTCCATCGTCTGAAAGCACTGTGCTCTCCGATGAAACAGGAGAAGCCGAGGCCGCCGCTGGAGAAAGCTCATGGTCATCGTCGGAATGAGCAACAGGTAACTCTTCGGAAGAGGCAGCCTCTTCATACTCCAGACCGGCATCACCGAAAAAGTCGATGAGGTGCTTCTCAAGACCGAGTTTGCAGGAGAGATAGACCCTGTCGGCAATAACGTCAGCGCCTGCAAAGCCGAAAAATGGATAGTAACCCAGGAGATGATTTTCAATATGAGTTGGCGGGCAGACCACCATGCAGGGCACATCAAGCTTGCGGCAACTATGACGCTCCATCTGTGTTCCACAGACCAGATCGGGCATCTCATCCTCAATAACTTTCGCGACATCCTGAAAGCGATCGGTCACCATCAGCGCGCCGGGAAGGTATCCCTCCAGCTCTTTCCGCACCCAGTCGGCATGCTGTTCAAGATAGGTTCCTGCGCCGATAATCTGCATCCCAAGCTCGTCGCGCAAAAACTTGACAATGCCAACCGTATGGGTGGCATCACCAAAGACAAAGGCCTTTTTGTTGCTGAAACTCTCCATGTCAGCCGTGCGGGCAAACCATGGAACACCACTCGGGGCGCTGAGGCCATCGAGCGAAAATGCCTTGAGATTCGGCATGACTATTGGAGGAACACCCCGTTGGGTGCCAATGGCATTCAGTTTTTCAATGAGCGACCGCAGCCATGCCATGGTGGGTTCAACCCCCAGAGGTGCTTCAGTGAGTGATGGCATAGAGAAAGTCTCTTCAAGCCAGGCGGCGGCATTCACACCAATTTCCTGATAGGGGGCAATATTGAGCCATGCTGCCGGAAGTCGTCCAAGATCCTCGATGCTGCTTCCCCACGGAGCAACCACATTCACCGTGATGCCCAGCGTCTGCAACATGCGGGTGATACTGGTCAGATTGGCACGAAGATGAAAGCCAAGTGAGGTAAAGCCAAGAATGTTCACCGACGGAGCTGCCGTTTTTTCCTGAGTGACAGCGTAACGCTTCACCAGTTCCGTAAACAGGCCATCTGCCGCCTCATTTTCCGAAACCCTGAACGGGTTAAGCGCATAAACCATCAGCCGTTCGTTCGGCACACCCGAGTGAGCCGCAAGCTGGCGCAGATCCTCCTGAAGAAGAGCGGTGCTGCAACTTGGAGCAATAACAATAAGTTCCGGATGGTAGTGGTGATCGACCTGCTGCAAGGTGGTCGGAAGTCGTGAGACTCCCTGCGCCAGATCTCTGCCGCGAACCACACTGATGGACAACCCCGGAAATTGGGGAGTTCTTTCGAGCATGGTATAGGTGGCCGTAATGTAATCATCGCCCTGCGGGGCGTGATAGACGGTGTGAACCCCTTTCATACTGTTGGTGACTCGGCTGATACCATGAAGGGCAGTTCCCTCATAGAGCCAGAAAGCTAAGCGCATACTTCTATAACGTTTGTTGTTGCATTTTCTTGCAGTGAATTATTCGGCACTCGGCATAACACCTTCAAGCCATACTTTTTCATCAAATGCCGGCAGCTTGCTGCGGCGCTGGAGCGGTGAAACAAAGAGATTGGCAAGAGAGATAACTCCAGACCAACTGTGAATGGGCATGAGCATGAACTCCATGCTCCACTTCACCACAAAACCATTGCCCACAAACGGGTTGGCTGTCATCAGCGAGGTAACAATCAAATCGGGTTTCAAGCGCCTGACATCCTCAAGCTGGCGATGAAAGTTTGGCTGCTCTACAACACGGACACCTTCAAGGGCCTGAAGCTCCCGTGAATGAAATGTTTTAATGATATAGGCACTGCTGCACTCCACGACATCAGCACCGGCGTGGTGAAGAAAACGTGCAAGTGGCAGCTCCATCATGGTATCAGCCGTGAAAAACACCTTCTTCCCTTTCAGCAGATCAGTCTGGTTACGAATCTTCTCCCATGCCGCCTTTTCGCGATCACGAAGATCGACAGTAATCCCGAACTCCTTCGCAAGATCTTCCCAGAACACTCTGGTACCATCGGGACCAAATGGAAAGAGTGAATGCAAAACGCGGCAACCACGCTCACGAGAAAGCTTGAGGGCAACTCTTGAAAGGTAAGGTTGAATTGGAGCCAGAACTGTGTCGGGGCCAATGGCTGGCATTTTGTCGAAACGGGATTCAGGAAGAAATCCGCCTACAGAAATACCGAGCTCTTCTGCCTCTGCCCTGAGATCATCCGCTGTCGAATCATTGACCGAACCAAGAAAGACCACCTTTTTTTCTCCGGCAGGTGCCTGTGGACAAAATGGCACCAGGGCAGCAAGCACTGAATCTTCAGCCTGGGTAAAATTATAGACGAGACCGCTGGCAGGGACAAAGAGCACCGGCACTTCAGGTGTGCTGAGATGGTGGGCCAGCCCCTTGAAGTCAACCTTCATCACCTCGGGAGTGCATGAAGAGAGCAGAAAAATGACCGACGGGTTATGATCAGCCTTGATTTCACTGATTATCTCCTCAAGAGTAGGCTCATTTTTGGAAAGGTCTCCCTCCTCCATAAGGGCAATACCAAAACGCGGTTTGGCAAAAATCATCATGCCGAGAGCATTCTGCAAAAAATGGGCGCAGGTGTGCGTTCCAAGGATAAGAAAAAAGCTGTCCTTGATCTTCTGATACATCCAGCCAACACAGGCCAGACCACAAAAACTGTGTGTGACGTTATCTTCCTTGATTATCTGAATACCACCGGGAACCTGCATCATTACTGTTTTCTGTTGAGAGTTACTGACCGCGAATAACCCACGTTACAACGGCCAGAAATAAAGATGGTGAAGATAAAATATTTTCGGCAATCCCCCTACTCTCCCGACTCGCTTGTCGGGGCTATTTTGGCTTTAACAGATGCCGTCTTTTCGCCGAGTCGAACTGCCCGATCACGACGATCATCAATTTTCATGACGGTATAGACACGCTTGCCCCCCTGACTGAACGAGTAATCATGAAGCTTCAGGGCAAGTTCGAAAAGCAGTTGCGCTGGACCTTCCACGGTTGTGCCCATATCGTGAAGCCTATAGCTGCAACCACTTGCTCCGAGAATCTGCTGCAACCCTGCAACAAAACTGCTCAGGCTCCCCTCCTTACTGTCGAGGGGAAGAACTGCAATATCCATCAAGGCCATGGCAATAAACCGTCAATTATTTAAAAACCGTCTCTTCACGTCCCGGACCAACCGAAATAAAGGTAACCGGAACCTGAAGTTCGTTTTCAAGGAAGGTAACATAGTCCTGTGCTTCAGGCTGCATCTCTGCAAATGTTCTGGCCTGGGCATTCGAGGCCATCCACCCTTTCATGGTGGTATAGAGCGGAGTGACTCTCGCCAGCGTCTGGTGATCGGTCGGGAAATCGTGAATCTCCTTGCCATCCAGCATATAGGAGGTGCAAACCCGTATCTCCTCAAAGCTGTCCAGCACATCAAGCTTGGTCAGTGCAATTTCCGTCACACCATTAACCGTCAGTGAATAACGGAGGGCAACAAGGTCAATCCAGCCACAGCGACGTTTTCTGCCGGTCGTGGCACCGAACTCGTGGCCGATCTTGCCGAGAAGCTCACCGGTCTCATCAAGCAGCTCAGAGGGAAACGCTCCATTGCCCACTCTGGTCATGTAGGCCTTGCTGACACCTATCACCTTGCCGATATAGTTCGGAGCAATGCCGGAACCCGTACAGGCACCTCCGGATGTGGGATTGGAGGAGGTGACATAAGGGTAGGTGCCATGGTCAACATCCAGCAGGCAGCCCTGGGCTCCCTCAAGCAAAACCGTTTTGCCCTCCTGGAGCTGACGGTTCAGATAGAGCTGGGTATTGGTGACATAAGGGTCAATAATCTTGTCGAACTCTTCGTACTCCTTCACCATGAGCTCCACATCAAGCTCTTCTTTCTCATAAATGTTCTTGAAAAGCTTGTTTTTGGCCGCAAGATTTTCGCGAAGCTTCTCCTGCAAAACTTCAGGACTGAGCAGGTCAACAACACGAATACCCTTCCGTGCAAACTTGTCCTCATAGCTTGGGCCGATTCCCCTGCCGGTCGTGCCGATTTTCTGGTCGCCCTGGGCTGTTTCGTGAAAGGAGTCGAGCAGTTTATGATACGGCATGATGAGATGCGCGTTATGGCTGATAAACAGCCTGCCAGTCACCTCATAGCCAAGCTCCTCAACCTTTTTTATCTCTTCGAGAAGTGCCACAGGATCGATTACCACGCCGTTGCCGATAACACAGACACACCCTTTGTGAAATATTCCCGAAGGAATCAGATGCAGGACAACAGTTGTATTGTCGAAACAGATGGTATGGCCAGCATTCGCTCCTCCCTGATAACGGACAACAATATCATACTTATCCGAAAGATAGTCAACAAGCTTTCCCTTGCCTTCATCACCGAACTGCGTGCCGACAATAACAGTTGCCGACTGCGATGGTCTCCTGAATGTTTTTGATTCCACGACGGTTGTTTTTATTGAGAGATATAGTGATCAAAATGAGCCAGAAGCTCACTTTTTCCCTTGCCGGAAATGGACGAGTAATTTACAATAAATTTGGCTTTTGTCGCAGTGCTTTCCATAATACGACGCGCCTGTACCTTCTCTTTCTGCGTGAGTTTATCGTACTTGGTCAGCACAATCCCATAAGGCCTCTCATGAAACTCAAGAAACTCAATCATCGCCCTGTCGGACTG
>CAIOLC010000108.1 GCA_903859055.1 uncultured Chlorobiaceae bacterium | reverse complement strand
GGCAGAATATATCCTGATACCCGGCGGTAAGTACATTTACCCGGAGAGAAACAAGGAAGCTTACATTGAGGATCTTTTTATCGCCAAATATCCCGTCACCAATAAGCTCTACCGTTCTTTCATTACCTCATTGCAGACGGAAATTCCTGCTCAAAACTCACCGGTATTGCTTGAGGCATTCAGTGCGGAACTGAATCGCATCGCAACAAACAATCTCTGGGGAGAAGAGTTTGCAGACTATTTCAAAACAGGAGAGGGTAACCTTACGTCTCTCTTTGAATCAAGCTATAGTGACAACAGGAAATTTGACGGCGACGATCAACCGGTGGTCGGCATCACATGGTATGGAGCCAAAGCCTACTGCCTCTGGATCTCCATGCTTGAGGGAAATGAAACCCTCTACCGACTCCCTACAGAAATCGAGTGGAAGTGGGCCGCTGGTGGCAGGGTAGAAAGAGATCAGCAAAAAGCACGAAACTACCCCTGGCCGAACGAAAAAGGCGAACCAAACTCGACCCTGGCGAACTATGACGGGAATGTCGGACAAACAACCCCGGTCAATCGCTATCCCGACGGGGCTACACCCGAAGGGCTGTACGATATGGCTGGCAACGTCTGGGAGTGGATGGAGGACTGGCACGACAACGAAAAAGAGAGCCGTTCCCTACGCGGCGGTTCCTGGGGTGATCTAGCCGAAAGCCTGCTTTGTGTTGCACGCAGCGGCATGCCTCCGGCAGTCAAACTTGACGATTTCGGCTTCAGGGTAGTATGCCCTGCCAATCACTGATTGAGCTTGAATCTTATTGCCCCATAATCCGGAGCACGACCAACTTCAGGATATTCGCTCCGTTCACTCTTCGGTAGCTGGCGTGATCGGTAAATTTGCGAATCAGGTAACAGCCCAAGCCTCCAACTTTCCTCTCAAGGATATCCTGTGAGGTATCCGGATCCGAGGAGAGGAGGAGGTTGAATGGAATGCCAATATCGGAGATTTCCAGTACAAGGGCATCGCCTTCTGTACCAGCAACAATTGAGGCTGTTCCACCGCTGTTCGGGTAGGCATAATGGCAGATATTGACGAACACCTCCTCAACGGCAACCTGCAATCCTGACGTTCGGGTGGCATCAAGTCCGAACTGTATAGCGCAATTCGTGACAAATTGTTCGAATTTAGACAGGTTGTCAATCCGGGCCAAGAATGTCATTGTTCCGATTGGCGTAATCATTTAACCGGTAACTGCAGTTAATGCACTGGCAACAGAATTGTACATCGGAAAAATCGAACCGAAGCCTGAAATATCAAAAACCTCCTTGACTGAGCCTCCAATATTTGCAAGACTTACCAGCCCTTTTTTCCCCTTTATCCGCTTTGCGGTAGCAAGAAGTGCCCTCAGCCCAGCACTGCTGATGTAAACAAGGTTTTCCAGATCAACAATAAACATTGTCTCACCGTCGGCAATAAGTGCATTAAATTTCTGCTCATACTCCGAAGAGGTAACGGCATCAAGTCTTCCGGTTACTTTTACCACCATGGTTGTGGACTCTTTACTTGTCTCAATATTCATCTTATTCCTTTTTTGGTTTTATTGATTAATTTGATGCACTGAAAATGGATGTTGCGATAAGGATGCTTCTGATCAGTTTTCCTTGATAGCAGCACCAGCTCCGCGATAGGTAATGGCAAGCATGGTAATATCATCAGACTGAGGTGCTCCATTTGCATGTCGGTTCACCTCCGACCGGATGCAGTGAATCAAATCAGCAAGATTCCCTTTGGGCGCATCTTGTAATGCTTGCAACAGCAGATTCTCTCCGTAAAGCTGCTCTTCAGGATTTTTCGCCTCGGTCACTCCATCGGTATAAAGAAAAATCGTATCTCCCTGTTTGAGGGTAAGCCTTTCGGCATTATAGACTGAATCGGCAATTGGACCAAGTACAAAACCAGCCTTCAGAGCAAGGTACTGTGGTTTCTGTGAGTCCATAGCGATAATCACTGGGGGATTATGGCCTGCATTGGCAAACCGTACCTCACCGCTTCTTGTGTCAAGAATAGCGCAAAAGACCGTAGCAAACATGCAACTGTCGTTGTCGGCAGCAAGAATATTGTTGACACAAGAGAGAATAAGCTCTGGCTCACCAAGCCGCTGGCCCTCTGATTTTAGAAGGGTTTTTGCCACCATCATGTAAAGAGCCGCCGGAACGCCTTTATCGGCAACATCGGCAATAAGAAAACAGAGGTGGTGTTCATCAATAAAAAAGAAATCGTAAAAATCCCCCCCGACCTCTTTGGCGGGATCCATCGACGCATAGACATCAAACTCGCTTCGAGCCGGAAAGGCCGGAAAAAGTCGAGGCAGAAGACTGGCCTGAATATCAGTCGCAACCTTGAGCTCGCTCTGGATTCGCTCCTTGGCGGCAGTGGTTTCCGTCAAGTTTCTGATATACTCTTTCAGTGATGTGATCATGAATCGGAAAGAGTTCGTCAGAGCCCCCACTTCATCACTCGAACGAGTTGAGGGCAGTTCAACATCAAAATTTCCGGAAGCGATCACCTCTGTTACTGCAACGAGCGAACGAAGGGGCTTGGTAACGGAACGGGCAATATAAATGACCGCTATGGAGAGCAGAAAAATTCCTCCAAGCCCCATTGCCGCCATGGTCAAACTCAGTTTGCGGACATTTTCAAGCAGTTCATCTTCGGGAAAGACAACAGCAAGAGTCCAGCCTGTTGAACGGATCGGGGCGTAATACATCCAGTTTCTGGTACCACCCTCACTTTTATAAAGAACAAAGCCAGACTCTCCCCTGACCATCTTTTTTCCGAGCTGCCTGAGAGCGTTGTCATGACGCGACTCGGCCATACTGAAAAATGTTTCATTCATGATTGATTCCTTCACCGGGTGAGCCAGAATCATACCATTTCGTGAAAAAAGCGCAGCGTAACCCGTCTTGAGGATCTTGACTGACGAAATAAGTTCTGTTAATGAAGCAAGAGTTATATCTGCTTTCACGACACCCTTGAGATGCCTTACACCACCACTCGCTTCGTAAAATGGTATGGAGCAGGTAGACATAAGAATATTGCCTCCCCCTTCGTCAAAATAGGGCTCACTCCACTCAGCCTTACCCAACTCACCGGGAATCTGGTACCAGTCCCAGTAGACATAGGGAAGATCGGTATAGGATGCTTCAAGAGGAATGAGATTAATTTTTCCATTTTTCCGGAAGTAGAAGGGGGCAAAGAGACGAGAGGTGCGCCGGAAAGCGTATGGTTCATAAGCCACACCAGCCCCATATATCTCTTGATTATTGGCAAGAGTCGCCTGGAGCAGTGAATGCAGTTGCGTTTCAGAATAGTTGGCGGTTTCAAGTGAGCGGGCAACGCCATCCGTAACTTTTGAAACCGAAACAAGCTCACGCTCAACCCTGTTTGCTAACGACATGGCAAGATTGCGGGCATTCTTTTCAAGCTCCTTTTCAAGAACAAGGCGGGACTGGTAATAGTTATATCCCAGTGTAACAGCGAAAATAAGAGCGCTGCACAGCGTTATGACAAGAATAAGTTTTGTAGCGATACTTTTACTTCCCTGCATTATGCCTCCTGATAAATGTGCTATAGTCCGGATAGCCCTGAATCAGCCCTTCGTGCTGCATGGCTCTGCCAGCAGCCTCATAATCCTGCTTATCAAGAGTTCCAAAGGCGGCCGGATTTTTACACGGAAGAATCAAGTCGCGCATACGCTCAAGCATCCACTTCTGGTGCATCCTGTTCGCAGGAACCTGAGCCTGACGCATGTACTTTATAATAATGTCCAGAGCCTCTTCAGGATGAGCAAAGGCGTATTGCCACCCTTCCCGTGAAGCATTGACAAAAGCATCAACCAGTAGCGGATCTTTTTGAACCGTATTTTCAAGTGCGTACAGACCATCCTCAGGAAAAGTTACCCCCTCATCCTGAAGAAAAACAGTGTTCAGTTCATCTCGGTCAACTCCCGAATTGAGAAGCACATGATACTCGTTATACCACATGGCTGAGGTCACATCGACTCCACCTCGCAAAAAGAGGTTGACGGTACCCGACTGAAGAACCTCCCGCACCCTTATCCCTCGACTCGAAAATAAGGTACGGGGTGGTATTGAAAGATCACCACCCCACAGTCCAACCCTCTTTCCATTCATATCTTCAAGCCTTCTGATTCCACTGCTCTTCCTTGAAATCAGCATCATGGATGATCTCTGGATAATTTGAGAGAGGTTGACAAGTTGCGTTCCTGTATCTCTATGCTGAAGAGCGGTGGTAAGCCAGAGGACGGCAAAATCGACCTCACCATTGCGCAAAGCCTCGGCTGGAGAGAGACCGGGTCCACCCTTGACGATGGTTAAATCAATTCCATGCCTTGAATAGATTCCCTTGTCAAAAGCAACATAGTAACCTGCAAACTGGGACTGAGGTGTCCAGAGTGGAAGAAATGACGCTTTTTTAAGGCGAGGAGATGGAGATGCAGAAAGTGTGCAAGAGGGCTGAGCCACGAGGAACAAAAAAAGCAGAAGAATGAACCAAGGCTGTTTTCCTCTTTTTTTGTTATCTGGGAAGCCATTCATAAGTAACCTAGCTATTGTTTCTATTTATTTCTGGAAATAAAGTACCCTTGGCCAGCAAAAGAGTCAAGACATTAATTATCATTTTTTTGACACAACCGCCAGTTGGTGAGTCATTACATCCTTGAATCTCGGTCTCATCATCTCATGCAACACCAGCGAGCAGGAATGATGGGCTTAATGCATTCATGCCCTGATTTTCTGAACAGAGCCTAGCCGGGGGTTTTTGAGATTATATTCTGCATCAGTTCCGAAACACCGGGCTTTCTCGGGGTCTGTGTGATCCCAGCTTCGTAATTGATCGTGCAAAAAGCTGTTGTAAAATGCGGTGAGAGCTTTCCTGTCATCATCGAACAGCTTTTCAACAATGATTCTGCCACCAAAAGCCTTACTCATGGAGGGTTTAGTTACCAGCGAGGCATGCATGACGTTGAAGTAGCCCTCAATCCTTGCTCGTCCCTTGTCAGTACTCTCCTCCGTTCCACAAACAAGAAAGGTCGCCAGAATTTTGCCCTCCAGAGAGTTCCTCCCTGTTTCGAAGAACTCAATAACTTTTTTATGCACTCCTCCAGTCCAGATACCAGACCCAACAATAAAACGGTCGTACCTGGTCAGAACGTCAGAAAACGATACCCGTTCAATATCAAGTAAGTCAACATGGGTGCGCATCCCATTTTGTATCCACTGAGCGGTATCCTTTGTAGCTCCATATCTTGTCGCATAAAGCAAAGCCGTAGATTTTGCCAAATCTTGTTCGTGTGCCGAAAGATCATAACCAAACAACAGGGCCATCATGGATAGAGATGAATACCTGTACACCCTGGCAAGGAACTCTCTTCTTGAATAACGTTCAGTCTGCATGTAGTAATATTAATGGTGCTAACCCTTTAGGCGTAGGCAGATAAAGTAACTGAATACTATCGAAAATCGTATTTCACTCCTGCAATAATGTTATGGCCTGTCCAGGCCAGCGTGTCATTCAAGATGCTATGAAGCCCCTCCGGCTTGAGATACCGGTATCCCAGATCAACAGCAACCCAAGGGGCAACCTTGACACAAATACCGGTACCGACCTGCCATGCAAACGCAGTTTGCTTCATAAAATCATTTCCTGTGTGAACGTTAACTAAACCAGCTCCGGCCATGACATAGGGAGAGACACTGTTGTTCGTATTAAAATCGTAATACCCATTACCCATAACAGTCAGAAACGACATATCACCCCACAGTGGGTGGAAATCGGAATATTTATGAGACTGGTAACCAACGCCAAGCTCTAACCTTCCCTGATTGATATTGCAGCCAACTGCGCCATTGACTACAGCGCTATTGTTTAGTTTATCTTCAATACTGCCCCCCCTCCATAATGCATTTTCAGTCAGCCCTATGCCGAGAGAACCGCTGACATAAGTCGTTCTGGCATAAACTGGATTCGCCATAAGAGTTGCACAAATTATGGATAGAAAAAATCTCTTTTTCATTGTTCATTTCTTTTGTTGTTGTCTGAAATATTACAATTGACCTCTTGATCATAACCGCACAGCAAAAATCAGAGTTCATATCTTATGCCTGCAAGAATCGAATGCCCTTCCCAATTTACATCCAATCCATTGGCAACGCCCTTCCCCGTTGATGGCTTTAGATACCTGTATCCGAAGTCAAATGTAACGTGTGAAGCGGCCTTGATACCCATACCGGCTCCTGCCTGCCAGGCAAAATTATGTTGTGTATCATACCTGGTGCCTGTCGCATCGTGAACGTCAGTAGAAAGAATACCTGAGCCAGCCATAAGGTAAGGTGCCATGCCGAATAGAGCATCAAAGTTGTAATAACCATTAGCCATAAGAGTGCGGAACGATATATCAGCCTTTCCGTTTGGTGTGCCATTTGAGAAATTATGCTTTTCATATCCTATAGCAGCCTCAACCCTCAAGGTACCAAATTTGTAACCACAAGCACCGTTCAGAAGCGGATCGTTATCCAGTTTCATATTGACACCATTCACAAATTCACGATCGCCGGGAAAGCCCATGCCGGAAAATACGCTGACATAAGGAGCAGCAAACACAGGAGTAGCACCAAGACATGAAAGGAGCACCGCCAGAAGATTCGTCTTTATTTTTTTCAAGGCATATTATTTTTATTGTTTTCAATGCATGTTGTAATAAAAAATCTTTTCGATCGATTGGTGCCTCTGTCTGCCACAGGAAGCAAGCCCGATCTGCCCGCTTGTTGACCATTACCAATGTTGTTGCTATGGTACACTGATCCCGGATTTTTTTTGCAAGATCAAGCGTTGACAAGTGTCGTAGCGTATTACTAAAAAAGTAACGAAGTTAGTGCCCGCCTTTGCTCAGACTGCGGCATTCTATCACGAGCCACACTTCTTCGTGCCACTTACCTTTTTTTCAACTATATGCAGGCCATGCTCTCATTTTCATCTTGCATAAATCAGACGTTTTCCTTTCTGACAACAAAGTACCCTTGGAGAGCAATAGAATCAAGTCATTAATTATCATTTTTTTGGCATTTTTTTGGCACAACCGCCAGAAGCCGATTGATGTATAAAATTGCCATAATCTTCTTGAACTGCTCAACTCGGCACCGTTTTTGTGAGGATTCTTTTTTCCGCTACAACCGGACCATGACGGAACTGGTAAAAACGAGAGCTGCTTTACCGTATATTTATGGACGACTTTGTCACTCTTGCAACAACAAAACGGATATCTGGCATCATCCCTGCGTCATGCAATCATCCAGCAAGAGTTTTATGGTTGATTGATGTGTGCTTGGTGGCGGCGGTAACGGCAAATAAGAATCCTCACAAAAACTTCACAGAAATAGTGCCAAGTTGAGTTGTTCAAGGGAATTGTGATTATTAAATACAGCACTCGGCTTCTGGCGGTTGTGCCAAAAAAATGATAATTAATGACTTGATTCTCTTCCTGTCCGAGGGTACTTTAAGCATGAAGTAACGTTTCATAAAACTCAAACAAGGGGATATCATGTCATTAGATCAAGCAAGAGCGTTCATCGAGAAGATGAAGTCGGACGAGGCATTCAGGGATCGCATCACAGCAATTGAAGGTATTGATGCAAGGCTTGCTGCGGCCAGCGGCGCAGGATTTCAGGTTACCGAAGCAGAGGTTAAAGAGGTGCAAAGCGAGTTGACAGACGATGAGTTAGACGCGGCGGCGGGGGGGGGG
>CAIOLC010000107.1 GCA_903859055.1 uncultured Chlorobiaceae bacterium | reverse complement strand
TTGATGTGATTATGGGTTATGGGAAGGTGACTGTCAAACCTAAAAAACTTGCGTTTGATCGCTCAAATCTGAACTCAAATTTTTTTAATAACGCCAAAACCAACAAAGATCAAGTAAGTGGCTGGGCCTTTGATTTTGAAAACCCAGATGCTGGAAAACTCTTTTTGCAGGCATTGGCGCAAGCCGTCAGTGCTGTTGCCATCAAGCCATGCGCCATTTGAAACAAAGGCGATGATACCGCCATTTTCCGGGTCAAGCCGGTCAGTTGACCAGCGGAATGCCTTGATGTAGGAGTCGTAGAGCGAGTTTTTGTTGGTGGCATCGGTTGCGGCGGCGTAAGTGGCCGCAATCCGCCCATCAAGCTTCGTATAGCTCTGATTCTGCGCATTGTCGTTGGCGGATTTCTGGCCGACGGAGTAGGGCGGGTTGCCGATAATCACCCGCAGTGGCGTCTTTTTCTGCGCCGATACCCGTTCGGAGTTCTGCGGAAACATCTCGGAAAAGAGCACAGTGCTGGCATCGGTTTCCCCGAGCTGAAAGGTGTCGGTGAGGCAAATCCCGTCGAAGGCTTTGTAGGTGGTGGCGTCGCCCGTCATGTCGTGAAAGGCGTTCTCGATGTTGACTGCGGCGATGTAGTAGGCGAGCAGCACAATTTCGTTGGCGTGTATCTCATGCTGGTACTTGTGTTCAAGCTCCCTCTGCCCGATGAGACCGCTTTGCAGCAGGCGGGTGATGAAGGTGCCTGTGCCGGTAAAGGGGTCGAGAATGTGGACGTTTTCATCGGCGAGGGTGCGGCCAAACTCCTTTTTGAGAAGGTCATTGACGGAGTGAATGATGAAGTCAACCACCTCGACGGGAGTGTAGACAATGCCGAGCTTTTCGACCATGCCGGGGAAGGCGGTTTTGAAGAACTTGTCGTACAGCTCAATGATGATGCGCTGTTTGCCTGCGGCGTTGTCGATGTCGGCAGCCCGCATTCTCACGGACTCATAAAACTTTTGCAGGGTATCGAAATCTTCCTGAATGGTCTGCGCTTCGAGCAGGTCGAGCATCTTCTGCATCGAGACAGAGATGGGGTTGTTCTGCACGAAGGAGTAGCCTTTGAAGAGTGCTTCAAAAACCGGCTTGGTAATAACGTGCTGTGAGAGCATTTCAACGGCCTCCTGCTCGGTGATGGAGGGGTTGATGTTCTGCCGCAGGCCGCTGAGAAACTCCTGAAAAGCTCTCTTGTGCTCCCCGTCAGCCTTGATGAGGCGGTTGATTCTTTCGGCCTGCCGCTGTGCAATCTCCGCAACATTCTTCGCCCACTGCTCCCAGTAGCGCCGGTCGCCAACCTTCTGCACCAGACGGGCAAAGAAGACGCTTTGGAGTTGCTGGAACTGCATGGCCAACTGTTGCCGACTGTTCTCCGTAGCATTACCGTAAGCCGTTGCAGGATCGTTTGCTCCATCTCCGCTGCTTACCAGCCCTTCAGCTCCGCCATCGCCATAGTTGCCATGATCGGGTCGGCCAACCAGAATCTGCTCCGGTCGATGTCTGTTCAGCTCAATTTTGTTGACGGTGGCGTTGAACCGGTCATCATGGGCACGCAGGGCGTTGAGCACTGACCAGACCACCTTGTAGCACTCGTTGTCGTCAAGCGCCCTTGCTGGATCGATATCGGAGGGAACAACAATGGGAATGATAATATAGCCATACTTTTTGCCGGGAGCCTTGCGCATTACCCTGCCAACCGACTGCACAACATCAACCGAGGAGTTGCGGGCCGAGAGGAAGAGGACGGCATCGAGCGTTGGCACATCAACCCCTTCGCTGAGGCAGCGGACATTGGTGAGCACCCGGCATTCGTTGGCATCGGAAGGCGCCTGCAACCAGCCGAGAAGTTCATCGCGCTCAGGGGCCGACATGGTGCCGTCGATATGTTTCGACGAGAGGGAGACCATCTGCTCCCGCTTCTCTTCGGGGAGTGAGTTCAGATAGAGCTCCGTGGTGGAGTTGAAGTTGCCAGTGATTTTTTGGGAAACCTTGATGGTCTGGCAGAAGGCCACCGCTCTCTGCATCGGTTCCGGGTCACTGCTCTTCAGCACACCGGCGTCACCGAGAATCTGCTTGGAGAGGGCGTTGATGCAGCCGATAAGCTTCGACGCGTCATCAGCATTGATTTCGTGCTCCTGATTGGAGATCGCGTTCTGCACGGCTGGCGTAATATCGGCATCGCTCAGCGTGAGAATGAGCACTTTGTAGTCGGCCAGCAGATCCCGTTCTACCGCTTCGCCAAACCCTATCCGGTAGATCTCTTCACCATACAGCGCGGAGTCATCCATGGAGCAGAGGAGGGCATCCGACTGTGCTGCCTTTGCTTTGGAATCGTCGCTGTAGAGGCGCGGCGTGGCGGTCATGTAGAGCCGTTTTTTTGCCTGTATGAAGCTGTTGTCGTGCACTTTGATGAAGGCGGAGGAGTCCTCATCGGTGAGGGTGACGCCGGTGGTTCGGTGCGCTTCGTCACAAATTATCAGGTCGAAGATGCCGTATGTAGGCTCCGCTGAAGTGAGCAGCTCTTGTTGTGCCTGCGCAATAACCTCTATGGATTGATAGGTCGAGAAGACAACGGTCATCCCGGCTCTTTTGGCTTCGTGCAGTTGCCGGAACTGGCGGATAATGGTTGCCACATCAGTCGTTGCAGGCAGGGCAAGGTCGAGCACACTGGTGGAGTCGTTGTCGTCATTGCGGGCGTGCTTGCGAGTGATTTTGGGATCTGAGCAGATACAGAGGGGGTTGATGGGCTCTCGTGCATCAGCCGTCCACTCCCTGAGCGTCTGGCCAAGCAGGGCAATCGAGGGAACAAGAAAGAGAATCAGCCCCTTGCCCTCCGTCTCGTTTTCGGCAATCCGCAGGGAGGTGAATGTTTTGCCGGTGCCGCACGCCATAATGAGTTTGCCCCGGTCGGCAGTGGTGAAATGCTCATGCGCATTGTCGATAGCGGTCTGCTGATGGGGTCGAATCTCCTTTTTTGCCGTTCGAGCCTGTTCACCGGTGATGCCCTGCTCAAGGCTTGCCCAGTCAACAGGGGAGTGCTCCAGGTCGTAGAGATTTATCCTTGTAACCGGAGGGTTCTGATTCTTGATGGCCTCATTGGCGTTCGGGCCCCACTTGTTGGTGGTTGATATCCAGAGCCGCTGGGAAAAGATGGCGGTTTGCAGCTTGTCGTTTTTGAACTCACGGCTGGAGGTGGAGAGAAAGGAGTCGACCGCCTGTTTGTCGATGGTGGCGGCAGCATCAAAACATTTGCATTGAATTGCCCAGTAGTCGCCTTCCCAGGTTAGCGCCACGAGGTCTATTCCGGTATCGGTTCCACCCAAATCCTTGCGGCCGGAAAACTCATTCCAGAGCCAGACATGCCTGAAGCGGTAAGCGTATTTCGGGTCGGTTTTGAGGTACGCCTGCATGAGCCGCTCAAACCGGTCGCCCTTGTCGCGCTCGGAGAAGGAGTGTTTGCGGTAGTTGGTCAGGAGGGCCTGGAAGGTCATGGCTTATGTGGTGATGTAAAAATTTATACATGGCTGGCATCAATAAAGGACAAGCCTAATCCATGGTGGGAAGTTTCGCTAACGGATGCACGGGCAGCCGAATCACATAGGAACAGCGGTTTTCATCTGTTTCAAACAAAGGGAGTGGTGAACCGTTGGTGGCCATCGCTCTCAGAATTTTGGGGACACCGGTCGAACGACCTTCGGTTAGCTTCAGTTCTTTCAAAAACTCGCCAATACGTTGATTCCGGTAACGTCGGCTTACAGCGCGACTCGCTTCAAAATCAGGCAGCCTGATTGAGCGGTCGGGACCCGGAAAACTCAACACAACCAACTCATCTGGACTTATGCGAACTTCAACAGGCTCACGCTCTTCATAAGATCGGTGATACACTGCATTGACCACCGCTTCTTCAATTGCGGCATAAGGGAAATTCCATGCCCGCGTAGCTTCCGCCCTGTCAGGATGCTTCAGAATGGTCTGATGCAGATACCAGGTAGCCACCCCCAGATTTTCAAAGTCATTGGCAAAGGCGCAAAGAGTACGAAGAGTGCTATCAGGATTCCGGCCAGCTTTGTACTCAATACGTTCACCCTCAACCGTGCGCTGGCCAAGCAAGTGCAGGAGATTAACTGGCAATTTATTTAGCACTCGGAAACTCCATTAAAAATAGGCGCGATTTGTGGATGTTGTACTTAAGGACGTTACCTTCCCTTGGTTAAGGTATTAATTCTTTTAGACAAGGAAAACTTTTGGGATGGATGGATTTCTTGGTCAAAAAAAATTCTATTTCATCAAAAATCTGGCGGTTTAACCATTCGGGCAGTTGCATCAGCCAATCGAAAGTAGCAAATGATTTCTTCATCCGTTGTCTATCCCAGTGGCGCTCATACAATATTCGGGATTTTTTGAGATAAATTGATCATTTCCGGCGGATAATGAAGCTCTTCGCCGCAAGCAGCGGCGGGGTATCTGTTTGAGAAGTAGCTTAGAACTTATTCGTAAATAATTCCAATAGTACACGAAGTCTACAAAGGAGGTGCCCTCCTCGCCAACGCAAATTCTAACATGGTCGTCCCCAACCACCCATCCGACAACCCCGAACCAAGTCGAGCCGACAGAGATGTAACCACCAAACTCATCGAAGCAGGCAACCTCCGCGATCACATCATCATCGGCAACAACCAACCTCTCGTGCATCCGTGTCGTGCTGGTGATAGCATCAGATGTGATTGGAGGTGAATTACTTTGCTATATTACCCCTGTAACATTCAGGGCGGGATAACGTATTGTTTGGAAGTGATAATGAAAACATTTTTCTTGATCTTAATAAAAGAGGGCATCGTTTGAGTATGAACATCGGACACGCCTCAACCACCCAGGAAATCCAGAAATCATGTTTATCGTGAGGTTACTATGCTGTCAAAAAACGAAATCATAAAGCTCTTAACCAAAAGCAAACCCGAACTGCAAGCTCGTTTTGGGGTGACACAGTTATCGCTTTTTGGCTCATACGCACGCAATATGGCAATCGTTACAAGCGATATTGATATTCTTGTGGCGTTTGACGGAGCAGCAACGTCAAGCCGTTATTTTGGCGTGCTTTTTTTCCTTGAAGATCTTTTGGGTTGCAGCGTTGATTTGGTTACTGAAAAAGCGTTACGTCAAGAACTTCGCCCATTCATTGAACCGGAGTTGTTGCATGTCTGAAACGCATAAAAGAGCATGGTTTTTTTATGTGGATGATATGATCACCTTTGCTGAAAAAACGCTGGCTTATACGGATAGTTATACACAAGAAGAGTTTGTTGCAAGTGGGTTAACCTATGATGCAACATTGCGCAATCTTGAACTCATTGGTGAAGCGGCTACGCATATTCCTGATGAAGTACGAGCAGCCCATCCTGAAATAATGTGGCGAATGATTGTTGCCATGCGTAATCGTCTTATTCACGGATATCTTGGGGTTGATAATTCTACGATATGGAGCGTTATTCAAGACGATATTCCTGCATTGCTAAAATCCTTGCAAGAACTCAAAAGCAATGAATGTTTTTAGCGTCAAAGGTTGTCGAATAGCTGTTTTGTACACAAGAATGTTATACTATTTAAACATTAACACAGTGAATTCCGGCACAATTTTCGCCCTTCTCACGTACACTATTTATAGATAACGAGTTACAATGCCACTTTATACAGGACAGAAATATCCCTTACCCATTCAAAATCTTACAAGTCCTGCACCAATGAGCTTCTCACAAAAAATGAGCGAGTAGAAATTTTATTATAGCTTGCCCGCTATTCTTGTCAAGCTCAAACATTGTAGGTCTGAAAATCAACGTTTTATTTGTAATGGTTTTAATTTTTTTGGCACTTAATGGTTCAGATAAGCGAATAAAATGTTGAAGTTTCATGAAGTATTCTCTGAGTATACCGGTGTGACAGTACGAAAATCGATGGATGGTACCGATTTGCCAGACAGTCGTGCTGCTTCGCTTATCGGGTATAAACGAGTGATGCCCAATGATCTCGTAATCAATATCATGCTTGCATGGAATGGCTCTTTGAGTTTGGCCGCTGTGTGGTGCATTTTGCCGTGGACTACTACCGCACCACGCTGCTTGCTGAAGAGACCGACCCGAACAAGTTGAACGACCTGAAGTCGGCGCTCGACAACGCGCAACTCTATACGCCCGATCAGGTGCAGCAGCTTGTTTTACTCTTTCTTGGCGGTGCCGACCGTGACCAGCTTGACCCGATCCTCGACAACTGTGTTGCACTCTATACCAGCTCGCTCGATGAGGAGGGGCAGGTGAAATTCAAGGGCAATGCCAAAGCCTTCTGCCGATCATACAGCTTCCTCTCCTCGATTCTACCCTATAGCAACGCCGCATGGGAAAAGCTCTCGATTTTCCTGAACCAGCTTATCCCAAAACTTCCTGCACCGGTGGAGGAGGATCTCTCCAAGGGAATAC
>CAIOLC010000106.1 GCA_903859055.1 uncultured Chlorobiaceae bacterium | reverse complement strand
GAGATTGAGAGGGAGATGAGTCGGGGTGATGGGGTGGGAGATGAGTGAACAATTCATTGTGGACAGTGATGACAATAAAAACTGGCTGAAAGAGGTAAAACTCCGCATCCGCTCTGTACAGCTCAAAGCGGCGATTTTGGTAAACAGGGCGCTTTTGCAGTTTTGCTGGGAGCTTGGTGTCGACATTGTTTAAAAGCAGACGAATGCGCAGTGGGGCGATGGTTTGCTTCGCCAACTCAGTGCAGATTTGATGGCCGAATTTCCGGAGATGAAGGTTTTTTTCTTGAGCAATATTAAATATGTCAAAAAGTGGTATCTCTTTTATAATCAAACAGATATAAAAAGCCAACAGCTTGTTGGCCAATTACCTTGGAGACATACCATTTCGATCATTTCCAATGCAAGGTGGGCAAAAAAGTGCTCTCTTATGTTCAGCAGACCTTGCGCTGAAAGAAGGGGATAGTGCGGTGCAGGTTCAGGGGTAAAGTTATATTTGTTGATGTATTTTTGATGAGCTGAAATTGTGTGTTATTCAGCAAAGTGCCGTTACTCTGACAAGGCAACCACTCATGATTGAGTGGCAATTAGTGTATTTTTCTGATCAATATAATCAGGAAGAAAGATTGTAACTCGCCTCTATGTATTTCATTAGTGGTATATTAACTATCTTTTTATTGGCGTATTTATATGTATTACGATTCAAAAATCTGTCGTTCAGGTGGATCAATTTAATGAGTGTTATGCTCAATGAAAGATTGATGTAAGGAGCGTACATGCCTGGTGCTAAAGTTCTGACGAAAGCTGCCACAAGTAACGCCGGTAAAACACTTGCCACGTCATCCAGTACTAAGGAGAAGTCGGCTGCCTCAAAAACACTCGTCAAACGTTCAGTTGCAACACGGAAAGTCCATGTGGCACCCAAAACAGGTTCAGTTTCCCGTGCAGCCGCAAAAAGTGCCGTGAAAAAAGCCATTGCAAGTCGTAACATGGACAGTGGCAAGAGGTGAGATGGCAACATCATTGTACGTATACTGTTTAGGAATAATGCTTTAGGAAGTTGCTGTACCCAGGATAGAGTTCTCTGCACTATACTCAACAATGCTGACTATTCAACATACTGAAGAGGATCTAAGCCGGGCTTACGTTCAGGCAATTGCCGCAAAAGCAGGGGTGAATTTGAGCATGAAAGATCGCTCACACGATTATACTATTGATGGCACATTTCATCAGGTATCTTACTTCAATGGCCATTACCATGAAACCGGTTTCTGTCTTGATTTTCAGCTCAAAGCATCAAAAAACTGTATCATCGATGATACACATCTTCGTTATGATCTGGATGTTGAAACCCACAATTATCTGGTTGATCGTGCTCCAAGAGCTGCCACTACGCCGGTGATTCTTATTTTGATGGTATTACCTGAAGCTGAAAGCGAGTGGCTCTCTCTTTCAGAAGAAGAGTTGGTGTTGCGTCGCTGCTGTTACTGGCTCTATCTCTCTGGAGAGAGAAGCAATAATGCGAGAACTCAACGAATTGAAATATGCAGGCAAAACTTCCTGACTCCAAACATCCTGAACGAGGTGTTAACTGCCCTTGAGAAAGGAGAACTTCCATCATGAACAATCACGATATAAGCATTCAGCTCCGAGTAGAAGATATAACCGCCTACACTACATTCGTAAAGCCGGTTGGACCAAGCTTGAGCATCCCAATCCATCCTTACTCGTTTACCAATACGAGCGTAACGACGATTACAACAACCAGATCAAGCTTGTTCTTCCAAACGGTAACGACTATCGGGATGCTGTTGCCAAAATCCATTCAGTGGCCAAACTTATCGCGGCACTTGAGCAAGTTTCCGTTTCAGATATTGTCCAGAAGATAAAAAACCGCTCGCTTGATATTTTTCCTCAGCGGATATACAGCAGCGCCCGCCTGACAAGTTTACCCCTTGAACTGGCACCTTTGGTTATTTCACGCCTGCGCGATCTGGTCTATTATGCCGCTTGTGCGGAGGAAGATAATCAGCCCTACTTTGCCAAAGGGCGGAAAATTGGAAAGGAGTATACCCATAAATGCAGGTTTGGTCACACGTTTCAGGGCAGCTTTGGACTGACCATCGAAATGCCATTGCCACCCTCCACCCTCACCCTGCTTCCTGATATTGAAGCATCACCGCTTGAACGACGGGTTATGGAGCGCATTGTACGGGGTTTGCAATTTGCCGTTAAAGGTGTTCGTGAAAGTGATATCGGCATCATGACCAGCAACTATGAACAAGGCTTCAATGCAAACTTGTGCGAAGTTATGAAAGAGCTTACTGAAGATCTTGATGATTTTAATCTTGAGTACTCAATGCTTTGGTCTCCCGAATTTAACGCCAGCGCCGATGTAAGTTCATTTTCAAACATCATTATTGAACCATCAGTTTTTCGGCCATATTTTGAAGCCGCCGCAAAATCACTTCGGGCAGTAACCGAATCGCATGAAACGAAAATAATCGGTAAAATCATACAATTAAAAGCTGAATCAATCGACACCGATGATGATTCAAGCGACTCCGACGGAAGGCAGGCGATCATTGCCTGGGATATCGGCAACAACCGCAAGGTAAATATCAAGGTCTCCCTGAGCCCCGAGAATTACCGTGCACATTGTTGGTCGCTCAGATCGCACCAAGTTGCGGCACCAAGTTCTTAATCCCCTCATTACGGCTGGATTGATTGAAATGACCATTCCGGATAAACCACGAAGCAGCCTGCAAAAGTACCGAATAACGGAAAAAGGCAGAATCTGGCTTACAGAAAGGAAGCAATGATATCAGACTATCCCATAAAATCACCACGCAAGCTTATCGAGGTTGCTCTGCCGTTGGATGCAGTGAGAAATG
>CAIOLC010000105.1 GCA_903859055.1 uncultured Chlorobiaceae bacterium | reverse complement strand
ACCAACTGAGCTATCTGTCCTTTAAACGTGAGCAAAATATAGGAATAAATCTTTTACATCAAAAGAAAAAACAACAATACGGAGTGATACGCTGATTACTCCGTATTGAGCCTTGGGATTATACCGGAAAACTGATTTTTTCATTTCCAGCCTTAATGCGTCTGATCACGGTCTCCTGGCCGAGTACCTCAAGCAAATGATAGAGACTTGGTCCGAAACTTACTCCTGATGCAAGTATCCTCAAAGGGTGAATGAGTACTGCGGCTTTCATGCTTTTCGGCTCAACAAATTTCTTGAGTTCTGTTTCAATATTCTCTGCACTGAAATCATCAAGCGTTTGAAGGATGATCAAAAACTCCTGAAGCAGCTCATGAGTATCGGGAGTCCATCGTTTCTTTACAGCCTCCTCATCATAACTCTCCGGTTCAAAATAAAAGTAGGAGGAGAAGGTTACAAATTCATATTCAAAACCGACACGTTCCCTCATGAGTTCTACAACCTTTTCGAGGTAGGCATCACTGGTAATGATCTCCAAAGGCATCAGCGACTTTTTTTGCTCAAGTTCAGCCAGAAGAAGCGGTTTTATGACCGAAACCAGCTTCTCTGTGGGACGGTTCTTGATATACTGCTTTTCAAGCCAGTTAAGCTTTTCAATATTGAAGACTGCCCCTGCTTTGCCTACGCGCTCAAGTGAAAATTTTTCAATCAACTGTTCCATGCTGTAGACCTCCTGTTCACTCCCTTCACCTTCATTCCAGCCAAGCATGGCAACGAAGTTGATAATGGCATCATTACTGTATCCTTTCCGGATGTAGTCCTCAACAGCAACATCGCCCTGTCTTTTGCTGAGTTTTGAACGGTCAGCGTTGAGCAGAAGAGGAAGATGAGCCACTTTTGGTGGTTCCCAGCCAAAAAATTCGTAAAGAAGCAGATGTTTTGGCATGGAAGAGAGCCACTCTTCACCCCTTATGATATGGGTGAATTCCATAAAGTGGTCGTCAATGACGCTGGCGAAATGGTAAGTGGGAAAGCCGTCAGACTTCATCAGCACCTGGTCATCAATGGTGGCAGAGTCAAATTCGACAGGCCCTCTGATGATATCTTCAAACCAGACGGAGATATAATCAGGTACTTTCATGCGGATCACATAGGGGCCACCTTCATCAAGTTTTTTCTTGATAACACTTGCGGGCATGGAGCCTCCAATCTCTTCAGGAAGCCATTTCCGATTGTATTTTGGCTGGAGTCCCTGCTTTATCTGGAGTTGACGGTTCTCCTCAAGTTCCTCATGTGTTGCAAAACAGTAGTAAGCATGGTTGTCGCTCAGCAGTTGTTTGCAATATTTATCGTAGAGGCCAAGTCTTTCGGACTGGACATAGGGGCCATAACTCCCTCCGTGTTCAGGACTTTCATCAGCAATGATTCCTGCCCACTCAAGGGTTTTGATCAGATTTTTCTGCGCATCCTCCACTTTTCTGCTTTGATCGGTATCTTCGATTCTGATAATGAAGTCCCCACCCATTTTTTTTGCATACAGGTAATTATAAAGAGCGGTTCTCAGTCCGCCAACATGCAGGTATCCTGTAGGGGAAGGTGCAAACCTGGTTCTAACCCTTTGACCAACCATAATGAGTGCTATGCTGTTAATTGTTAAGAGTGAATCTCTTGCAAAAGCAATGAATTTAAGAAAAACTCATTGCTTTTATTCATATCATTAGTGATTTCATAAAAAACTCTTGCTTTCGATGGTAAGCGAGACAACTTTTTACTGATGCAAAAAATAATAAACGTTTAGTTTTCAAATGGAGTTCTGATTTTTAGTTTCTTTTAATTACTTTAAAAGTAGTAAGTTACATTTAATATCATTCCACGTCGTATTTATGCCTGAAAATCCAGTCAAGAGGTCAGGAAAAGAGGCCTCCCGTAATAAATTTAAGTCGGTCGGTGATGATGAGCGAAGCTCCTCGTGGTTTCAGAGCAAAGGGGGGGGGCCCCAGGGGACGTTTCCCCGCTTTATCCTTGTCATGATGTTCGGATTGTTGATGTTGTTTGTTGTTCAGCGTTTTTTTACAAACAATGACGCTCCCGAAATAAACTACAATGAGTATAAATCACTCCTGGTTCGTTCGCTTGTCAAGGAGGTGAGGGTGAAGACTTATGATGATAAATCAGTAATTATTAGCGGCGAGCTTGCTGCACCGGCTGTATTGCAGCTTGCCACTGGCACAACTCTGCAAACCAGTCGTTTTGCTGTGCGTGTTCCTTCATTCTCTCAGGAACAGGCAGATCTTCTTGATGAAAAGGGGATTAAACTCAAGATTGAAGAGGGCACCAGCCCTTTGAACACTTTTTTTGTTCTTTTTGGTCCATGGGTCATCTTTGGCCTGATCTATTTTTTCCTGATGAGGAAGGCGAACGGACAGAATGGAGCGCAGGCGAAAAATATTTTCAGTTTCAGCAAAAGTCGTGCAAAGCTTGTCAGTGAGTTTGATGTCAAGATTACCTTCAAGGATGTCGCTGGTGTCGATGAGGCAATTGAAGAGTTACAGGAGACCGTCGAGTTTCTGACAAATCCTGAAAAATTTCAGAAAGTCGGAGGTAAAATACCGAAAGGGGTGCTGTTGCTTGGTCCTCCCGGAACCGGCAAGACTCTCCTGGCAAAAGCGATTGCTGGTGAAGCCAAAGTGCCATTTTTTTCCATCTCTGGAGCGGACTTTGTTGAGATGTTTGTTGGAGTTGGAGCGGCGCGAGTGAGAGATCTGTTTGAGCAGGCCAAGAAAAATTCGCCATGTATTGTTTTTATTGATGAAATAGATGCCGTAGGGCGCAGCAGGGGAGCTGGTCTTGGTGGCGGGCATGATGAACGGGAGCAGACACTGAACCAGCTTCTTGTTGAGATGGACGGGTTTACGACAAATGAGAATGTTATTCTTATAGCGGCGACCAACAGACCCGATGTGCTGGATACAGCCCTGCTGCGTCCCGGAAGATTTGACCGCCAGATCACCATTGACAAGCCAGATATTCGGGGACGGGAGGCGATTTTGAATATTCATACACGAAATACCCCGTTAGACGGGAGTGTTGATATTAATGTTATCGCAAAAAGTTCTCCGGGATTTTCAGGTGCAGATCTGGCAAATTTGGTCAACGAAGCGGCGCTTTTAGCTTCACGAAATGATCAGGAGCTTCTTACCGCCGAGAATTTTGAGCAGGCACGGGATAAAATATTGATGGGAACAGAAAGAAAAAGTATGTTTATCTCTGATGAACAGAAAAAATTGACGGCCTATCATGAAGCTGGTCATGTTCTGGTGTCGATATTTACAACCGGTTCAGATCCAATTCATAAAGTAACGATTATACCAAGGGGCAGAAGTCTCGGGCTTACAGCATATTTGCCTCTGGAGGATCGCTATACCCATAACAGGGAGTATCTGCTGGCGATGATTACCTATGCGCTTGGCGGGAGAGTCGCTGAAGAGGTTACTTTTCATGAAGTGAGCACTGGTGCGGCCAATGATATCGAGAAGGCTACCGATATTGCCCGCAGAATGGTGCGTCAGTGGGGAATGAGTGACAAGCTTGGTCCTATCAACTATGGCGACAGTCACAAGGAGGTTTTTCTTGGAAAGGACTATTCCCATATTCGTGAGTACAGTGAGGGGACGGCTCTTCAGATTGATAACGAAGTGCGCGCCATTATTATGGGATGTATGCAAAATGCCCGAACGATTCTCAGCGAGAGGAGCGATATGTTGCACAAGCTTGCAGGAGCCCTTATTGAAAAAGAGTCACTTAATGCAATTGAGATAAACGAGATCATTATAACCTAAGCCATATATCACCATGGGAAACACAACAACAAAAGCGGATCTGGTCAATGTTATTGCTCACAAGACAGGCCTCACCAAAAATGAAACGGAGTCTGTGGTTGATGCCCTTTTTGAAAGCATCATTGACTCTCTCAAGGCGGGAAAGCGAATTGAAATAAGGGGATTTGGATCTTTCAATATCAGGCACAAAAATTTCCGTCAGGCAAGAAATCCCAGAACAGGAGAGAAGGTGACGGTAGAACCGAAAAATGTGCCAACATTCAAAATTTCGAAGGAGTTCAAATCGGCGGTGAGTGAAAGCCTGAAAGAGGCTGGAGAGTAATTTACAAATTTTCCAGGAGCAGCGGCAAGAACATTCAGGGTTGACAGTGCATCGTCATGAAGCAGTGCTCGAAAAATTCTCTCGCTTTCAGAGAATCCCGGCCACTCGGGATGATTGTACAACGAAACGGCACTCTTTGCTGCCGTTTCGTCATGTGCTTCTGATGTAGAATCAGTCCCGCAAGTACTTTCTTTTCTGTGAGTGAGTAGCTGTGGAATCGTTGCGGTTATCAGGAAAAGGAAACCGATTTATATGGTGTTTGACAGGAGTTTCCCGGGCGCGTTACACTCAATGCCATACGCCTGTTCACTCCCCTTCAAACTCAGTAAGCGAGTAAACACTGTAGCCCTTTTCAAGAATCTTTTTCTCACCACCGATATCTGGAAGGTTCACAATAAACGCCATCTCTGAGACAATTCCGCCAACCTTTTCAACCAATGCGGCAGCGGCAAGAGCAGTGCCTCCTGTGGCAAGCAGGTCATCAACGAGGAGAACCTTCTGGCCAGCAGAGAGCGCATCGACGTGAATCTCTATCTTGTCGGTGCCGTATTCAAGCTGATACTCCTGTGAAACAACATCAGCAGGTAGTTTGCCGGGTTTTCTTACCGGAACAAATCCTTTCCCGAGAGTGTAGGCCAACGCTCCGCCAATGATAAATCCTCTTGCCTCAATCCCCACAATGACATCGAAATCCATGCCATCCTGCAGATAGTGTTGTGTCAGATTGTCAATAACAAGCCTGAACCCTACAGGATCTTTAATGAGCGTGGTAATATCACGGAAGAGAATTCCTTTTTTGGGATAGTCGGGAATGGAGCGGATGAGAGATTTAATAGGCATGGATTGAATTTGTTTACGTTGCAAATTTTGAACGAAAAATAGTCCTGAAAATCAAGATAGTACTCTCCCTTTTAAATTCAAATCTTCGTCTATGGATTCTATCAGAACAGGGTGTTCATTTCCAGTCAGGGATTGTATTCTGTTGCGGTCAAGACTTTCAACGATCACTCTTTGATAGTTTGGGGTATACCCGCTGCACTGATATCCTCCTTTTTTTTGTGGTCTGGAGTTTTCAAACAGAACGGTACAGACATTTCCGACAGAGGGCAGTTTAAATTTTCTCTCTTTCTGATAGCCCAGCTCTACAAGCTCTCTGTAGCGGCGGGTAATCTCTTCCGAGGGGAGCGGTTTGCATTCATGCTTCTCAATTTGCCTGGCTAGATGAGTTCCGGGACGGACCGAACAACTGAAGAGATGAAGATAGGCCAGTGGAAGCTCTTCAAGAAAACGGTACATTGTCAAGAAATCCTCCTCTGTTTCACCAGGATAGCCCACCATGACATCAGCACCGATAGCACACTCTGCAATGCGTTCAACAGCAAGAACTACTTTATTGCGGTAATGAGACGTATCATAACGTCTTCGCATAGCCCTGAGAATGGTATCCGAGCCGCTCTGAAGTGGAATATGCAAATGGGGTACAATCTTTTTTGAGCCGGCAACAAGCGAAATCAGTTCATGATCAACAATGTCAGGCTCAATTGAGCTGATACGAATTCTGCTGATATCTATTTTTTCAAGTTGACGCAAGAGAGCGCACAGTCTCATATTGTCATGGCGATAGTCGCCGGTGTTGATGCCGGTCAGTATAATTTCACGATATCCTGATGAGGCAAGAAGAGTAGCGCGTTCAACAATTTCAGCGGAAGGAATTGATCGCGATCTTCCTCTGATAAGGGGAATTGTACAGTAGGAACATCCATAGTCACAACCATCCTGTATTTTCAGAAATGCGCGAGTTCTATCCTGACTTGCATGAGCAGGTAAAGAATATCCTTGACAGATTGCTGTATTTGAATCGGCAGGCGTTACCTTGACGAGAGGAGTGGATGTTTCTTTTTGAAAGATATGGTTATACCATCTGGAATCAAATTTATCATTGCTTCCAAGAATTGCATCTACTCCATCTATTTTTGAAAGTGTTTCGGGATGTAATTGGGAATAGCAGCCAATAACAGCTATTCGGCTTCCTGGATTTTTTCTGATCAAAGATCGTATTTTTTGACGACACTTTTTTTCTGCCTGTTGTGTTACTGCGCAGGTATGAATGATAAGAAGATCCGCTTCTCCATCTCCGGTTGAAAGTATCCATCCCAGTTTGCACAAGTTGTCAAGTATGGCGGACGATTCAGCATAGTTCAGTTTACATCCAAGGGTTATCGCCGCAACGCTTTTGTTTTGATGAAGTTTCATATCATTTTTATTCAGGTATTACCATACATTTAAAACACTTGTCAATAGTATTGAAAAAATGTGAACCGACAAGTAATAATATCGTCTTGCAGAGAGAGATATATTGTTATATATTTACGACTGGTAAAAATACTACTAAATACTATTCAATCACAAATACAGAGAACGATGAGAAAAAGAGAAGGCGGATCGCCGGATAAATATGACATTTTCATTCAAAGGATTGATTTTTTTCAATCACTTGTTGAGGATAAAAGGAGACTTCAGTCTGAAATAGAGCAGATTGAGAGTGAGTACTCTGAAAAAATCAGGCCATTGGAAGATGAACTTGCTGTGGTGCTTAGAAAGCTTGAGTCAAACCTTGCCAGGCTTGAAGCTTCTCCTGTCTCAACTTCTGTTGAGTCCGGTATCCAGAAGCTCAGTCGCGGCCAGCTCGGCGCGTCAATCAAGGAGTTGCTACGCACTAATCCTGAAACGAGTTTCAAACCTCGCGATATTGCTGAGGCCCTGAATGTAAAGGGAAACACCGTGAGCCTCTGGTTTAACAAATATGGTATCAATGATGCTGAAATAGAGCGTATTCCGTCCGGCAAAGAGGGGAAGCGTTTTGTGTACAAAATTAAATCACTCTAGGACATATTCCCTCGACGCTCCGCAGCAGGGTAGTTTCTTAAGGTACCTCTCCGTAGTTCTCCTGGAATCAATATAAAAGCGCATTACGGTGCGCTTTTATATTTGGTAATTACGCTGCTGTGATAGCCAAGTTTTCGCTTGTTTCTGAAAAAATTCAGCGCTAGACCAACCATAATCATATTTCCCACCAGTGAAGAACCCCCATAAGAGACGAGAGGCAGTGGAACTCCAATAACAGGAATAAGTCCGATGGTCATACCGACATTGATGACGACATGCACAAATATGAGCGAGACAAATCCTCCGAGTGTCAGTTGCACAAACTTGTTGGTAATTGCAAAAATTGTTGCAATCAACCGAAGAATCAGAATAAGGTAGAGCGTGATCAGGAGGGATGCTCCAATAAAACCAAGCTCTTCGGCGATAACACAAAAAATGAAATCAGTCCATTGTGCTGGTATAAAACGAAGTTGAGTCTGAGTTCCTGCCAGAAATCCTTTCCCCCACCAACCCCCTGAACTTATTGCAATCTTTGCTTGAAGTGCATTATATCCAGCCCCTTGAGGGTCAGACATGGGATCAATAAACGTCTGAATCCTTTTTATTTGATGAGGTTTCAGTATTTCGTTGGCAAAACGATTCATAAATAAACCAGCGACAAGACCTGACCCGATAACCAGCAACTGATGGAGCTGAAATTTCTTTTGATGGAAAAAGAGTATCATAACCAGTAGAAGTGCAAGAGCAAAAACTAGAGAGATATTGAAAAATCCTGCGATCATAAGAATGAAAGGAAAGGTCATCAACATCAGGATATAGATATCAAAACCCGCCATGATAAGCATGGTCGCAACATAGGGAAGAATAGTAAGCATCGTTCCCATATCGGGTTGCAGCATAATAAGCATCATTGGAATAAATGCTATTGCAAGCGCGATAAAGAGGTGTGGAAGAGAGTGAATATCGGTATATTCATCGGAAAGATATCTTGCAAGAGCAAGTATGGTCGCCATTTTGACTATTTCAGAGGGCTGAAAGCTGAAAAACCCAATTTTCATCCAGCTTGTCTGACCAGCAATTTTTCTTCCGAAAATCAGAACGGCCACCAGCAGCAGAAGCCCTATAGCATAAAAAATATAGGCATTGTCTCTCACGATACGAATATCATTATAGTAGACAAAGGCTAAAGCGGCAATACCGAAGAGTGCCCAGGCCAACTGCCGGTAAAAGAGCGAAGTGTCACCACTGCCATTCGTTGCACTGTAGATGGCCATGAGTCCCATTATTATGAGCCCGGCTACCGAAGCCAAAAGCCACAGATCAAGTTTGTGTTGTTTTTCCATTCCAGTGTTTGAGTAACCTTTTTTTCGGTATCATGAGAGATTGCAATTTAGTATTGTATTCTGTAAACAGCCTGAACCTTTCATAATTATTTTCATGGCATCCACCTCTTTCTCTTGCGGTTTCGCAATTATTGTCGGCCCGCCCAATGCAGGCAAATCTACTTTGCTTAATGAGCTGCTTGATTTCAAGCTCTCTATTGTGACCCCTAAACCCCAGACAACCAGAAAAAAAATTACAGGGATCTATCATAATGATGTATGTCAGATTATCTTTCTTGATACGCCTGGTATCATGAAGCCTCAGCAGAAGCTTCATGAATCAATGCTTGGTGTTATTCGCGACACACTGAAAGATGCCGATGTTGTTCTTGCCCTGCTGCCTTATACAGGCAAAAAAGATTTCTTTGACAGGGAGTTTGTTGAAGAACTTTTCACTCATTGGCTGAGACCAGCAGGGAAGCCGATTATTGCGGTGCTCAATAAATGTGATCTTGTCAGTCAGGAACGCCAACAACAGGCAGAGGAGTTTGTCAGGAATACCTGGAATCCCGCCACAGTTCTCTCGGTCTCGGCATTGAAGAGCATGAATTTGCAACAGCTTGTCGGTGCCATTCAGCCATTCCTTCCGCTTCATGAAGCTCTTTACCCTGAAGAGACGCTCAGCACCGCTCCCGAACGATTTTTTGTCAGTGAAATTATTCGTGAAAAGATATTTCTGCTTTACGGGCGCGAAGTGCCTTACTCGACGGAGGTGGTTGTCGATGAGTTCAAAGAGCAGTACGATAACGATCCGACCCGCAAAGATCTCATTCGCTGCTCGGTTATTGTCGAGCGCGATACTCAGAAGCAGATCCTTATAGGCAGTAAAGGGGCTGCCCTGAAAAAACTTGGTCAGACCGCACGGAAAGATATTGAGGAGATGCTTGGCCGACCGGTTTTTCTGGAACTTTTCATAAAGGTGAGGCCTGACTGGCGCAAGAAAAATAACCTTTTGAAAAGTTACGGTTACTGACAATAACGAAAAAAGCCTTCCCTGAGATCAGGGAAGGCTTTTTTCATAGGGCATGTAACAGAAGAAGATGATGATTTACAAGAATCAGGCACTCTGTTCAGCACTTTTTTTATCAGCAGATTTGACTGGAGGTTCAAGCTCAGCCGTAGCAGCCTCAATCTCCTTTTTCTCGTTGGGATGAGCCAGAAGATAGGCCTCAATCTCCTCCTTGTTCTTGTCCTTGAAATACTCAAGTGCTGAAAGGATAATGCGTTTGTTCTCCTTGTCAAACTCGATGACACGAAGAGGAAGTTCATCGCCAATCTTGAACGACGAGTGTATATCCTTCACTCCTCCCTGCAGCAGGTGCGATACCGGCACAAAACCATCCACGTCACCAGGAAGAATCACAATAACACCCTTCTCAATGATCTGTGAAATCTGCCCTGGAGTCTCTCCGCCTACAGCATATTTCTGCTCAAACTCGTCCCAGGGATCCTGATTGATCTGTTTGTGACCGAGCGCAATACGGCGGGCGTGCACGTCAAACTTCAGCACCTTGACCTCCAGCTCCTGATTCTTTTTGACCAGTTCACTTGGGTGGCGGATCTTCTTTGTCCACGAAAGGTCTGAAATGTGAACCAGACCGTCAACACCGGGTTCAAGCTCAACAAAAACACCAAAGTCGGTGATATTGCTGACGGTGCCATTGTGCAACGAGTTTTCGATATATTTTTCAGAAACATCAACCGAATTTTCCCAAAGATCATTAAATTTCTTTAGCGAAAATT
>CAIOLC010000104.1 GCA_903859055.1 uncultured Chlorobiaceae bacterium | reverse complement strand
TTCCCCGGGGTGGCTGAAACGCAAGGCACCCATGCGCGTGCAGTCCTGAACTCCCAGCAGAAAATCCCAGGGGCCAAGCGCCCTTGGTGTACGATCCTCCTCTTTTGCCTCAATCGCCTCCCTCCGTTTCATCAGGAGTTGGCCCCAGCGATCGGGACATGAATCCATGAAGACTCCAAAATTGGAGCCTCCCGGAAAGAAGTTGCCCGCCGAGAGATCAAGCTCCGGATCAAGTGGAAATGCGTTGACCTGCCTGAGCCATGCTGGTTCATAAACAAATCGGACTGTACCCCGAGCCCCACGCGAGAGTGTGCCTATCTGCTGGAGAGGCCCGAATGCCGGGTCATCAAGCCACACCCAGAGCTGCTCCTCTTCACGCTTCGCCATCACTCGCTCCTGCTGGCGTTTTTTTGCGCGGTGCCCTTCTTCGTTGGGGAAGCGATTCATCCTGCAGGCGACGGCCCAAAGCGTCCTCTTTGGCAATCAACGACAAATCCCCGAGCAGTCCGAGAACACGAAGCACCTGGATGTAGAAGCCGACAGCGACCGACGGGTCACCATTCTCAATTTTATAAAGCGTTGGACGAGAGAGGTTTGCCCTGGCACAGACGGTCTCCATGGAAAAACGACGACGAAGCCTCGCATCCCTGATGCGCTGCCCCAGAGCCTCCATCTCTTTCGCCGAAGCGGGGTATAGTGGTGTGGCTCTGTTTGTCATAACGATAACGTTTGCTTTCATTATAATGATAATTTGTGAATTATCATTGCGGTTAGATAGTTCCAGGCGATGAGCATATCGTGTATGGTCTTGTCCTGAGACTCTTTGTCAAAGTCAAACCAGTACTTTTTTACTGTATTTGCTGATAGCGTTTTTGAATACCTTGCTTCCACCCGAGGCGGGGATAGTTGCAGACCTTTCGTTTTTGCCCAATGAGCGGGTTGGGCGGCACGTTGTAATATTCCGGGAAATCCGAGGGTGTTGGGCTATAAATGAGCTATATTTTCAGGGAAAGGTTATACTGTAACTGGACAGTTCTATGAATATAAAATTCTCACGTCATGCTAAAAGGCGTGCAAAAATTTATGGTATTGCTGAATCTACAGTAACAGAAATTTTGGCAAGTATGGATTTGCACCAGGGCGAACATGAGATTATCAAAAATGTTGAGGAGATGGCTTGTCCCCTGAAAATTGTTGTATCTGTTGAGAGTGACACAGTTGCGATAATTACAAATTATCCACTTAAAAAAGGGAGAAAAAATGAAAGTGCATTATGATAGTGAGGTTGATGCTATCTATATAACTTTAGGGAGTCAAAGTCCTGATGGTGTTGTTGAAATATCGGGGGGCGTTAATTTGGATACAACATCTGAAAATAAGATAGTCGGAATTGAAATTCTTCATGCTTCCCAAAAAATGAACATCAGGACAATTCTGTCCTACGAACTTGAACTTGACAACCTTGAACTTGACAACAAATTAATTCAAAAGACGGCATAACACCGTTCGCTGTTATCGAAAAGAGCAGGTTGCCCGGTACGGTAACGATCTCAATCGAATTAT
>CAIOLC010000103.1 GCA_903859055.1 uncultured Chlorobiaceae bacterium | reverse complement strand
GTCATCACGGTTATAGCCATATTTGATGAATTCATTCAACTCCGAATACGAGGAAACAGAGGTTATGTCATAGCAGAGGTAATCGTCTTCCAGTGCTTTTTTTATCCATTTAGCCAAAAATGTCTCCTTCTCATCAATCCCGATGGAAGAGATTATCTCGCTGATTCGCTGACTACTCAGGGATGTGGCAAGAGTTGGTTCATGGCTTTTCGCCCATGATGAGCAGTGAGTGAGTGCCCCGCCCTGGAGGGCAAGATAGGAGGCCATTGCCAGTATTTGTCGGTAAGTTTTCGGAAAGCAGCTCTTCAGCAAGCTTGCCAAACCGGTACTTTTGGACAGCTCATTGAGCACTACGGCAGGCCCGACGATTTGAGCTGATGCAGTAACTGACGGATCGCGAAGCGCAGCCTGCTGTGGGTTTAGCCGTTTCGAGGGAATGATTTTGCCTGTGGCAGGATCAATCTTGCCGATACAAACCTGCTTGTTTCGCGACTGCTTGAGTTCCTTGTTCCAGACGGCAACCGCTTCGTAAACGTAGGTGACTCCCGTTTTTTTGTTGAGCTGACGCACTTGGTATGCCATGATCTCCTCCTTTGGGTTATAGTTATAATTATAACTATTAAAAACGACAAAACCAAGGCTTATTTTGTGATAAACACAACTATTTTATGAGAATATGCCTCTCATCGTTATATATCGCTCGGGAAATAAGGTTATATGGGCGCACTTGCGACAGCCTTGGCAATGATTGAGAGTTTTGAAGGATTACACACCGTCAGAAATTAACCACGCGTTTCAACCATAAAACACCCCATAAAATTAAACAGACAATGAAGATTGATATCAACCAAATAATCACACGAGCAAATGATTAGATACCTGAAGAAGAGTACCTGGTTATGCTCTATGCTTCAGACAAACAACTTCAGGCTGAAAATGGGTTTTTAGTTGCAACAGAAGGGTGATAAAATGCCGGACAGAACGGTCCTGCTTTCCGAAAACATACCGCCAAATTCTGGCGATGGCCTCTTATCTTGCTCTTCAGGGCGGGCCTCTCCCATTGCTCATCATGGGCGAAAAGCCATGAGCCCAGCCTTGCGACCTCCCTCAGCAGTCAGCGAATCAGCGAAATCATCATCGCGTTCCGGGTAGTATAAACGATGTCTCAACGCTGCACAATCTCCCGTTTGCATATACAAAATGATATACATATCTTATGGAGAAAGATCGATGAAATTTGATGGATTCGACTGGGATAGCGGTAATCGCGCTAAATGTCAAAAGCATGGAATCTCGATTGCTGAAATCGAAAGCCTGTTTTTAGGGACGCCATTAGTGGCACCGGACGTTCTCCATTCCAGCAAAGAACAGAGATTCCGTGCTGTAGGGCGGACAATCAAAAAACGTCCTTTGTTTATCGTTTTCACGTTGAGGAACAATGGCGAAGCGCTCCTGATCAGGCCGATTAGTGCGCGGTATATGCACAAAAAGGAGATAAAAGCTCATGAAAAAGAAATTCCCTGATTTCAAGACTGACGACGAAGCTGAAGCTTTTGTAGAGACTGCCGACTTGAGCGAGTATGATTTTTCAGGCATGGTTCCAATGCGCTTTGAGTTGAAACGCAAAGATACCTCAATCAGTCTACGGCTGCCTGAAGAGTTGTTAGACGCTGTGCGCATTAATGCAAAACGCGTTGGCATTCCATATCAACGCTTTATGCGTCTTGCAATTGAACGAGCAGTCCAGCCAGGTAAACACCCGCAACACACGGACGGCAACCCCCAAAAGGATCAACAGCTTTAAAGGGATAATCTCCCCCGCCGTCAAAGAATGCGTGAAACTCCGAAAATGATGACGGCGAATCGTCTTGTTCGGTATTTGACCTTATCTGTTCATGATTTTCCTTACAGGGCATGAGTTAGCTTGCCGGAAGGCAGGGAGGGAAAAAAACCGTTATCGTGGGAGAATCAAAAAATCAGCAGGAGTGCAGAATAGAAAGTATGCCGGAGACAAGAACATTGGTGTCGCATACAATGTTCATGACAATGTTAACTTTGACTCACGAACAGCTTCAATCTCTGCGGCTACATCATGCTCATTCAGATGCTGTTTCTGCACTGCCATATCGCCAAGCTGAAAAAGATCATTCCACTGACTCTGGCGCTGAATATAAAGCCTCGCAGCTTCCCTTATCAACTCTGAACGGCTTCGATACTCATTTCTGGCTGTTTTGTCAATTTCGTTCAGCAATGAATCCTGAAAAGAGACATTCACGGTGACAGTTCTCATAACAATTATTTTTCGTTAGCATGAGGTATAATGTACAAAGTTTGTATGTCCACAGAAAGCCTGTTTTCTTGAAAAAGTTTCAACATAATTGCCACTCGTTGTTCTTAGAATCTGAAAGTACTGCGTTCGAACTCACATAAGTTTTTGTTGACCAATTCAGGAACCCTCTCTGTTCCACTTTCTCGATCCCGGTGTCGCATAAGAAAACGGATTTCAAAACCCGTTAAGGGAACCGTAACGCTCAGAAATTCAACTCTTTGCCCTTAAAAGTGTGCTCCATATATATTCGTCGGTCAGGGTGATATCTTACAGACGGCAATCAACTGGTGCCTGATTAGTTGGCGAATTACCTATTTTTCGTTTTTCCGGTACAAGCAAAACAAACAACATGACGATGATTGGCTCAATTTTTTCAGATTTACCTGAGCGGAGCGAACAAGCGGTGGCACATTATTGGCAAACAAGAAGAGCCCAGATAAAAAAGCAGCAAGAGGTAGGCAAAGCAGATCAAGGTCTTCGCAGTGCGGTTACCGGCGGTGCTCAAATGGATGGCTTTATTGACTTGTTTACGGAAATCATTATCAATGCAGGTATTTCGGAACAGTATGTGTTCAGAAAAAGATCAGTTGAACTTCCGGGATATTTCAGGCCAACAAAAGAGTGGGATCTTCTGGTAGTCCGGGATCAAACGCTTATTGCGGCTATTGAAGCAAAATCTCAGGTGGGGCCCTCTTTTGGAAATAATTTTAATAACCGGACTGAAGAGGCGATGGGCAGTGCTCTCGATTTGTGGACAGCATATCGTGAACATGCTTATCTTGATAGCCCTCAGCCCTTTCTCGGATATTTTTTGATGTTGGAAGAGTGTGAGGCATCCATTCGTCCGGTAAAGGTTAAAGAGCCTCATTTTAAGGTGTTTCAGGAGTTTGAAGGGGCTTCGTACCAACGTCGCTATGAACTCTTTTGTCGCAAACTTGTGCTTGAACGGCATTATACTGCTGCTGCTTTTATAACTTCTTCCGACAGAGAAGGGGTTGACGGTAGCTTTCATGTACCGGCAGATGACCTTTCTCTTGAACGGTTTGCTAAAATTCTTACGGGTCATATTGGAACATTTGTATGAACAGCAGTCAAAACAATACGTTGCACAGGCTCATTAATGGGGATGCCCGGGATCTTTCATTCCTTGATGACGATTCGGTGCACCTTGTCATAACCTCACCTCCTTACTGGAACCTGAAGCGGTATAATGAATCTCCTGATCAGCTTGGCCATATTGATGACTATGAGGCATTTCTTTTTGAACTTGAAAAAGTGTGGCATCATCTCTACCGGGTTCTTGTGCCGGGCGGGCGCCTTGTGTGTGTGGTTGGAGATGTTTGCGTTGCCCGGCGCGATTTTGGGCGGCATCTTGTTTTTCCCCTTCATGCAGATATTTGTGTTTCTTGCCGTCGAATTGGCTTTGATAACCTGAATCCGATTATCTGGCACAAGATTGCCAACGCATCTTATGAGGTTGCCAATGGCTCCAAATTTCTTGGCAAGCCGTACGAGCCGAATGCCATTATCAAAAATGATATGGAATTTATTCTTATGCAGCGAAAGCCGGGAGGGTACCGCAAGCCAAGTGAACAACAGCGAGATGCCAGCCGGATCAGCAAAGATGATTTTAACCGATGGTTTCAGCAGATCTGGACAATTCCCGGTGCCTCAACAAAACAGCATCCAGCGCCTTTTCCTCTTGAGCTTGCGTTACGAATTGTGAGGATGTTCTCGTTCGAAGGTGATACTGTGCTTGATCCTTTCTGTGGTTCAGGCACATCCATGATTGCAGCGCTGAAAACTGGCCGCAACAGCATTGGTGTGGAAACTGATCCTGATTATTGTCGCATGGTGGCACGAAATCTGAAAGCTGAAACCAGTGATTTTTTTTCTACAGCGAAGCTCGTTTTTAAAAAAGCTACACTTCATGATGGTATCAGCATTAACGAAGATGAGGAGTTGTATAATATTGGTACGGCAACAAAGAAGCTGGAGCAGGGCTGATATGGTGCTATAACCGCCATGCTATGCCGCGCTTTCTGTTGCATGGAAGGGTAAGTGTTCGGGATGTTCCTGCCAATATTTTCTTGCAAAGTTGGTTTGGTCACCATGACCGGCAAGCGGCCCTTGTACCGAAATGTCTTCATCAAGATCTGGCCAATGAATTCCTTCACCGTTTCCGGAAAGTTCGTAATGGTTCAACAGCTCAGACGATGCTCCAATCAATCGGGGAAACCGGGTATAAGGGACAGATAGAATGCGCCCGTCCTTAAGTTCAACATCAAAGCGATGTTGACCAAATGAGAGATGCAATGCCTGCGGATTACTGATTGCTGAAATGTTCATGCCATACCTCCTCAATTCTTGCCTTATTATTTACGACCAATTTTTGAAGATGTTGTAACTCTCTTGAGGCGAATCCCCTATTATAAGCAATGCTGCCATCAAGCCAAAATTTCGCTTTATATGCACGTAAATTGGTTCGTGTTGTCCGCCGCTTTCTTCAATTACTGAAAAAATGAAACTGGTATTTTATCATCATTCTCACTGCTCCGAGTTTAGCGTTGTCAGAACCGGCATCGAATGTACTTCTGTAACTGGTATTACAACACAAGCGGCGCAGTCTACTTCAACGCAGAATACGGAAAGGTTGAAGGATGGACAGAACCATAATGGGGTAGCGTCAGAATACAGATACTTCAATCTCTGCGGCTACATCATGCTCATTCAGATGCTGTTTCTGCACTGCCATATCGCCAAGCTGAAAAAGATCATTCCACTGACTCTGGCGCTGAATATAAAGCCGCTCAGCTTCCCTTATCAACTCTGAAGGTTGCGCCATACATAATCGCCGGTCAGGGTGATATGCTCCCATACCGAAGCGCCCGCTTATTCGCCGATAATCTTGATGAGCACCCGTTTTTTTCTCTTGCCATCAAACTCGCCGTAGAAAATCTGCTCCCAGGTACCAAAATGCAGCCTCCCTTTTGTGACGGCAACAACCACCTCCCGACCCATGATCTGGCGCTTGTGATGGGCATCGCCGTTATCCTCGCCAGTTCTGTTGTGCTGGTAGCGGCTTAACGGTTCATGCGGAGCCAGCTCCTCAAGCCACCGCTTGTAGTCCTGATGCAGCCCCGGTTCGTCATCATTGATAAAGACTGACGCCGTTATGTGCATCGCATTCACCAGGCAGAGCCCCTCCTGAATGCCGCTCTCCTGAAGAGCCTGCTCAACCTGGCCGGTGATATTGACAAAATCCATTCTTGCAGGTATCTGTAGCCAGAGTTCCTTGTGGTATGATTTCATGTTTCAGAAGGTTAATGTTCAGGGTCTTGCCCGTATTCATTTTTATATCGGAAATTACCATTTTGTGCGGAAGATGAAGGTATAGTGCAAAAAATAGGTTCCAGGCATCCCTTCCCGCTGTACGTTTTGCATGTACTCCTTTTCTTCTGTTGACTGTGGCGGAACGGGATTGTATATTATGGCGAAACGGTAGTGTAAGGTGCGGCGAAATGGTAGTGTAGCGACTTATAACGTCAGCAAAAAAAAACAACAAAGGACAATAATGCCCGCATACCAGAGAAGGGTGGTGGATGACGAACTTGATGAGCTGATGCCGACGCTCCCCGCCATCGCACTGGAGGGAGCCAAGGGGGTAGGGAAAACGGCTACTGCTGAGGGTCGATGTCGAACCGTATTCCAGTTAGATGAACCAGCCCAGCGTGCCATCGCCGAAGCGGACATGGCGCTGCTCTTAACCCAGGAATCCCCCCTGCTGCTTGATGAGTGGCAGCGAGTGCCATCTGTCTGGGATGCCGTGCGGCGGGCTGTTGACCGCGATCAAGCGCCGGGACGCTTCCTGCTGACCGGATCTGCCGGGCCTGCTACGCCACCAACCCACTCGGGAGCCGGACGGATTGTTACTTTGAGGATGAGGCCCATGTCGCTTGCGGAACGAGGTGTAGGTATTCCAACTGTCAGCCTGCAAAGACTTCTCATGGGGGAGAGGCCTGATATTGCTGGCAAAACCGATGTGACCCTGGCAGATTATGTTCGCGAAATCGTCCACTCCGGCTTTCCGGGCATACGGCCACTGACTGGGCGCGCCCTTCGCTTACAACTGGACGGTTACCTGCGCCGCATTATTGATACCGACTTTCCTGAACAGGGATACATGGTTCGACGACCGGAGATATTGCGCCGCTGGCTGGCGGCCTATGCGGCAGCGACAGCGACGACGGCCTCGTTGGAGACTATCCGCGATGCCGCGACTGGCGGGCAGGGCGACAAACCCTCGCAAACAACGACACAACCGTATCGAGAGATCCTTGAACGACTTTGGATCGTTGATCCGCTTCCTGCATGGTTACCGTCCCGGAACCGTTTGAATCGCCTTGCCCAGTCGCCCAAGCACCACCTGGCCGATCCGGCACTTGCTGTGCGAATGCTCGGTCTCGATGCTGATGCCCTGTTGGCCGGTGAAAAGCCAAAACGGACTATTCCACGCGACGGAGCACTGCTGGGGCATCTGTTCGAGTCTTTGGTTACTCTTGGCATCCGGGTCTTTGCCCAGGCAGCCGAAGCTCATGTCAGCCACCTGCGCCTTCAGGGTGGTCGCCAGGAGGTTGATCTGATTGTGGAGCGGGGAGATCAACGTGTGATTGCCATTGAGGTCAAACTGAGTGGTGCCGTTGATGATGGAGATGTCCAACATCTTTTGTGGCTGCGAGAGCAAATCGGCGATGATTTATTGGACTCGATAGTGATTCATACCGGCTCGCAGGCCTATCGCCGCCCAGATGGGATTGCCGTTGTTCCTGCGGCATTGCTTGGGCCATGAACACGGTTCTTGCCTGAAACAGCATCTCAGGCAAAGCCATTCATTTTTCTACCGGAAATTACCATTTTGAGCAGAATAATCAGGTATAGCGCAAAAAATTGCTTCCCGGCATCCCTTCTCGCTGTACGTTTTGCATTTACTCCTGTTGACTGTGGCGAAACGGTAGTGTAAGGTGCGGCGAAATGGTAGTGTAGCGACATATAACGTGAGCAAAAAAAACAACAAAGGACAATAATGCCCGCATACCAGAGAAGGGTGGTGGATGACGAACTCGATGAGCTGATGCCGACTGAGACCAGAGATATTGAGCCGCTGGCTGGCGGCCTATGCGGCAACGACAGCGGCAGGCTGGATTGGGAAAACGTTTTCTTGATACACTGAAGACTGCAGTATCGGGGATAGTATTTGCAGGCACTTGAGCATATCGGATTTGTGACCAGCGAAGTGGTTGGCCGCGAACGGATCTCTATGAATCTGCCGTTGCTTGAGGCACTCAAAGGGTGATTATGTCGATGCGATCGACATGTTTTGGCGATATGTCGAAAAACGCCTGATTTTTCGACACTTTCTTGATGGGGGGTTGCAAAGGATCCGTTTCCCTGACTGTTTTCATTTTCAGATGTCTGAGACTGAAAAAAGTGAACTAGTCATAAGCTTTGACTGGCCCACTAATCATTCCTTACTTCATCACGGAACAGGGCGTGGCCATGCTCTCTGAAGTGCTGCGGAGCGAAACAGGTCAAACGGCAACAGCAAACGATTTCCTGAAGATTTTATGTTTCAGCTTTCCGAAAAAGAGGTTGAACTTCTCCTATCGCAAAATGCGATACCTTCCAGAATGCACCTTGGCGGAGCATTGCCTTATGTTTTTACGAAAAAAGGTGTTGCTGGAATATCGGGTCTCCTGACCAGCAAGAGAGCCATCATTGATTTTCAAAGACTTACAGATTCAATTTTTCGCTTTGCTTTTCATTTGTACATAATTTATATTTACAAATATGACTATCGAATTTCAATGGGATGACAACAAAGCCAGGATCAATTCTGAGAAACACGGCGTAACTTTTCAAGAAGCAAAAACCGTGTTCTATGACGAATTTGCTGATCAATTTTTTGATCAAGAAAATTCTGACGAAGAGGATCGCTTTCTTCTCCTCGGAAGAAGTATTCACTCCAGAATTTTGATGGTCTGCCACTGCTATAGAGAATCTGATGAAGTGATCAGAATCATCTCAGCTCGCAGAGCAACCAAAACTGAAACCAAATTCTACAGGGGTAACTGATGAAAGAAGAATACGATCTCTCAAAAATGCAGCGTAAAAAAAATCCGTTTGCTGCAAAATTAAAAAAGCCAGTAACAATCAGACTTGGTGAAGATGTTGTTGACTACTTCAAGTCACTTTCCAATGAAATGGGCCTTCCCTACCAGTCCTTGATAAATCTCTATCTCAGAGATTGTGTCACAACACACAGAAAGCCAAATTTCAATTGGACTGAGTGAGCTATTGCTATCGAAAACACCAGTTAACCTGATCGGGCTTTATGCCGCTATCCGGGTATTTGAAAAGCGGTGTTGCAGAATTGTAAGACTAACTTTTTTTGCTGCTGCTGGACTTTCCTGAGCGATACTCCAATGGCTTATAACAGTAGAGACAATTATGCTGCATCGCTTACTCCGTAATGACGGGATGCACGCTCACCGCCCCGATGCAATCCCGGCAGCAACTCATCAAAAGTCCCATACGATCTCGCGGGTCAAGCTTCCAATTCCTTTCCGCCAGATTGAGAAGCCATCCCTCGGGAATTAATCCATCAAAAAAAGGAATCATTGTTTTGCTGGTATATGCTGTAGCCTTCAACGGCAGAGTAACGCTTATCGCCTTCGGATTTTCCGATGCCAGATACGCCACATCATACATGAAATGATAACCATCCTCATCTTGTATAAGCCAGCCCGCAGTACGATTCTGATACTGTATTTCAGCTTTTTTCATCAACTATTCCCCCCGTTCCTGTTTAACAGGGCCAAGTTCATAACCGAACAACCCAAGGAGCTGGTTCACCTTGTCCATACGCAACGTTTTCTTTCCCTGTTCGAGATCCCGGATGAAACGCAGCCCGGTACCGGCTTTTTTGGAACAAGATAGAGCATCGAATGTTTTGCAACATAACAGCCAATTGGCGAGGTCGTCCTCTTCTCAGTCGGGAAGTTGTCGTTAATTTGATCGGAAACACGACGACCAAAACAGGATTACGCATAAAGGCAACACTTGATGAAAACAAGTACCAGCAAGGGATAAAAGTCTCCGATAATGAACTCGCCATGTTGAATTGTTGAGCGTGATGATTTTCACGGGGAATGGAACTATAGATTGAATCCTCGTAAAGTCGTCCCTGATTAACTTTTGTTCATGTTATTTTTGCGAGCGTCCTTACTGGATTTGGGCGGCTCTGGAGCTGGAGCGAATCCGCAGGGTGCTGGATTTGGATCAGTGACATCCGGAAGTGGAATTACTGTTCAGATGGTCACTTTGTCAACACCGCAGTCAAGCGGTCTCGTCACTGTCGCGATTCCGTCTGAAATGCTTCGTTCGGGAACAGCATTTACAATTTTGCTTCCCCCGGAAGTCAGTGCTTCAGTAGCAACAACGACGGTTGTCGAGCGGGTTTCGCTTGAGGGAGGCGCTTCGTTGCCAAGTTGGATACAGTATAATGTGAACACCAAGTCCTTCTCAGTCGATCAGGCACCAGAGGGTGCTCTTCCGCTGACAGTAGAAGTGAACGTGGGTGATAAGCGGTGGACGATGGTTATTTCAAAGAAAAATTGATGATGTGATAGCACGTTATGTCTGCTCGGCATGGCGGTCACTCCACAGGATTGTTTCTGGCTTCAGTGGAGTGGTCGTTTTGCTTTTTGCCAACCAGTTCATACCTGATCATGTTGACACAAGAAGAGAACCCTTCACTTTTTTCCTTATATTGCCAGCCTGATCCCATCATGCTTAAATCCTGTTTATTATGGTGAAGCAATGCAGCAGGTGTTCTGATAGCTTGACTGACCGAAGTCGCTATGAGGAGGTGGTGCTCGATATCATGCTCTACAGTGCCCGCCTGAAGGAGAGTGTGGCACGGCAGAACAGTACGGTTATTGTCGCCATGGCACGAATGATGGCCGAGACCTTTGAAAATGGAGGCAAGGTTCTGTTCTGCGGCAATGGTGGCAGTGCGGCCGATGCCCAGCATCTGGCGACGGAGCTGACCATCCGCTACCGCAGCAGTGTCGATCGTCCGGCACTTCCGGCAATAGCACTTTCTGTCGATACCTCTGCATTGACGGCAGGGGCAAATGACCTCGGGTACGATGCGGTGTTTGCCCGCCTTGTTGAGGCTTATGGGCGTGAAGGGGATATTCTGGTCGGGCTCTCTACCAGCGGAAACAGTATGAGTGTTGTCAATGCCTTGAGCAATGCAAAGCGCCAGGGGATGAAAAGCATTGCCCTGCTTGGGGGTGATGGTGGGCAGTTGAAAGGGGTTGCTGATCTTGAAATTATTGTGCCCCACTCAGGTTCGGCGGACCGGGTGCAAGAGTGCCATATCACTATCGGCCATGTTCTTATTGATCTTGTAGAGCGGATGCTTGGTTATTGCCACCCGCAGAAATAACTCAAAACAACGATTGTTATGCAGATTCAACAAATTGATGGTCTCCTGGATGCCAAGGGTACACGGTTTGCTTTGATCGTCTCCCGCTTCAATGATTTTATCGGGCAGAAGCTTGTTGAGGGTGCCGTTGATTGTATTCGCCGGCATGGTGGTTCCGAAGAGAATATCACCATTTATCGCTGTCCCGGCGCTTTTGAGCTGCCGATGGTGGCCAAAAAAGTTGCCCTCAGCGGCAAATATGATGCCCTTGTGACGCTTGGCGCGATTATTCGGGGATCGACTCCCCATTTCGATGTCATTGCTGCCGAAGCGACGAAAGGGATTGCCCAGGCCTCACTCGATACCGGTGTGCCGATTGCCTTTGGGGTGCTCACCACAGAAAATATCGAACAGGCGATAGAACGTGCCGGAACAAAAGCTGGCAACAAGGGTTTTGATGCGGCCATGACGGCCATTGAGATGGTGAACCTCTACCGCCAGATTTAGTTGTTGCGGTAGCGGTTGAAGTTGGTGGTGATGACGTTGGAGCAGGCGGCCATAAGCTCTTCAATGGAGCTGCAAGATAAGGGGAGGATTGGTTTGTCGATGATCACCGTGATTTTTCCCTTATTGATTTTAAGGCTCTTTTTTGGGGTGATCAGATGGCTGCCGATGATGGTGACAGGCAGTACAGGAGCCCCCCCTTTTTGTGCAACACGAAACGCTCCGCGCTTGAAGGGAAGCAGTTCACCGGTTGCTGAGCGGGTGCCTTCAGGAAAGATATGGAGAGAATGTCCCTTTTTCAGCACCTCTATGGCATCAAAAAGGCTGTTCAGAGCATCCCGGTTCTGCCCCCGTTTGATCATGACATAGCCCGCCTGCCTCAGGGCTCTGCCAAACAGCGGTATTTTGCCAAGCTCCTCTTTTGCCATAAATCGGAGGTCCAGCTTCATAATGCTGAGCAGCAGCGGTATATCGGCCATGCCAGCATGGTTGCTGATGACGAGGTAGTGTTGATCGGGGTTGTAATTTTCCTGCCCGATAACCTCAATCGTTATTCCGAAAAGTTTTGCGCTGAGTCGGCCCCACCAGGCAGCAATTTTATGGAAGCTGTTCCCGGTAGGGTCGAAAAGGTTGATCAGCAGGGTCGCCACTATCCCGAAAAAGGTGATCGGAATAAGGATAAAAAGAAATATCAGTGTTCGGAAGTTCATGCCGTAGCTCAGTACAGGTTTACTTGTCAAGTTTGTTGAGAAAAGAGGCGAGCTCTTTATACTCTGAACTGATCAAGGTGGCACTCTTCTTTTTGTTCATAAGCTCCTGAAGATTTAAGGGAATGTCGATCTTTTTGTTGAGCGTCTCCTCGATTGCTTCAAGAAATTTTACAGGATGGGCTGTTGAAAGCACAATACCTGCACTGTCATCCCCTTTTTTCGTTGAGCGGTACTGTTCAAGGGCTGAGAAGGCGACAGCGGTATGTGGCTCCATGAGATAGCCGAACTGATCATCAACTGAACGGATGGTTGCCCTGGTCTCATCATCCGAAACAGCGATGCCGGTAATCTCTCTGGTCATGGAGTCATGGTCGTTATGAAAAAAATATCTCAATCGTGCAAAATTGCTTGGATTGCCAACGTCCATTGCTGTCGAGAGGGTTGTAACCGTTGGACGTGGCTCATATCGACCATTGTCGATGTAACGGGTAACGCTGTCGTTGGCGTTCGAGGCGGCAAGAAAGTGGCCAATCGGAAAGCCCATCCGTTTTGCCAGCACCCCGGCGGTAAGGTTTCCGTAATTGCCGCTTGGGACAGAAAAGAGCGGATTGCTGTAGCCGTACTGCTCCTTGAGTTGCAGGCTGGACCAGGCATAATAGAAGGACTGGGGAATCAGCCTTGAAATATTGATGGAGTTTGCCGAGGTGAGAGTCAGGGATTTTTTCAGGTTTTGATCAACAAATGCCTCCTTGACCATGCGCTGGCAGTCGTCAAAATCTCCCTCAACTTCAAGGGCATGGACGTTGCCTCCGGCTGTCGTGAGTTGCTGCTCCTGGAGAGGGCTCACTTTACCTGAAGGGTAGAGCAGAACAACTCTTGTGTTGGCGATGCCCTGAAATCCATAAGCGACAGCACTTCCTGTATCTCCCGATGTTGCAACCAGGACGGTAATCAGCTTCTGCTCTTCTGCTGCAAAAAAACCGGTGAGACGAGCCAGAAAACGGGCTCCATAATCCTTGAAGGCGAGTGTCGGCCCGCAAAACAGCTCTTCCACAAAGGTGTTGCTGTTGAGCTGCACCAATGGAGTGACGAAGTTATAACAGGTATCGATCATGTCGCTGAGCTGGTCGGGCGGAATATCACTGCCGATAAACTTTTTTGCAATGGCAAAGGCGATGTTGTTGAAGCTTGCGCCCTCAAGCAGCTTGATCTCTTCTGGTGAAAAGCGGGGGATTTCAGAAGGAACATAGAGGCCGCCATCGGGGGCAAGCCCTTCGAGGGTGGCCTTTTTCAGCGAGACAGGTATCGATGTTTTATTGGTGCTGAAATAGATCATAGGTATTCGATATTCTCTTAAAGTAATTCAAGGCAGTATTCGAGCCCCTTCCTTGCAGATCGGTGTTACCCAGACATCTGATTCAAGGTGAGCTTTAGAGTGCAGGAATGCCTCTTTCATGGCAGTTCCAACTTTTAATGCGACCTTTTCAGAGGAGGAAAAGGCAAAAACCGACGGGCCGGAACCCGCAATGCTGCATCCGAGTGCGCCTGCATCAATTGCCGCATGTTTAACTTCAAAAAATCCGGGGATCAGCGGTGCTCGCTTTGGTTCAGCAATAACATCAACCAGCGAACGTCCGATAAGGTCATAGTCGGAGGTGAGCAGGCCTGCGACGAGTGCTCCAACGTTGCCCCACTGCTGGGTTGCCGTTTTGAGAGAAATCTCCTGCGGCAGAACGGATCGGGCGTAGGCTGTGCGGAGTTCAGTATGAGGATGCGCCAGTGAGCAGTAGAGGTGTTCGGGTGATGGAATTGTAATAAGGTCAAGAGGAGTATAGCTTCGTATCAGCACAAAATTGCCCAGAATGGCTGGTGCTGCATTGTCGGCATGAGCTGATCCGCAGGCGACCCGTTCTCCCTCAATGGCGAAGTGAACCAGCTCCATTTTTGAACAGGGGCTTCCCAGAAGTTCGTTTGCGGCAACAAGAGCGGCTGCAGCACTTGCAGCACTGCTTCCCATTCCGCTGCTGAGCGGCAGGTGTTTGATAAGTTCGAGGGAGATATGGCCGGTAAAATCGATTTTTTTATGGGCGCGGATATATTCGAGAAATTTCAGGATAACAAAGCTGGAGGTATTTTTTTTTGGATCAAGAGGGAGTGCGCCACCATCGCCGGAGATTTTTGTGATGGAGACCGGAGAATCGAATGCTGGAGTGTCGGAAAGCGTGAGAATTACCTCATCGCCTGGAGTAGTAATGGCAAATCCGAGCACGTCAAACCCGCATGCCACATTGCCGACGGTTGCTGAAGCAAATCCTTTAACAGTTTTCATACCGTTTTCTTCGGGCAAAATTCCTGTGTGCGTAATAATGAGTGGTAAAGGTAACGAGCCGCAGTTCTTCAAATAAAACGAAAGGAATTTGAATAACTAAAAGCTTTTCATTAAATTCAGGTTTTATCTATTGGATATGGATGGTCATTCCGACCATCGGAACAAGGTAAGCAGAATCTTTCTCTTTTCTTAACAAATAACCAAGCGGAATAAGATATGTCTACAACAGTCAGGCCTGATGAGGTTT
>CAIOLC010000102.1 GCA_903859055.1 uncultured Chlorobiaceae bacterium | reverse complement strand
GGGTATGGCGGCCAGTTGGCGTAACCCCTTGTTCTGTTCACCGTTGAGGTGGGCAACCATGGTTGTGGTTCGCACCCCGGCTTCCGCTCTCTGCTGACGTTCCCACTCAGCTTCGTCGGCTCCCTTTTCACAAGGATCTTTCAAAAATGCGGCGGTGAACCAGTTCCTTAAAAAACGCTCCTGCTGTGCCAGCGTGAAGTCCTGGACATCGGCCCGTTCGTGATCAACTTCAAGCTCGATCCCCTCCTCCTTGAGGTATCCGGTCGCCCGTGATGTCACCACAAAAAAAGCCTGCCCAAAGCCGCTCCAGGCACCGTCGATCCAACTGCAGACCTCTTTTCTCTCCTCGGTATTACTGATTTCATCAAGACCATCGAGCAAAACAAGAGAGGTGCCACTCTGAAGCCTGGTCTCAAACAACCGGGGGGCAATGGTTTGATGGTGCTTTGCGGCCCAACTGGAAAGGTTTGCCGGAAGAGAGTCGTAGTGGTTGGTGGCTTTATCACGGACAAGGTCGCGGAGTGGCAGATAAAAGAGGTTCGGTGGAACAGCAAAGCCAAGCCGGTTGCTCTCTTCGAGGGCGCACAAGGCATAATATTTGAGCAGGGTGGTTTTGCCTGACCCCGGGTCGCCAATCACCAGCAACATCCTGCGTTTTTTGAATGCCCGTTTCATCACCTCATCAGGATAAAAGATGTGGCTCTCCCCTTCATGCTCCTGAAAAGAGTCCTGTGGCTGTGATTTGCCGCCTCTCACCTGATGGTCAGAAAGGCGCAACGGCACAAAGGTGTCGTTATTCAGGTTCACCTTGATGCTCTCAACACCCGGCATTCCAAGCATGCGGATGTAGCCCAGCTCCTTTTTCAGCGCTGCCTGATAGCGACGGAACTCCTCAAACTCCGGTATGGGCTGCTTGAGGGTTGGGGAACCGGGGGTGCAGAACCACTGGCGAATCTGCTTGTCAAGGTGACGGGAAAGATGGGTGCGAAACGCCTCCAGACTATCGTATTCCCAAATCAGTCCGTCGGCCTTCATCATCTCCTTGAATGCCTCAAGCTTTGCTTTCTGCTGAACATCAATCTTGCTCCAAACAATCGGCATGTCGGAAAAATAGAGCATCACCGGACGCTTCAGCACGGTCAGCATTCTCTGCACCTCTTCAACCGCTCCACCTTCAGCAAGTTTGGTCGGTGTTCCTATGCGATGCCAGAAAATCCCGATAGCACAATCGCAATCATCAACAAGCTGGCGGGTAATTGGTTCCTGCGGCCCCTCGCCCTCTCCCCGGTTTTCGGGCGCGGCATGTTTTTCCCACAGAACCGCCTCGATAACCATGTGACGATCATCACCATTACGGATGTTCCACTCTGCAATCACCTCTTCAACAATCTCCCGTTCCCTGTCGACATCACCGGGGGAGGCGACAAGTATTTTCACTGACCGTTTTTCGCTCCTGGAAATGAGACCTGTCGGTTCAGGTTTCTGTGGGGAGATAATACCCATTGGAAAGGATTAGGTGGATTACGGAGATGAATATCATCAGCAATATAAAGTATTCTTTGGGGAACTGGAAAATAAGCAGGGCTTTACCTGACCCTTGAATAATGATATCAGGAAGAGCTGGTCTGCTCTTCGCCTGTAAGCAATCGGTCAGAGAGCATCGTCATGAAATCACGACGAGTAGAGACAAACAAGAAAAAGAGATGATTGCAAACACTGTTGTGAGGGCTCGAATCGACGAAAAAACCAAAGCTGAAGCCACCGCTGTACTGGCTTCCATAGGGCTCACCCTGTCCGATGCTGTGCGCCTTATGCTGATGCGGGTTGCCGCTGAAAAAGCATTGCCATTTGAACCGCTCACATCCCGAATGCCGAGACGATAGAAGCTATTATGGAGTCTCACAACGAGGAGAGCTTATTGCTGTTAGTTCCAGAGAAGAATTATTCAGGGTGCTTAATGAGGAGGATTGAATTTTCACGGAAATTCAGGCGTGACTATCGATGAGAAAAATCAGGAATGTACGGAAAATCCCTTGATGCGCTCTTAAACGGAATTCTTGATCTCCTCGAGGGCGATGAGTTAAGTTGATCTTTTTAACCAGCCTTCTACAGTTCAGAGAAATACTTCATTACAACGAAATAGTCAATATCTGGAAAAGCTTTTTATACTCATCATTTACCTTGCGGCTGGCTGTTTTTACCGTTATTTTCTCTGGAATGCTCTTATAGAGGAGGCTGAAGTTTCTGAGGCTGGCCAATGATGAAAAATATATCTCGTCAATAAAGTCAAGGTCTAACGGTATTTCCTGTGGATGGTTATGCCGTTCAGTACACTCGACACTTTTGCATGAAAAAAGCACCCTGGTATACTCCTCAGAAACATAAAGCCCGGAATCTTCCCCCGCAATGAGCACCTTTTTCTTTTTGGAGTACCAGTTATCCTTGATAAACTGATTGATATTTTTACCAAGAACAAGCAGTGCTGGCGAAGAGACCGCATGCTCACTTTTTCTTAATTCACCCAGTGTGCCTGTAATAATCTTCTGATTGTAACATGTTGCATTCTGAACTATCGCAACCATGGTATTCTCATCCCTGCCTTTTTCAGCAACTGCTTCCAGTACCTCATGAACGGTAGATGCAACCATGTAGTAGACAAGAGTATCCGCATCCGGAACCTGGATTTTGTTGACCGGATGACCAGTGCAAAAGGCTACCGAAGAGGAGATTTTTCTCATGGTCAGGGGGATCTCTGTGTAGGCGCTGGCACCATGGGCTGCAGTAATACCAGGTATTATTTCATATCTGATACCATGTTGCCGCAGCGCTTCTATTTCTTCACCACCTCGACCAAAAATAAAGGGGTCTCCTCCCTTTAATCTGGCAACTTTTTTCCCCTGGAGAGCTTGGCAAACAAGCTCTTCATTGATGGCCTCCTGTTCAAAGTGATGGCTCTCCTTTCTTTTGCCGGTATAAATTTTTTCTGCGTCAAGCCGGTCAACGATCTCGCTGCTCACCAGGTCATCATAAAGAATAACATCGGCCTCACGAAGCACTCTTTGCGCCTTTATGGTCAGCAATTCAGGGTCACCAGGCCCAGCACCGATGATAGAGACATATCCACTCTTGTTCGGTTCGGAACTCTTTGTAAAGAAATCGCCATGCTGGAGCATAGCTTTTATCTTGTTTCGCCACTCAACTGATTTTTTTACATTTTCTCCATTTGAGGATACGGCAATGGTCATCTCATCTTTTTTGATGACTGCCGGTGAAATGAAATCTGACAACTCCCGGTTATCGACAACATTGACCATAATTCCATAAGCTGCCGCATCGTTTTTTATCCTGCGGTTCACCTCTATGTTGTTGGTGCAGGCATAGACAAGAAAAAAGCCCTCAAGATCCGATTTTTCATATTCTTTATAGATCTCTGTAAATCCCGTCTCATGCAGCTCATCCTGAATCTCTGGCGCAATAATTGAAATATTGCTGGTGTACTGCAGAACCGTTTTGATTTTGTGAAGTGCAATTTTACCGCCTCCGACAAAGAGAATTTTCCTGTTATCTATTCTGATATTCAGCGGCAGAAAACTCTTCATGATCTCTCCTTTGATTCAACAAGAGTTCCCCGACAAGGGGGGCTTCCCATCGAAAATAAATTGGCACCCTGCATACCCGAAAAGCAGGGTGCCCTTTGGTAAAAATAAGTTTGAAAACAGAAAATCGCAGTAAACAGTCAGGAGATATGCTCTTACTCCGGGCTCCTCTTTAGGCATAAGACTCCTTTATCTCTCTACATCGGTTATTATTGTCAAAATATAGAGAACCTCCTGGCAGAATTTTAAAAGAATATTGATTTTCAACGCACATCCTCGCTCCTGCTGATTTTTTAAAAAGAGTTTTCTGATTTTGCGATAAAATCAGTTTTACAAATTACCTTTCTCTGTATATTCTCTCTCTGACCGGGAACGATACCATGACCAGGCTCAAGTTCTCACGATTGACTTACAACGATTTTCAATACTACCGGGATAAAAAAGTATGTCCAGACGTTACATTTCAGGATCCGCCGTTGCACTTGTGACCCCCTTCAGGCAGGACAATTCGATAGATAGCGATGCCTTGAGGAGACTGGTGCAGTTTCATATCAAGGCGGGGACGGATATTATCATCACCTGTGGAACGACCGGTGAGTCGCCAACACTTTCCGGGGATGAGCAGGCTGAGATTATCCGCACGGTAAAGGATGAGGCTGGTGAAAAGATAATGGTGGCGGCGGGTGCGGGCACCAATGATACAAAACATGCTGTCGAGCTGGCAAAAAATGCCGAGAAGGCGGGTGCTTTGGCAATTCTGTCGGTTTCTCCCTATTACAACAAGCCATCGCAGGAGGGGATCTATCAGCACTACCGGCAGATCGCCGAGGCGGTCTCTGTGCCGATTATCATCTATAATGTTCCAGGAAGAACTGGTTGCAATGTCGCGGCATCGACTATCCTGCGGCTCGCCCGTGATTTTGAAAACATTGCAGCGGTCAAGGAGGCATCAGAAAATATCGGTCAAATCTCTGAACTGCTTGAGGAGCGACCTGACAATTTCTCTGTGCTGACTGGTGAAGATTCGCTGATTCTCCCCTTTATGGCAATGGGTGGAGACGGGGCAATCTCTGTTGCGGCAAACCAGATACCAAAAGAGATCAAGCAACTCATTGAAGCGGTCAAGCGGAACGACCTCGAAGAGGCTCGCTCAATCAACCGCCGATATCGCAAGCTCCTGAAGCTGAACTTTATTGAGAGCAACCCGGTACCAGTAAAGTACGCCCTTGCCCGTATGGGTATGATTGAAGAGAACTACCGCCTGCCACTTGTTCCCCTTTCAGACGAAAGCAAAAAGATCATCGATCAGGAGCTAAAAACCCTCAACCTCATCTAAAATCATCCCCAATCCTCCCCTTTTTCAGCTCCCTCCCAGGGAGCTGAAAAATTTATAACTCCCATAAAACCTATAACTCCCCTAACTCCTATAACAAACCCGCCAGCCCCTCCACAAAACCATCCAGCTCCCCCTTGCTCCGCTTCTCCGTAACCGCAACCAGCAACCCTGTTTCACCATGAGCCGCCAGATCATAACCGGCAAAGATCTTCTGTTCGAGCATCCGCTCGACCACAACTGCTGCAGGAATCGGTGTTTCAACCACAAACTCCCTGAAATAAGGCGACGAATACTTCAATGAAAAGCCTGGTATTGCAGCAATCTTTCCCGCCAAATAGTGCGCCTTCTGTGCCGATTGGGTGGCAACCTCACGAAGCCCCTCTTTGCCGAGCAGCGAAAGATAGACGGCTGCCTGAAGCGCATTGAGTGCCTGGTTGCTGCAAATATTAGAGGTTGCTTTTTCGCGACGAATGTGCTGCTCGCGAGTCTGAAGCGTCAGAATAAAGCCATCCTCACCATCACGATCCTTCGTCATACCGACCAGGCGACCAGGAATCTTGCGTACCAGCGGCTGTTTGACGCTGAAAAGGCCAAGATAGGGGCCTCCGAAACTCTGCGGTGTGCCCAGTGGCTGCCCCTCACCCACCGCAATATCAGCTCCATAACTGCCGGGCGCTGCAAGCAGACCCAGAGAGAGCGGATCAGCAGAGACCACAAAAAGCGCTCCACCTGCATGAGCAATGGTGCCAAGAGCCTCAACATCCTCAAGGCAGCCATAAAAGTTGGGCTGCTGAACCACAACAGCGGCAACACTCTCGTTCACCAGCGCTTTGAGTGAGGCAAGATCGCCCACACCATCCTGAAGCACATTCTGAATAACCGCATTATGGCCCGAAGCCTCAAGGTAAGTCTTCAGGACAGAGCTGTTCCAGGGATGCAGCTTGCCTGCCACCACCACCTGACTGCGACCGGTAACATTCATCGCCATCAACACCGCTTCGGCAAGAGCCGTCGCGCCGTCATACATGGAGGCATTGGTGACATCCATCTCATAAAGACGGCATATCAGACTCTGGTATTCGTAGATCGCCTGCAGTGTTCCCTGTGAAACCTCTGCCTGATAGGGAGTGTAGGCCGTGTAAAACTCGCTGCGGGAGACAATGCTCTTGATAGCCGCAGGGATAAAATGGTCATAAGCGCCTCCGCCCAAATAGCTGACAAAGTCGGAGGTGCTCCGGTTAGCCGCCGCAAGCCCTTCGAGAAGTTTGCGCACCTGAAGCTCATCCACGGCAGGAAGGAGGTCAAGCACCCTCTTCAGGCGAATCTCTTCAGGGATATCGGCAAGAAGATCATCAAAGGAGCTGGCACCTGTGGCACGAAGCATCGCCTCTCTTTCATCCGCAGTATTGACTATAAACGGCATCCGTTACTCCCCCGTCAACTGGCGGTAAGCCTCAGCATCAAGCAGCGCAGTTACTGCTGCCGGATTGGCAACCTTTATCTTGACCAGCCAGCCTTTCCCATAGGGATCCTGATTGACAATTTCAGCGTTATCGAGTTCTGTGTTGACCTCAACTATCTCTCCGGCAACCGGCGCAAAGAGATCGGCGACCGTCTTGACCGCCTCAACCGTCCCGAACACCTCATGCTCTTTGAGAGTGGTTCCTGCCGATTTCAGCTCCACAAAAACAATATCGCCAAGTTCGTGCTGGGCAAAGTCAGTGATACCAACCAGCGCAGTACTGCCATCTTCAAGCAGTGTAATCCATTCGTGGTCTTTGGTATAGCGAAGGTCGGCAGGAATAGTCATGGTCAAAAGAGAGAAAGTGTGTTGATGGAGTCTGCTCTGCAATATTTAATTATGCTCAAGGTACTATTTTTTGGAATTCCTTCAAATCAATGGGCAGGGCAAGTTACGCAAGTCGCTGCCTCATTGCCTCGTAGAGCAGCACCCCGGCGGTGACACTGACATTGAGCGATTCAACGCAGCCTGCCATCGGAATCCGAACAACATGGTCACAGAATTGTACCGCCTCCGGCGCAAGTCCGCTTCCCTCCATGCCAAGAACGATGGCCGTCGCTTTTTTCATATCAGCGTCGGTATAATTCAGCTCGGCATCCATGTCGGCAGCGATAACCTGAACATTGCACTGATGCAGAAACTCCAGAGCACGCACCAGACTCTTTACTTTGCAAATCCTGATATGGGAGAGCGCTCCGGCAGCCGCTTTATGGACGACCGCATTTACCGGAGCGCCTTTACCCTCAACCAGCACCACCGCATCGGCGGCCACAGCTTCGGCGGTTCTGATAATGGCCCCGATATTGTGCGGATCATCCAGCCCCTGCAGCACCACAAAAAGCGGAAAGGTATTGCGGGGATGTGCCAGAACCTCTTCGAGTGAATAGTAGGTGACGGCGCTGATGAGCGCACAGACACCCTGGTGTTTCGTGGTGCCTGCGATATCCGAAAGCTTTTCAAGCCGGGCCTTGCCGCTGACAAGCTTCAGGCGCCGTGAGGTGATAACAATTTCCTTAAGTTTTGGATGAGAGGTGTTGAACTGAAAATAGATCTTCTCGATACTCTCGGGCTTTTGCTGGAGAAGCTCAAGGACGGCATTTCTGCCATAGACAATGTTTTCGGAGTGTTCCGCGTCCATGATAAACCTCTTGTCCTGGGATATATGTATTGAAAAAGTAAACGAAAGAGCTTGGGCCTGTGCAGGGCAATTCAAAAGAGACTGCCACGACCACCGGAGGGTCTCTCAACGGGAAAAGCCGGAATCTAATTAAATTTATCAATAATCATTTTTTTTAATATCTTTGTTGCCACATTGGCCTGTTTTCTTGTCAAGCAACTTTTGCTGTTGATTGATGGCCTGCACGCCAGTACACTGCACACTTACGCATGCCTTTCATCAATACAAATCAGGTGACTGCCAGTATGACCCGCACTTTTAAAACTATGGAGGGAAATGAAGCGTTAGCTCATATCTCTTATCGCACCAGTGAAGTAATTTGTGTCTATCCCATTACCCCGGCATCACCGATGGGTGAGTATTCAGAGATGTGGTCTGCCGAGGGGAAAAAAAACATTTGGGGGACCGTTCCAAAAGTTGATGAATTACAGAGTGAAGCTGGTGCTGCGGCTGCCGTTCACGGAGCGTTGCAGACTGGTGCTCTGACCACAACCTTTACGGCATCACAGGGCTTGCTGCTCATGATTCCGACCATGTATAAAATTGCAGGTGAACTGACCCCCTGCGCCATTCACGTCTCGGCCCGTGCGCTTGCCGCACAGGGGCTCTCGATCTTCGGTGACCACAGCGATGTCATGTCGGTAAGGGGCACAGGATTTGCGCTGCTGGCATCAAGTTCTGTTCAGGAGGTGATGGATATTGCTCTCATTACCTCGGCCGCAACGCTTGAGTCAAGAGTACCTTTTCTCCACTTCTTCGACGGCTTCAGAACCTCACACGAAATATCCAAAATCGAGGTGATTCCCGACACGATTATCAAGGAGATGGTCAACGACGATCTGGTTATCGCTCACAGAAACCGCCGCCTCAGCCCTGATGCACCGGTGCTTCGCGGAACATCCCAGAACCCTGATGTCTATTTCCAGGCAAGGGAGACCGTCAACGGCTACTATAACGCCTGCCCGGAGATCACTGAAAAGGCAATGGCCAAATTTGGCGAACTCACCGGACGGCACTATAAGCTTTACGAATACTATGGTGCTCCCGATGCAACACGGGTCATCGTCCTGATGGGTTCAGGTGTTGAAACAGCGCGCGAGACCATGGAATATCTCAATAAACAGGATGAAAAGGTGGGGGTTATCCATCCCCGTCTCTTCCGTCCTTTTGATGTTGATCGTTTTGTCAAGGCATTTCCAGCCTCGGTTACCTCTGTTGCGGTGCTTGACCGTGTCAAAGAGCCCGGCAGCGCAGGCGAGCCACTCTACCTCGACACCGTCAATGCCCTGCATGAAGCGGTGCAGAATGGCCTGCTGAAATCGATGCCAACCGTTCTTGGTGGCCGATATGGCCTCTCTTCCAAAGAGTTCACTCCGGCGATGGTCAAGGCCGTGTTCGACAACCTCGCATCAGCAAAACCCAAAAATCACTTTACCGTTGGCATCAACGACAATGTTACCCACACCAGCCTCGATTACGATCCCTCCTTCTCGATTGAAGCTGATGAGATGTTCAGGGCTCTCTTTTACGGTCTTGGTTCGGATGGCACGGTTGGTGCCAACAAAAACAGTATCAAGATTATTGGCGAAAACACTGATAATTTTGCTCAGGGCTATTTTGTGTACGACTCAAAAAAATCGGGCTCTATTACCACCTCACACCTGCGATTTGGGCCTGAACAGATTCGTTCGGCCTATCTGGTAACCGAGGCTCAGTTTATCGGTTGCCACCACTGGATCTTCCTGGAGATGCTTGATCTGGTTAAAAATCTCAGAAAAGGGGGAACTCTGCTGCTGAATTCACCTTATGCGGCTCATGAACTGTGGGAAAAGCTGCCTAAAATTGTACAGAAGCACCTGATCAGCAAAGAGGCCAAACTCTATACTATTGATGCCTACAAGGTTGCTCACACCAGCGGCATGGGCCAGCGAATCAACACCATCATGCAGGCCTGCTTTTTCGCCATATCCGGTGTACTGCCCCGTGAAGAGGCTGTAGAAAAGATCAAGAACGCCATAAGGCAGACTTATGGCAAGAAAGGTGATGAGGTGGTGAATCAGAATATTCAGGCGGTCGACAAAACTCTCTCCAATCTGTATCAGGTCACTCTCGGTTCGGCGGCTGACAGCATCAAGGAGCTGAGGCCAACGGTGGTTGGCAATGCGCCTGCATTTGTCAGCAACGTCCTGGCGCGAATCATTGCCGGTGATGGCGACAACATCCCCGTCAGTGACTTTCCGGCAGATGGCACCTACCCCACTGGCACTGCAAAATTTGAAAAACGCAATCTGGCTGATGAAATTCCTGTCTGGGAACCTTCAGCATGTATACAGTGCGCCAAATGCGCTTTTGTCTGTCCTCATGCAGCCATCCGCGCCAAGGTTTATGCTCCCGAGAATCTGGAGCATGCGCCCGCCACCTTCAAAAGCACTGCTGCCAAAGGGACGAGCTGGGAAGGGATGCGCTACACGATCCAGATTGCCCCTGAAGATTGCACCGGCTGTGAAATTTGTGCGCGGATATGCCCCGGCAAGGATAAGAGCAGCGGCGCAAAAGCGCTGGTCATGAGCCCGCAGCCGCCTCTACGGAAAGCTGAAGCTGAGAACTGGGAGTTCTATCTTTCCATTCCTGAATATGACCGCAGCAAAATCAACACACGGCTGATCAAGGAGCAGCAGCTTCAGCAGCCACTCTTCGAGTTTTCCGGTGCCTGCACCGGCTGCGGTGAAACCCCCTATGTCAAGCTCTTGACCCAGTTGTTCGGCGATCGCCTGGTCATCGGCAACGCCACAGGCTGTTCATCCATTTATGGTGGCAACCTTCCAACGACCCCTTACACCAGCAACTCCTGTGGTCGCGGCCCGGCATGGTCCAACTCACTGTTTGAAGATGCCGCAGAGTTCTCTCTCGGTTTCAGACTCTCTATTGACAAACAGCGGGAGTATGCTGGTGAGCTTTTGAAAAGAGTGGCCTCAGAGGTCGGAGAAACCCTGGTCAAGGAGATTTTGGAAGCAAGCGAGACCAACGAAGTTGAAATTGCAGAGCAGAGAGCACGCGTCTCCCTTTTGAAAGAGAAGTTGGTGCTGACCACCTCCTCAGATACCCGTAACCTGCTTTCACTGGCAGATATGCTGGTCAAGAAGAGTGTATGGGGTGTTGGTGGCGATGGATGGGCCTACGATATCGGGTATGGTGGCGTTGACCACGTAACGGCTGGCAATAAAAATGTGAACCTTCTTGTGCTCGACACAGAGGTCTACTCCAACACCGGCGGACAGGCCTCAAAAGCCACACCAAAAGCTGCTGTAGCAAAGTTCTCCACGGCAGGACGAACCGTGACCAAGAAGGATCTTGGCCTGATTTCGATGAGCTATGGAAATGCCTATGTAGCATCAGTGGCCTTTGGTGCCAGAGATGAACAGACACTGAAAGCATTTCTTGAGGCCGAGGCCTATGACGGCCCGTCAATCATTATAGCCTACTCGCACTGCATCGCCCAGGGCATCAACATGGCGACGGCTCTTGACAATCAGAAGGCGGCGGTGGACTCCGGCCACTGGATTCTCTATCGTTATAATCCTCAACTGTTACTGGAGGGCAAAAACCCGTTGACTCTTGACTCGAAAAAGCCAAAGATTCCGGTTGCACAGTTCCTTGATATGGAGAATCGCTTCAGAATGCTCAAAAAGAGCCATAAAGCTCTTGCAGAAGAGTACTACACGGCTATCCAGAAAGAGGTGGATGCGCGCTGGGCACATTATGAATATCTGGCAGCACGCCGTTTCGATTGAATTTTTTCAAAGTTTTGGAAGTTCAAAGTTTCAAGTTCAAGGTTTGAACTTTGAACTTTGAACTTTGAACTTTGAACTTTGAACTTTGAACCTTGAACTTTTTCTATCGACTTTTAAGGGTTTTGGCCCGCTCCCGCATTTCGATGGCTTTCCGGCTGTTGCCGAGCTTTTCGTAGACGGTGCTGAGATGTTCAAAAATTTCCGCCTCTCGCGAATTCAGTCTGCCCGCTTTTTCCAACTGCTCCCTTGACTGTTCATACATCCCCATTTTAAAGAGCACCCATCCAAGTGTATCGAGATAACTTGCATTGGCAGGCTCCCGTGTTGCCGCTTTCATGGCCAGCTCTCTTGCACGGGGAAGCGATTTTCCCTGAACGGCCAGAATATAGGCAAGATTGTTCATCATCAGAATGTTCTCGGGTTCGACCCGCAGAATACTCTCGTAGAGACGAATACATTTGCTGTATTGACCCAACTTGTCATAACAGAGGGCAAGAGTACTGTTCGCCTGCAGATAGAGCCACTTCTCCTTGTTGGTATGTTTCGAACGAACCACTTTTTGAAGCAGAAACAGGGCCTTTTTCGTGTTGCCTGTCTGAAAAAGAAGTTCGGCCTGCAAAACCTGAAGAGTCAGGGTTAGTCGTGGATTGCCGGGATAATGCTGTTGAATGGCAGTGATCATCAGATATGCCGAATCAACATAAGCGCGCTCCTTCGTGGCACGAATCACAAACAGCCGCGCCAACTCTACCTTTTGATCCAGAGTCGCATGAGAAGAGCTGTACAACTGTTCAAGCTCCTGTCGAAATACCGTGGTGTTACCAGTCCGCACTGTGCTCTCAAAAAGCGCCAGCCATGCAGAGATGGCTCGAGGATTCTCTTGCAGCAGCTCTTTGAAGGTCTTGATGGCAAGGTCATACTGGGCCGTCTGGAAATAGAGCTGGCCAAGGGTAAAAAGCAGCCTCTCTTTCCCTGCTCCATGCTCAAGAGTGGCAAGTTGACGATAGCGGTCGGCAGCCGCCCGGTAATTATTCATCTGATGGGATATGCCGCCAAGCAAGGTCAGATAATGTTTGTTATCAGGATTCAGTTGAACACTTTTTTCACTGTGAAATCGGGCTGAATCGATAATGCCAAGGGCAAGATAATTTTTTGAAAGAGCGTAGTGGAGCGCTGCATTGTCGGGATCAGTGATCAGCAGCTTGCGATGATGTTCAATGGCGCTTTGATACTCCCCTTTAGCGCTCTGCAATAATGCGGCAACAAACTCTCTTCGATGATCATCAGCAACAGCATCGAACCGCCCTGTACCAGTGGCTGGCAGAGACAAGAGCAGAGAAAAAAAAACAGCAGAGAAATAAATGGTTTTACTGATCCTGCTGTGCGTCAAACAAGGGAGATTCATGAGTCTCAGAACCGGTTGAAAAACGGAGAAATGCCTGACGAGTAGCAACTCGCCCTCTGGTCGTTCTGGTTAAATAACCTGCCTGAATGAGATAGGGCTCATAGACCTCCTCAATGGTATCCCGCTCCTCACCGACAGAAACAGCAAGAGAGGCGATACCGACAGGACCACCGTTAAATTTGTTGACAATGGTCTCCATGATTTTTTTATCCATCTCATCCAGCCCCTCTTCATCAATTTCAAGGCAGTCAAGCGTTTTCATGGCAACAGCTCTGCTGATGGTTGCGATGCCATCAACCTGCGCAAAATCCCTGGCCCGCCGGAGCAGTCTGTTGGCAATACGCGGGGTACCTCTTGATCGTCCGGCAATTTCTGTAGCTGCCGCAGCGTCAACACCAATACCAAGAATAGAAGATGCCCTGATGATGATCCGCTCAAGCAGTTCAGGCTCATAATAGTCAAAGCGGCTGTTGATACCGAATCTTGCCCTGAGAGGCGAGGTCAACAAACCGGATCTGGTCGTTGCTCCCACCAGGGTAAATGGCTCAATACGCAACTGCACAGCCCTTGCAGAGGGGCCACTGTCGAGCATGATGTCAATACGAAAATCCTCCATAGCCGAGTAAAGATACTCCTCAACCGTTGGCGGCATCCGATGGATTTCATCAATAAAGAGCACATCACCCTTTTGCAAACTTGTCAGCAATCCGGCAAGATTTCCTGCCTTGTCAAGCAGTGGCCCGGAGGTGGCCTTGATACTGCTCCCCATCTCCGAAGCTATAATATAGGCAAGTGTCGTCTTGCCCAAGCCTGGCGGGCCGGACAACAGAACATGATCCAGCGCATCGCCCCGCATCTTTGCCGCTGAGATAAAAACTTTGAGGTTATCAGTCAGTCGTTGCTGCCCGGCAAAATCCTCCATGCGTATTGGCCGTATCTGTTCATCAATCCTTGACTCGACCGCATCAGGTGGTGTATTCAGCAATTCTATTCTCAAACAGACAAGAGGTTACAGATTAAAAACGGGCGTTCAGAGTTTTATTCTTGGATCAGCAACAGCATAGAGCACATCTGCAAAAAGATTACCAAGCACAATCAGTGAACCTGAGATAAAGGTGTTGGCAATAATGAGGGGATAATCCCTTGAAAAAATAGCTTCCACCGTTACCCTTCCCATCCCGGGAAAGGCAAAAATAACCTCAATAAACAGGGCTCCGCTGAAAATAAAGGGTAGAGAACTTCCCATAATGGTTATCACGGGAAGCAGTGCGTTTCGAAGCGCGTGACGGAAAATCACCAGATTTTCTGGCAAACCCTTTGCCCTTGCCGTACGGATATAGTCCTGCCGGATAACCTCAAGCATACTTCCCCTGACATAACGGGCAATACCTGCCGCCCCGTTAATACTGAGCACAGTCACCGGTAACACCAAGTGCCATATTCGGTCGATCACAAAACCCACAGGGCCAAAGCCCTCCGCCCCAATCTCGTTCAGCCCTGATGTTGGAAAAAGGGGAAACTTCAGGGCAAAAAGAATGATCATCATCAAGGCAAACCAGAACTCCGGCATCGAATAAAAAAAGAGTGCTGTCACTGTCAGAAAACGGTCAAGAAAGCTGTTCTGGCGAACCGCAGAGATAATGCCAATAAGAATACCAAAGGCAAAATTGGCAACAAGGGTCAGCAAGGCAATGGTCATGGTGATCGGCAAAGCACTGGCAATCACCTCAATAACTGGCTGCTGTGATCGGCTGAAACTGCGCCCGAAATCCCCTTGCAGTACATTGCCAAGCCACTTGACATACTGAACCGGCAGCGGATCATTAAGCCCATACTGCGCCCTGATCTGCTCGGCAACATTGGGGCTTATCCCCGGCTGAATAAAAAAAGCTGCCGGATCACCCGGAGCAAGCCGGATGATAAAAAAGGTGAGAGTCAACACCCCGAAAATCAGTGGTATGGCAATCAGTAACCGTTTAAAAATATATCTCAGCATAACATTTTACTGCGCAATGTTGGCTGAAGGGCGCAGCCTCCAGTCATCAATATTATAAAAAGAGCCTGCGATATTAAGCTCCTCTCCCTCAATTCTCTTGCTGAACCCCTGGGTCTCCTTCATCCAATAGAGGAACGTTACCGGCTGATCGCGATGAAGAATCTCCTGATACTCCAGCCAGTAAGCTTTTGCTCCGGTTGGCTCCATCTTCTGCTTTGCCAGCCCACAGAGTTGATCAAGCCGTGGATTTTGATAACCGGTAAAGTTAAAACGGCTTTTGTTGAGATCGGAACCCCAAACATCAAGGGGATCGATCTCCAGCCCTATCGCCCAGCCAGCCATCCACGCGTCAAGCTTGCGCTGATGAAGGTTTTCAAAAAAGACATTGGACTCCTGGACATCAAGCTTGCAGTCAATGCCGATTGAACGCAGATTCTGCTGAATAATAACACTCGCATAGTTTCTCCGGGCATTGCCCGAATTGGTATAAAGCACAAAGCTGAACCTTCTGCCCTGTTTTTGCAGAATGCCATCGGCTCCAGGAAGCCACCCCTCTGCCTTGAGCAGGGCTGTCGCTTTGGCAGGGTCAAATCCATGGGAAGTAATCCGGGCGTTATAAGCCCATTTCAGTGATGGAGAGATGTCAGTATTACAGATCACCCCATACTCTTTGAGATAACCGTCAATAATCGACTCACGATCAATGGCGCACGTGAGGGCAAGACGCACCCTGGCAGAGCCGAAAAGGGGATGGGGAATCACTTTACCACTTTTGTGATACTCTTTCTGATCGATATTGGACCAACCGACATAATCGTACACCCTCAGACCAACCGTTTTGACTTCAATCTCTCTGTTCGCTTTTAAGAGAGCAGTAAAATCTTCGGGCTTGATGTTTTCAACCACATCCACTGCGCCGGTCTGAAGCTGCGTCAGGCGCACCGTGTAATCGGGCACAACCCTGAAGGTGATCAGCGGAATATTTCCCGGCTTGGGAAGAGTTGACTTTGGGCTTGAAGCAAGAACCAGCTCCTGCTGCTGTTTCCAGCTCTTTAATTGGTAAGGACCAGCCCCAAGCGGCGCCGTATTGAGAGGTGCATTGCGAAAATCAACCGGCTTCACATTTTTCCAGCGATGTGCAGGAAGGGGAGTCAGCGAAGTATGAAAAAGTGCAAGATGCTCCGGCACCGGTTTGTAAAACCTGAACACCAGTGTCGTCGGATTGGGTGTTTCTATGGCTTTGTCGAAATCAACCTGACCTTTGTCGGCACCGACAAGCTCAGCAAGATACTGCTGACGGGCACTGGCAACAACAGGATTACCGTACAACCTGTAGGTAAACTTGAAATCACCCGATACGACAGGCTCGCCATCGTTCCAGAAGGCATCGTTTCTGAGCGTGTAGGTGAGCGTTTTATGATCGGCTGAGAAACTCCAACTCCTTGCAATTGAACCCTTTGGCGTTTTCTGCGCCTGCCCCGATGTTGTTGTCCGAAGTTTTTTTTCAAGGGCAATATAGTTCATCAGTCCCGTTTCGGTATCAAACTCACTCTGCAAAAGCGATGGATAGATAAGGCCGATGATATTGCTTGATGTCACGGTGCTCCCAAGCACGGGATTCAAATAATCGGCATCGCCAAGCATGGCAATAACAAGCGTGGAGTCCATCGCGGTGCGTGCCCTGTTGTCTCCACCACTCTTCCCGCCACAGGAGGTGAGCACCAGCAAAACCATAAGCAGAAACAGGCTGTACATCGACCTGCCTCCCGGGGAAAACCACTTGCTCACCTCAATCATGATCATCCTCTATTTTTTCGCTGTTTATCACGCTATTTATCCTTTTGGTCAGAGCTTCGGCAGCAACATAATTGGAGTATCGCTTCAAAAGAAAATTGAGAGCAACAACTTCAATGATAACAGTAATATTTTTACCGGGGAAAATTGGCAGCTCTACCTGTGGAACCTCTACCCCAAGAATCCTGGTAGACTTGAGATCCAGGCCCAGTCGTTCATAAACAATCTCCTTGTTCCACTCCAGCAGCTCAACAACAACCTGTACCTCCTTGACCTCACGGATTGCTCTGATACCAAAATTGGCCTTCACATCGACCACTCCAAGACCCCGAATCTCCATAAAATGGTCGATGATAGTGTTTCTTTTTGCCGAGAGTGCCATCGACTCCCCTTTCCGGCGAATAACAACCACATCATCGGCAACAAGTCCATGGCCGCGCTCTATGAGATCAAGAGCAATTTCGGATTTCCCAAGCCCACTTTTCCCGGTCAGCAAAACACCAACACCGTAGACGTCAACCATTGAACCATGATACTGCAGATAAAGCGAAAAATGGTCATCAAGAAAATCGGTGACATTATAGATGGCTTTGGTAGAGGAGCATCTGGTACTGTATACAGGAATCCCCGCCATGGTAGCCATATCAAGCAAAACAGGCGAAAGCTTGTTATTACTGGTCAGAATAATGCAGGGAATTTTGAAGCGCACCAGATTTTCAAACGCCCTGATTTTGGACGGTTCATCAAGATTATATAAAAATCGTGTCTCAGTGTTGCCGAGAATCTGTACCCGTTTGAAGGTAAAAAGATTGGTAAAACCAGCAAGAGCCAGTCCGGGGCGATGAAGATCACGCTCAAATATTTGCCGACTGCTCTCATCAACGCTATTGAGGCGCTTCAGTTTTATGTCGTACTTATCTCCAATCGTGTCAAAAAATTCAGTAACCGTAATTGATCGCTTTTTTAACCCTTTTTGATCAAAATTCATGGCTTCAGCAATCGATATGTTAATAAAACGGAAAGAAAAACTGCGAGGCTTTACCCATTGCGCCCCGCAGTTCGCCTCATCATGCCATCATTGCATTTTTTCCTTGTGCCTCAGAAGCTGACGATTCAGTGCTTCAACACAAGTGTCAATCGTCTGCTCATAGGCGGTGCCAGCCTCTTTTGCCACAAAAACATTCTGTGGCACATGGACCGTTATTTCGGCAAGCTTGTTCTTTTCAAAGTCATTTTTTTGATGATCCAAAATAACATGACAACTGATAATACCCGGAAAGACTCTTGTCAGAGCAAGCACTGCATTGCGCGCATACTCCTCTATGGCACTGTGATTGTTGGAATGGCGAAGCGTCACTGTCACTTTAACCACATCATTGGCTACAACTTTTGTCATAAAAACCTCCGTTGAAATAAGGTGAACGTAATGAAGGAACAAGACCCCGGGTCAAGAGTATATCCAGAGCCCACAGTAGATTTATGCGTTGGGATGCGCCCTGAGGTAAACCTCCTTCAGGCGATCAAAAGTAACATGAGTATAGATTTCAGTTGTTGACAGATTACTGTGTCCAAGCATTTCACTGACACTCTTGAGGTCAGCCCCGCTGTTCAACAGATGCGTGGCAAACGAGTGGCGAAGCAAATGAGGATTTTTCTTGTTCTGCTCAGTAACACCGGCAAGATATTTTCTGGTCAATCTCTGGATAAGCATGGGATAAAGCTTTTTGCCTCTTTTGGTTACAAAAACATAAAGCGGCACCCCCGCCTCCCCCTCTTCTCGTATTCTAAAGAAGTTTCGCCTGACTTCAAAATATTTTTTAACCGCATCGATGGTCGGTTGCCCGACTGGAACAATTCTCTGTTTTCTCCCTTTCCCTGTTAATTTGACAAATCCCCTCTCAAGATCGAGGCATTCCATCGTCAGCTCTGTCAGTTCAGAGAGACGAAGCCCGCTGCCATACAACAGTTCAAGAATACTCCTGTCGCGTTCACGCACAAAAGAGGCCTCGAGGGTGATCTCCCCCCTCGTTGGAAGCTCTGAAAAACTGGAGGAAGAGAGCTTGTCAAAGAGCTTTTTGGTCTGCTGCTCAGTTAAAAATGCAGGTACCCGATGCGGGTATCCGGGAGTGACAAGGGAGGAGAAGAGAGAGTTTTTGACAAAGCCGATATCCTTCATGTATCGATAAAAGCTTTTCACTGCAGCAAGTTTTCTGGCAATTGATCGCGGCTGCACTCCCCTCTGCATCAAGGAGGCCATAAAAAGCCTGACATCAACCGCCGTGATCTCTCCGGGGTCAAGGGTGACAAGATCGTCAAGCTGAAAATGGTTCACCAGAAAAGAGAAAAACTGAACCAGATCAGTTCTGTAGGCAAGAGCCGTATGCATCGACAAATTTCTGCGGCTTATGAGATGCTCAAGAAAGCCAGCCACTGGAAGGGATGCACCCTTAAATACGGCTGGCAGCAATAATATCGCAGAATCGTTCACGAGAGCACTACGCAGACCAGTTCCTCTTTTCCCTTAAGATAATATAAATGATCACCCTGGATCAGAAAATTGTTCAGGCAGGGTTTGTCTGCCACATCCTCCATACACTCCTCATAAACCAGACCATCCATTCGCCAGACGGCAAGAGTAGATCGCCAGACTCCTGTCGAGATTGACAGTTCGTGCAATGCTGCAACCGTTACGGAACAATGAACGATACACTCACATCGACTGGTATCAGCAACACCAACTCTCTGCAGGGCAAGCTGCTCTTCCGGCATACCTTCCAAAACAAACTTTGGTAAAATAATCTGCTGCCGCTCCTCTTCCGGCAGAACATTCTCCCTGATGGCATGAACTTGATGACTCTCAAGAGCTGCGTTGCTGACCACGGTGCCACTCATCGGGTCAATGAGCAAAAACTCCCGCTCCGGAAATCCGTTAAAAAGCGAGGTTCGACAGACGAGAAACTCATCTCCAAGATTGGCGATAAACGAGATATCCGAACGTGACCAGACCACCTCTCCTGCCCTTACATCAAGCGCCCATACCCCCTGGTGTTCAGGGCTGTATGGCTGACAGGCATAGCAGTAAACAAGCGCGCCCCTAACCGTTTCAATTCCGGTAAACCACCCCTCACCAGCAGGCAGAGGATGAAGATGATCCATTAACAGATAGTTATCGCGAAACAGGTGGCCTGTCGAGGTTTCTATCCCGAAAAAAAGAGCCTTCCTGGTGGCCGTAAAGCGCTTCTGGCCGATGAGATCACCTGTTTCAGTAAACATCATCTGCCACACCAGGGCACCATGGCCTGCATGATAACGCCAGCGAACCGCGAGCTGCTCCCGGTGATTGTTCATCTTCTGCTCATCTTGTAGATGTTCACGGAGACTGGCACAGTGCCTCCAGAATATTTTTTCGGGAACGAGGTTATCGAAAAATTATTTTCGGCTGCCAGCTCCAGAAACTGTTCTGCCATTCTTCTACGTGGATCAGCAATGTAGGCGACACCTCCAGGTGCAAGCAACTTGTCAATCGCCGTTACAATGGGAAGCAGATTCACCCTCTCATACAGCACATCGGCTGCAAACAAGAGGTCAAACTGTTCACTGCACTGCACCAGACGCCAGTCGAGCCTCTCGCAGGAGAGGGCTACCCTGTTTTTCAGACCATTGTAACGGGCAAAACGAAGCGCTTCAAGAGAGTAGTCTGTAGCCAGAACAGCCGCCCCTTTCCTTGCAGCAACAGTCGAAGCCATTCCAACGCCAGCGCCTATCTCAACCACGCGAAGCCCTTCAAGCTGAAGCTCATCGGCAATAAATGAGGAGAGCGTTATCGCCGATGGCCATATTTCCGCCCAGTAGGGCATCTGCTCATCCTTGATAAACTCCTCTGGCGATATACGGTCAAGAAGTGCATAGCTATCGAGCACACTTAGAAAAGTAAACGCTTGCCCGCCAAAAGTATAGCGGGTCTCGGCCAAATCGTACTCAGCCGCCAGCTCCTTGTAGAGCAAAGGGAGTTCGGAACTCGCACTCTCCTGTGATACCTGCATCATTGCCATACCGTTACATTCAATAAACCCGAACAAAACAAAAGCGAAGTTACCGAAAATCGCCACGGATTTCTATTTTACATCGAAATGAGCTTTCATCCCGCAAGAGCTCTCATCCCGTCAAAAGTAAACCCCGATACCCGATGAAAAAAGAGATACTTGAACTCTTCGACAATACCTACCCGGACAGAGACTACACCATCGAAATTGTCAATCCGGAATTTACCTCCGTCTGCCCGATCACCGGACTTCCTGACTTTGGCACCATTACCATCCGCTATGTGCCTGACAAAAGCTGCGTCGAGCTGAAGTCGCTGAAATACTATTTTCTCGAATTCCGTAACGCCGGCATCTTTTACGAAAACATTACCAACAGAATCCTTGACGACCTTGCCGCACTTCTTCATCCACGCTCGCTGACAGTCGTCACTGAGTGGAAAGCACGGGGCGGAATTACCGAGACTGTCACCGTCAACTATAGCACCAAATCGTAAAGCTGAAAACAAAAAGCCTCAGAGAGGAACGCTGAGGCTTTTTGAAACAGTATGGAGAAAAACCTACGCTGATCAGTATTTATCAAGCCCCTCGTTCAGGAACTGCTCGATTTTTGTAGCATCCTCATTATTAATCATTCCTGACGGGCCACCGCCTTTTTCCTGCATCAACTTGACAACCACATCAATCTTGCCTCTCTTTTTATACTTGCTTTTAAGCACGTCCATTGTGGAAAGCTGCGAATGACAGATATTGCACTTGGCTGTCCAGAGAGCTTTTGCACCCGGAAAATCAAAGCCGGGAGGAGCAACAGGAACATTAGCAGACAAAATCGGCTTTTCAAGCCATGCCTTTAACTGGTCAACAGAACGGATTGAGGAACCATCCATCATCGACGTGCGTCCAAGATTGGCTCTCCCTGAATTGGAACGAAGTATTCCGCCCGGTACGAGCCAGAGCGAACCAAACATGACTGCAACAATAGCAAGAATCGAAAGTGGAAAACTTAAAAACCATTTGGAGCTGATTCTGGAAGACATTTTGCCAAGACCCATGATAACAGCAGAGGCAAAACAGATTAACGTCAGCCAGCCGCCAAAAGACTTTAACGGCGTTATAATGCTGGAGAAATTTTTGGCGGGAACCTCAAAGCCGGTGAAAAAAGAGACCCCGAAAAAAAACGACCCCATTAAGACAGCGCCACCTGCTGCTAAAGCAAGAAGCTTTCCATTTGATTTGTTGTCCATGACAGGTAGTGAATTAGGTGTTAGCAGCTTAACCCAAAAATTATAGGAAAAGATAAGCATAAATAGTAAAGCCAACAAACAGAAACTCTGAAAAAGATGCCCTTTTACATCAGGGAATCAATTAAATCGCTAAGCACCGCGATAACAAAACATCATTTGTAACTTCCTTGTTTTTTTAGAATACTAATGGAAATGCAGCATTTATCAAAAAGCACCCTTATAACCTTATGATCACCACCACCAGCAGTATCATTGATTTTGAAAAAGCTGAACGCGATTTTCTGTTTCTTCTTCACTGCTTTCAGGAGGTGCTCCGCGACCTTGGAGAGAGTGATCTGGCAGACCATCTCCCCTGGCAGAATGCGGGAAAGCCTCTGGAACAGTATCCTGATAGCGAGCGCGCTCTTCAGGCCTTTTCCATTTTTTTTCAGCTTCTCAACATGGCTGAGGAGAACTCCGCTGCCCAGAATCGCCGTGCCCTTGAAGCTGAACATGGACTGACGCATCTCACCGGACTCTGGGGCAGAACGCTTCTCCGTTTCCGGGAACTAGGGATTTCGGAAACAACAATATCCGAACTGCTTCCCCGGGTCTCTATCGAAGCGGTGCTCACCGCGCATCCCACCGAAGCAAAACGCAAGACGGTGCTTGAACAGCATCGTCAACTCTATCTTCTTGTCGTCAAGCGAGAGAACCAGATGTGGACACCACTCGAACAGCTTGATATTCGAAACGAGATAAAGGTCGTGCTGGAGCGACTTTGGAGAACAGGAGAGATCCTGTACGAAAAACCTGATGTCTCTGATGAACGGAGAAATGTGATTCACTACCTGCACAACATTTTTTCAGAGGTGCTCCCCATGCTCGACAAGCGTCTGCTGCAAGCGTGGCAGGAGAGTGGATTTGACACCCGAAAGCTCTCCGCCCCCAACTCGTTGCCCAGGCTCAGCTTCGGCAGTTGGGTTGGTGGAGACCGTGACGGCCATCCACTTGTTACCGCAGAGGTTACCGAAGAGACTCTTGCCGACATGCGCCGTAATGCCCTGAAACTTGCCTTGCGTCACCTTACAGAGCTTGCCTCAAAATTAAGCCTCTCCCAGCGACTGCAAAGACCGGAAGAACCACTTGCCCGCCGCATTGCAACTCTCAGCAACAAACTTGGGAAAGCGGGTGTTGAGGCTCTCTTGAGAAACCGCCATGAGCCATGGCGACAGTTCCTGAACCTGATGATTGCCTCACTCCCTTTTGAGATGGATGCCCTTGAAAACGTCAGGATGAATCATGAGAGCTGCCGTTACAAAAGTGCTGATGAACTGCTTGATGACCTTTCGATTCTGCGCCAGTCACTGCTCAACGTCGGGGCTCAGCATCTTGCCGATGCCGAGGTGCTGCCTGTGTACCGAATTGTACAAACCTTCGGCTTTCATCTCGGTAAACTGGATATTCGTCAGAACAGCCATATTCATGAACGTGCAATTTGTCAGCTCATGAATACTGCCGGTATGGACGGAAACAATTTTCTGGAGTGGAATGAGAGTGCCAGAAGAGCTTTTATTGATCATGAACTACACTCACCACGACCATTTACTCATCCCGATATGACCGTGGGAGCTGAGGCGGAAGCGGTGCTTGCCTGCTACAAGGTCTTGGTGAACCACTGCAAGCAGTATGGCACCAAGGGTGTTGGATCCCTCATTGTGAGTATGACCAGAAGTGCATCGGACCTTCTCTCTGTCTACCTCTTTGCCCGCGAAGTGGGATTGATGACTCCGACCGGTCAAGGAGATGCCTGTATCCTGCCAGTTGTGCCGCTCTTTGAAACCATTGAAGATCTGAGGAAAAGTGCTGAGATTCTCAAAGAGTTTCTCAGCCACCCCGTCACACAGCGAAGTCTTGAAGAGCAGAAAAATAAATCAGGCAGAGCGAACAAAGTACAGAATGTGATGATCGGGTATAGCGACAGCAACAAGGATGGAGGTATTTTTGCCAGCGCATGGACTCTCTACCGGGCGCAGGAGGCATTACTCAAAGCGGGCAGAGAGTGTGATACTGAGATTCTTTTTTTTCACGGAAGAGGCGGAAGCATCAGCCGGGGAGCTGGACCAACCCACCGTTTTATCAAGGCGCAGCCATTCGGCTCCTTCAAAGCAGGAATATGCGTAACAGAGCAGGGAGAGACCATTGCACAGAAGTACGCAAACCGCATCACGGCCGTCTATAATCTTGAACTTTTTATGGCAGGAGCTGCCGGAGCCCTGATCAAACAACATGGTGGAGAACACCGACCCCACCCTCTTGAACCCGTCATGGATTTGCTCTCCGAAAAGAGCAGAAAGGCTTACCGTGAATTGATCAATGCGAAAGGGTTTCTCACCTTTTTCCGTGAAGCCACCCCTATTGACCTTATAGAATCAAGCAGAATAGGCTCCCGCCCCTCCCGGAGAAGCGGAAAAGCCAATCTGGATGACCTGCGTGCCATCCCCTGGGTCTTCAGTTGGAACCAGGCTCGTTTCTCTCTTTCAGGCTGGTACGGTGTTGGCAGTGCCCTGGAATACCTCCACGACAACACCCCTGAAACCTTCGAAGAGATCCGTAACCGGAGCTACGCCTGGCCACCAATCCGCTACATTATCAGCAATGCAGATACAAGTCTGGCATCAGCCGACCTGCAGATCATGCGTCAATACGCCTCTCTGGTCAACAACGAAAGTACCAGGGAACGCATCCTCTGCATGATTGAAGCTGAATATCACCGTACAAAAAAATTTATTGAGCTGCTTTTTGCCAAGCCCCTTGAAACCCAGCGCATCAATGTCAACAAATTTATTGCCCCACGACGTGAAGGGCTTGAGATGCTGCACCTGCAGCAGATCAAACTGCTCAGGCAATGGAGAGAGCTACAGCATTCAGGTAAAGCGGAGGAGTCAGAAAATCTGCTGGTGGAGCTGTTCCTGACCGTCAATGCCATTTCGGGAGGGCTGCGTACGACGGGATAGTGGGGCAATTGACAGTTGACAATGGGGAGTGATGAATTTGGTGGTAGAATGCAAGGAAGAAAATAAAAAGAAATATTCGCGTATTCTGATTATTTATTTACCTTGCGTATAATTACTGAAATTCATCACTCTTTTTGCCATGCTCTCTATCCTTAACGCTGCTGCGCTGATTGGGATTGATGCCCTGAAGGTGACGGTTGAAATTAATGTTACTTCCGGCATTCCATCCTTTACGGTGGTGGGGCTGCCGGATAACGCAATCAGGGAGAGCCGGGAGAGGATTCTGACTGCCATCCGAAATTCAGGGTTTATTATTCCTCCGAAAAAAATTACCGTCAACCTTGCCCCGGCAGATATAAAAAAGGAGGGTACCGCCTTTGATCTTCCGATTGCGGTGGGGCTGCTGGGCTCGCTTGATCTTATCAGCAACCGGTTTGCAGATACCCTTATCATGGGTGAACTTGCCCTTGACGGTTCATTGAGAAGAATCAACGGAGCGCTGCCGGTGGCCATAATGGCAGGAAAAGAGCATATAAAACGGCTGATTGTTCCATTGCCCAACGCACCAGAGGCAGCAGTCGCAGTCTCTGCATCCAACGGCTCCACCATCGAGGTCTACGGTGTTGAAAGCCTGAACGAGACGGTAGCCCTGATGGCAGGTGTCATTCTTCCAAATCCGGTGACCGTCAATGTAGCCGAGCTTTTTGAGGGAGTGCAGGAGTACCCTGTTGATTTCGCAGACATCAAGGGGCAGGGGGCTGCAAAAAAAGCACTTGAAATTGCAGCGGCTGGCGGCCATAACGTCATTATGATCGGACCTCCCGGCAGCGGCAAAACCATGCTTGCAAAAGGGTTGCCTGGGATTCTCCCCCCTCTTGGCTTTGAAGAGTCACTCGAAACCACCAAAATCTACTCGGTGGCAAACTTGCTGGAAAAAGATCGCCCGCTCATGGTCCGGCGACCTTTTCGCAGCCCGCACCATACAACCAGTAATGTTGCACTGATCGGCGGTGGAGCAACAGCCAAGCCGGGAGAGGTGAGCCTTGCCCACAACGGCATTCTTTTTCTCGATGAGCTGCCGGAATTCAGCCGCAATGCTCTCGAAGTGCTCCGCCAGCCCCTTGAAGATCGTGAAGCCATCGTCTCAAGAATTGCCATTACTACAAAATATCCAGCAGGCTTTATGCTGATTGCCGCCATGAACCCCAGCCCTGCGGGAGCGCTGAAAGATCGTGACGGGAATCTGACTGCCCCACCAAGAATGATTCAGCGATACCTTTCAAAAATTTCAGGCCCACTTCTTGACCGTATTGATATTCACATTGATGTGCCGAAAGTCGATAACTCCGCTCTTTTTGTTGCATCTCTTGCCGAAAGTTCGGCGACAATCCGCGAACGGGTCATCTCCGCCCGCAATATCCAGCAGAGACGATTTGCCTCAACCGTATCACCGAAAATCTATACCAATGCCCAGATGAACACACGGCAGATCAAAAGCTTCTGCCATCTTGACCGAGAGTCTTCCCAAAAGCTGATGGATGCCATGAATCGCATGAACCTCTCTGCACGGGCGCACGACCGAATCATCAAAGTGAGCCGCACCATCGCCGATCTTGACAACTCCGAGAAGATTGCTATGAAACACCTCATCCAGGCCATTCAGTACCGCAATCTTGACCGGGATTTCTGGAGTTTCTGAAATGATTATCTGCTCATGGCCACCTCCCGCAACGAGTAAGAGGTACTTCTGATGAAGCCTCCAGCAGCGGGGTACCTGGTTGAGAAGAAGCTTAACAAACTTCACCGCAAGCGATGGGGATTCAACCCTGTGAGATTTAAAAAAAACAACTGAAAAAATTTTCAGCCACTATGATATATTGAAAACGACAAGAATTCAAGTCAGATTTTAAAAAACTTCTTTAATAAACATTCAAACACATTGAGGAAAACTCTTATGAATGAACGGGGAAAACTTGGTTATGCACTGATGCTTGCAGGCTCACTTCTCACAGCAGCTCCCTGCTTTGCCGCTGAAACTTTAACAACACGTATGAACCGCCTCGAGAGGGAGCTGGCTGAACTGAAACAATCAGCAAATGCACAACGTGAAGTTCCAAAGGTTGATGCTGAAGCTCCCAAAAAAAGCGAGGTGCTCCCCACTCCGCTGGTTTCGACCTCTTCCGGAACAAAAATTCAATTGTATGGTTTTGCCCGTTTTGATGCATCCTATGATGACGGAAAAATCAATCCGGGAAACATTGCTCTGTGGGCATGGCCTGAAGGTCAAAACAGTCACGACGGTGAATGGAATCTTACAGCAGGCGCAACCAGGCTCGGTTTAAACCTCAGCGGCCCAGACACTGAAAAAATAAAACTGACCGGAAATATCGAATTTGACTTTCTTGGCGGCGGCAGTGAAAACAACATGAACCCCCGTATGCGCCATGCCTATTTCAAGGCATACTGGCCAGCCTCTGATTTCAGCATTCTTGCAGGGCAGACATGGGATCTTCACTCCTCCCTGATCCCTTTTGTTGATGACTCCGCCATCATGTGGGCATCTGGAAATATCGGCACTCGCCATCCTCAGGTTCGTCTCACAAAAGGATTTTCAGTTGGAGAGAAGAGCCATTTTGAGATAGCTGTTGCCGCAGCAAGAACTATCGGAGAAAAAAATAGTCAACCAGATCCTCTATCCTTAGGGTACAATACCGATCCCGGCAAGGACGCTCAAATGCCTACCATCCAGGGCCGCATAGCCTTTTCTGCTCCGCTTCTTGTGCAGGATCAGCCGACAACACTGGCATTTTCAGGCCACTACGGCCAGGAGGAGTGGGATACCAATACTACAGGTGCCCATAAAACGCTTGACTCATGGTCAGGTAATGTTGAGCTGAGCTTGCCTCTCTGCAAAAAAATGGCCTTTGCCGGAGAATATTTTACTGGCGCAAATCTTGACGATTACTGGGGTGGTATCGCCCAGGGAGTCAACCAGTCCTCTATAAGTGATCTCAAGAAGATTCGTGCTTCAGGGGGATGGGCAGCCCTCAAATACGCACCGTCCACATCGAGATCATTGAGTATTGGCGCTGGGATAGACAAGCCAAATGAAGATGATCTCGCACTCAATGCCCGCTCTCAGAACCAGGTGATCTTTGCAAGAGTTCTCAACAACATAACACCAAGCTTGATCCTTGGCTTCCAGGTCTCGAACTGGAAAACCGATTACAAGGGTTCTGCCGAAAGCAACGTCATAAGGACACAAGGCTCGTTAACCTACAAATTTTAACTCATCCGCTCTTCACCATCTCTCTACCTCCCCGACCCTCGGGGAGGTAAGGAGGTCAGTTAATGATAACCTCACAAGGCATCACGGCAAGGAGATGAAGCTGACCTGAACTCACCAGCATCTCGTAGAATCTCTCCATTGAAGTGAAGTGCTGACGGGGAACAACCTCCTGGATCACCTGCTTTTTGATGGCAACCGCCACTCTTTCAGAGAAACTGCTGCTTTTTCCGTCAAGCAGAGACTCAAACCAGCTTTTCTGCACTGGATAGAGCAGAATCTTCGGTTTTTTTGAAGGTTCGATTTTAGCAAGAAGCTGTGCCGCCTGAAGTGCATCAAAAAGCCCCCCCATACGGTCAACCAGACCAGCCTTCATCGCACGACTTCCGGTCCAGACGCGGCCACCAGCCACAGAGTCCACAGCAGCAACCTGCATTTTTCTTGACGCAGCAACCTTGGCAATAAAGTCCTCATAAACCTCTCCTGAAGCTGTAACAAATTTGTTATACGCTTCACCCTCAAGCGGTTTGAAGGGGGTATTGGCATCAGCGTAGCGACCTCTCGTCACAACGTCACGTTTCAATCCAATCTTTTCAGCAAGCCCGCTGATATTGGGCCTCAGGGCATAAACTCCGATTGAGCCGGTGATGGTGAGCGGCTGGGCAAAAATGGTTTTTCCTGCCAGAGCGGTCATATAACCACCGGAAGCGGCGACACCCGACATGGAGACAATCAAAGGTTTTTTCACGGCTGCCGAGTCAAGCATCTGCAGCATATCCGCCGAAGCGAGCGCATCACCGCCAGGAGTGTCGATGCGAAGCACAATGGCCTTGACTTTTTTGTTCTCCAGTGCGGCATCAAGAGAGCTTTTCAAGGTCTGCACATCCACGCCCTCTCCAAGCTCACCAAGAGAACGAACAATGGTGCCAGAGATGGTAAGAACGGCAATGGCCTCATCGGTCGTTGATCTCTTCGGCCACGTCACTGCTGCACGATACTCTGCCGCAGAGACATAAGCCTCATTATCGCTGGAAAGCTCTTTTCCGGTGATTTTTCTCGTCAGCGAACGCTCCAACTCCCATGATGATGCCACAGCATCCACCAGCCCGAGCGCTTTGGCTCTGTTGGCCGAAAGAAGTGCCTCATTGTTGATAATTGCCTCGAAGGCGGATCGGCGGATGTTCCGCCGTTTCGAAACAGTGGTAAGATAATGATCGTACACCTCATCAAGCAAGGCGTTGATCTGCTCAAAGTACTCTTTACTGGCCCCGGTTCGCACATAGGGCTCAATACCACTCTTGTATTTTTTCCACTGTGCGGCCTGAACCTGAACTCCAACTTTCCCAAGAGGAGTGGTATAAAAAAGAGACTCCGCCTTCAATCCATCAAGATGAAGATATCCCCCCCGCTCAACAACAATAGTGTCACATGCCGAAGCAAGGAGGTAGTCGCTGTCTTCGGCAGAGTGAAGAAGAGCGGTAACTTTTTTACCCCCTTTACGCACCTTTTCAACAGCGTCGCGCAATTCACCGATTTTTGCGGGGGTTGCCTGTAACCCTCCAATATCCAGCAACAGCTCTTTTACCCGCTCATCAGCAACAGCATTGTCGAGCACAAAAAGGAGTTCCTGAAACGAGAGTGGGCCTCGCGATGGCATGAATGGAAGCGATGAACTCTCATTGCGAATTTCATCAACCCCGCCACTGAGAGGCAGTACCAGCACAAAACGATCAGGAAGAGAGCGGGATGAGCGGAGACCCCACAAGAGTCCGACAACAATCAGTGCCGGAAGAATCATCAGGGCAAGACACCCTTTGCGGAGACAGCCGCGCCGCTTTACTGGCAGAGAGTTATTCATAGAGGAGACAGCTCACCTGGTGCCCATTATTGTTTTGAATCTGAAGCTGTGGTGTTTGATGTTTGCACTCTGCTTTCGCAACAGGACATCTTGTATGAAAGGCACATCCGTCAGGCATATCCAGAAGAGCCGGTAAATCACCATTCAATAAAATACGCTCCTTTCTGGCACCAAATTCCGGATTGGGAATAGCAGAGAGAAGCGCTCTTGTGTAGGGATGCTGCGGGTTGGCATAGAGTTCTGTAGAGTCTGCAATCTCAACAATTTTTCCAAGATACATGACAGCAACACGATCAGAGATATACTCGACAACCGACAGGTCATGAGCGATAAAAAGATAGGTCAACCCCATATTGCGCTGAAGATCCTTGAGGAGATTGAGAATCTGCGACTGAATGGAGACATCAAGTGCCGAGACCGGCTCATCGCATATAATAAATTTCGGATTGACCGCAAGCGCACGAGCGATGCCTATGCGCTGTCGTTGGCCGCCTGAAAACTCATGAGGATAACGGTTAAAGTACTCCCTGTTCAATCCGACAACATCAAGCAGTTCACTCATCCTCCTGCGTGCAGCTTCACCACGGGCAATACCGTGCACCAGCACAACCTCTTCAAGTGTCTGACCAACCGTCAGACGCGGGTTAAGCGAACCGAAAGGATCCTGAAAAATCATCTGCATCTCTTTGCGAAGAGAGCGGAACTGACGATTCCCGATACTGGAGATCTCCCGACCTTCAAAAAAAACCTTGCCAGCCACAACCGCAGGGCCAAGGCGAACAAGCGCTCTGCCAAGTGTTGTTTTTCCACAACCTGACTCACCGACCAACCCAAGCGTCTCTCCCTTAAAAACATCAAACGACACTCCGTTGACTACTGGAACGGGGAGAGATCTCCCCATCACTCCTCTTTTTTTTCCAGGAAACTGTACCCGCAAGTCGCCGACCGACAGTAACTCTACCTTATCCTTCATCTGCTCATGAACGCTGTTTATCGTACTTTTATTATTATACTAAAACCATCATCAATCTACATAAGAAACCTTTTGTTCAACCACTCACATACCTGTGTCAACCGAACCATCACATTCTGGAATACTGTACGTGGTTGCAACGCCGCTCGGCAATCTTGAAGACATTACCCTGAGAGCAATAAAAACCTTGCAACAGGTTGGAGCTGTCGCTTGTGAAGATACGAGACGCACATCAATTCTCTTGAACCATCTTGAAATTTCAGGCAAAAAGCTGATCAGTTACCACAACTTTAACGAGCCAAGGGCAATTGGCCAGATTATTCTTCTGCTTGAAGAGGGGGTTGATGTGGCTCTTGTCACCGACGCAGGAACTCCCGTTATCAGCGATCCGGGATATGCGCTGCTGCATGCGCTGCATGAACGACACCTTCTCACGATTCCTGTTCCTGGAGCAAGTGCGCTTACAGCGGCCCTATCGGTCTGTCCACTTCCTGTCAACAATTTCTTTTTCGCAGGCTTTCTTCCTCACAAAAAAGGGCGAAAAAGTCGTCTTGAATATCTTACCGGACTCCAGGCCTCTTTTGTTGTCTACGAATCGCCCTACAGAATTATCAAGCTCCTTGACGAAGTGAGCAATCTCCTGCCTGACGCACAAATTTTCATTGGACGAGAGATGACAAAGATGTATGAAGAGTATCTTACCGGAACCATTGAGGAGATACGTCAACAACTTGTCGATGGAAAAACAAGAGGAGAGTTTGTTGTAATTGTCCATCCATCGGGGAAAAAAACAATCAAATCAGAGAAAAACCATGCAGATCATCACTGAACCCGGCCAGATGCAGGTCATCGCTGAAAAGCTTCGCCTCAACCGTCAGCTTATTGCTGTTGTTATGACCATGGGAGCACTTCACGAAGGGCATCTCAGCCTTATCAAGCTTGCCCGCCAAAGCGCAGGAACCGTTATACTCACGATTTTTGTCAATCCGATGCAATTTGCCCCCACTGAAGAGCTCCACCGTTACCCGCGACCTTTCGAACAGGATGTCGCTCTTGCCAGATCAGCCGGAGTCGACTATCTCTTTGCCCCGGAAGTGAGCAGCATCTACCCCGACCATTTTCAGACAACACTGCAGTGCGGGGCTCTTGGTGAACACTTTGAAGGAAAGCTGAGACCTGGACATTTCAATGGAGTGGCAACGGTAGTGAGCAAACTGTTCAATATCACAAAACCACATCGCGCAATCTTTGGAGAGAAGGATGCACAGCAACTCGCCATCATCAGCCAGCTTGTGACAGATCTCAACATGGAGGTCACCATTGTACCTGCCCCTATTGTCAGAGAGGAGAATGGCCTGGCAGTGAGTTCAAGAAATATCTACCTCTCAAGTGATGAGCGCAACAAGGCGGGCATCCTTTACCAGGGTCTATGCCACGCTGAAAAACGGATGGCAGGAGATGAACGAAACCTGCAGACCATTGCCAGAGAGGTTGAAGAGATAATCAGCTCCACGCCCGGCTGCCGCACTGATTACGTCAATTTTGTTGATGCAATCAGTTTTGAACTGGCTGAAACTGCAGAAAAGGGTAAAGAGTACCGGCTGCTTGTCGCCGCCATCTGTGGCTCTACCCGGCTTATCGATAACCTGAGGATCCGGGCATAGGGGCAAGCCAGGGAACAATGTGCCAGAAGATATTTTTTATGTTATATTGCTGAACTTGTTTATTGCTTGAGAAAACCGGGCAGCATTTTTATCACTTTTTACAACACGATTTTCATGATTGTTAACAAAGCAATTGATCTTGGCCAGGGGAAGGTAATCTCGATTGAGACCGGCAAAATGGCAAAACAGGCCGATGGGGCAGTAGTTGTCCGCCTTGGCGATACGATGGTGATTGCGACGGTAGTATCAAGCAAAAAGAGTCCGCCACCCAACCAGGACTTCTTTCCGCTCCAGGTTGAATACCGCGAAAAATATTCGGCTGCCGGCAAGTTTCCCGGTGGTTTTTTCAAGCGCGAAAGTCGCCCTTCCGAAAAGGAGATTCTTTCAGCCAGACTGATCGACCGGGCACTCCGCCCGCTTTTCCCTGACGGCTACCTCTATGAAACCCAGATTATTGTCACCGTTATCTCTTCAGACCAGATCAATGATGCTGATGTACTGGGCGGCCTGGCTGCTTCAGCCGCCATCATGGTCTCTGACATTCCCTTTCACAACGCGATGTCGGAGGTGAGGGTTGGCAGAATCAACGGCCTCTATATTATTAACCCTGACATCAACGAGTTACAGGAGAGCGACATTGATATCTGTATCGGTGGCACCAACGATACCATCTGTATGCTCGAAGGTGAGATGAAAGAGATATCGGAAGCTGAGATGGTTGAAGCGATCAAGTTTGGCCACACGGCAATCAAAAAGCTTTGCGCTCTTCAAAACGAAATAGCAGCAGAAGTGGCAAAACCGCAGCGCCCGTTTGCTCCACTTTCAATACCGGCGGAGCTTACTGATGTCATTCGCGAACTCTGCGAAACCCGTCTCAAGGAGCTTGCCTATACTCCACTTGCAAAGGAAGAGCGTGCTGACCAGACAGCCCTGATCTACCGCGAAATCATTGCATCAACCATCGAGCACTTCAAATCGACCATCAGCAACGAGGAGATCGCCGCTGATCCAGAGAAAGCGCTCTGTGTCAACCAGCATATCATAGAAGAGCAGATTCATGCCATTGAGAAAAAGGTGATGCGCCACATGATTCTTGACGATTCAAAACGACTTGACGGCAGGGCACTTGATCAGGTACGCCCGATCAGTATTGAACTGGGCATCATCCCGAGAGCCCACGGTTCAGCACTCTTCACCAGAGGCGAGACACAGGCACTTGTCACCATTACTCTCGGCACAAAAAAAGATGCCCAGTCCGTCGATACCCTGACCAACAGCGCCGATAAAAAATTCTATCTCCACTACAACTTTCCGCCCTTCAGCGTCGGTGAGTGTGGACGGCTTGGCAGTGTCGGGCGCAGAGAGATCGGCCACGGCAATCTTGCCGAACGCTCCATCAAAATGGTTGCTCCTGCCCAGGAGGAGTTCCCCTACACCATCCGCATCGTTTCTGATATTCTTGAGTCAAACGGCTCTTCATCAATGGCATCGGTCTGCGGTGGAACGCTTGCCCTGATGGATGGTGGTGTTCCAATTAAAAAACCGGTATCAGGTATCGCCATGGGATTGATCAAAGAGGGATCCTCTTATGCTGTCCTCTCCGATATTCTCGGCAATGAAGATCACCTTGGAGATATGGATTTCAAGGTGTCAGGCACCAAAGATGGTATTACCGCCTGCCAGATGGACATCAAAATTGACGGGCTTGACTATCATATTCTTGAAACCGCTCTTGAGCAGGCACGCCGAGGACGACTGCACATTCTCGGTGAAATGGAGAAGGCGATCTCTTCTACCCGTCAGGAACTTGCAAACTTTGCTCCAAAACTGACCACCATCAAGGTGCCGGTTGACTGTATCGGTATGATTATTGGCAAAGGTGGCGAGACCATCCGCAGCATTACCGAAGAGACCGGTGCCGAGATCAATATCGATGATGACGGAACCGTCACCATCGCCTGCTCCACCAGTGAGGGCACCAACGCGGCGCTTGCCACCATAAAAAGCCTTACCGCCAAGCCTGAAGTTGGAACCATCTATATTGGCAAGGTGCGCGACATTCGCGATGAGCTTGGAGCCTTTGTAGAGTTCCTCCCCAAGACTGACGGACTTGTTCACATCTCCGAAATATCGAGTACCACCAGGGTGACAAAGGTGAGCGATCATCTTAAGATCGGCGAGAAGGTAAAGGTGAAACTGGTGGATGTGCGCAAGGATCCACGCACTGGCAAGACCAAGTTTGCCCTCTCCATCAAGGCGGTTGACCAGGAGAAACCCAAAGAGAGCAACTAAATACTATCAATACTGAAAAAGCAGTACAGTTCACGCTGTACTGCTTTTTTGTTTTTCCCGGTCAATCACAATATACCCTCCAAATCTGCCCCCCTTTTCCGGTTTTGTCATCTTCCACTCACCATGAAAAGAGATCACCTCCACTATTTGTTTCATTTCAACGGTACTGGCCTGGATAAATAATTCAGAATTATTTTTTCGATTAGTACCGAAAACAGCCTTGGCGGGTTGCTTTGTTATGAGCTTATGCTTATAATGTTACTAAAGTTTTAAAGCAACTATTGTCACTACTCTTTATCATGAATAGCGAAATGATCGTGACGTTCGGAGGCGGGAAAAAGGTGAATGCCGACTTTAATGGCTTTACCATTCATACCGATCAGGCGGAATATGCTGGTGGAGAGGGTTCAGCTCCTGAGCCTTTTTCCCTTTTTCTTGCATCAATCGGAACCTGTGCAGGTATTTTTGTCCTCTCTTTTTGCCAGAGCAGAGGCATCCCGACAGGGGGCATCCGGCTTGTTCAATCACATTTTTCAAAAGAGTCGGGGAAGGGCATTGGAAAAATCGAAATCGCCATTGAGCTGCCACCGGATTTTCCTGAAAAATACAAGGATGCGGTTATCAGTGCAGCCAATCTCTGCGCGGTTAAAAAGCACATTATGGATCCGCCTGAGTTTATTGTTAAAGCAGTTACCCGGTAAAACCTAATTTTTCCAAACTCAGGCTATGACAACCAATCGAGCAGGACGGCCTACACTCTGCCGCTGTGTCCGGGAGCTACCGAAGGTAACCTGTTTCCAGCCCGAAGGGGTATCGCCCGACGTGCTGGAAAGCGTGATGCTGACTGTTGACGAGCTCGAAGCTATCAGGCTGGCCGACAAGGAGGGTTTATATCAGGCTCTGGCTGCGGTGCAGATGAATGTATCGCGCCCAACCTTTGGCCGTATTCTTGAAGCTGCCCGCAAAAAAGTTGCAGAAGCCATTGTTGGCGGCAAACAACTCTGTATCCAGGGGGGAGTTGTACGCTCTCTCTGTGACTCTTTTCCAACTAACCGTCCTGATATTTGTGTTTGTCCTGCATGCAGCTTTGAGCTGCCGCACCTGAAGGGAGAGCCTTGCAGAGAGACACTGTGCCCTCACTGCGGCGCATCCCTTAAACGGAAGGGTGGGTGCATCTCTGATTTACAGCCCTGATGGCTCTTTTTACTCTTTTATAATTTCTACACTTATCACTATGTCCGGCACCTGGAACAGTTCAGAAAAATTTAATCGCGAAGCCGCCGAGTGGGACGCAAATCCTCAACGCAGAGCGGTTGCTCTCACTGTTGCCAAAGCAATCATTACTGCAACAAGCCCGAACAAAACCATGCATGCTCTGGAGTTCGGATGCGGCACAGGTCTGCTCACCATGGAAATTGCTCCGTTGGTGAAAACCCTCCGGGCAATTGATACCTCCCGTGAGATGCTCGCCGTGCTGAAGGAGAAAATCAGAACATCGGGCATAGAGAGCATTGAGGCAAGCTGTATAAATCTCTCATCACCATCTGAGTGCGCTCTGCACAACAGCAGCTTTGAGCTGATTTACAGCAGCATGACGCTTCACCATATTGATGACACGGCAGGGTTTCTGAACCGCCTCTCCACTCTGCTCTCTCCCGGCGGCACTCTCGCACTGGCTGATCTTGACATGGAAGATGGGTTGTTTCATGACGACCCGCTTGAAAAGGTTCATCACGGATTTGACCGTACGAAGCTTGCTGCGTTACTGCATGGTGCCGGTCTGGAGGTGAAGTCGTTTGAGACCATATACACCTTCAACAAAACAAACAGAGCAGGCTTTACGGCAGCATATCCAGTATTTCTTGTTACGGCAACAAAAAAAGAATCAGCGACCCGGGATAATGAATAAACAGAAATCTTGAGAGAGTTCCATAATCCATAATCATTAACACCCACCCGTATGAATATCGATCGTATCGTCTTTGCAATTGCAGGCTGTTTTGTGCTTTCAAGCGTTTTACTCTCTCTCTATCACAACCCGAACTGGCTCTGGTTTACCGGCTTTGTAGGTGCAAACCTTTTTCAGGCAGCATTTACCGGCTTTTGCCCTGTGGCCAAAATTTTAAAGGCTGTTGGCATCGAGTCCGGTCATGCGTTCAAGTAAACGACTGACAGTTGAGTAATTCTGCCGCACAACCCAGAAGATCAGAACATCATTCAAAACCACTTAAAAGCTGGAGTCTCTATGGCAAAAGTTGTAGTTTTAGGAGCAGGTGTTTCAGGACATACCGCAGCCTCTTTTCTCAAAAAGAAACTTGGCAAACAGCATGAGGTTGTTGTCGTTACCCCAAACAGTTACTATCAGTGGACTCCGTCAAACATCTGGGTTGGTGTTGGCCAGATGAAAATTGATGATGTCCGCTTTGAACTGAAAAAAGTTTATAACCGCTGGGGCATCATCCTGAAGCAGGCCAAAGCTGTTGCAATACACCCGGAAGGGGATAGTGAAATCAAGAAAGGGTATGTGACCATTGAGTACACCGACCTGTTGAGAAAGGGAGAACGCGAAAAGGTTGACTATGATTTTCTGGTCAATGCCACCGGTCCAAAGCTGAATTTTGAGGCAACCGAGGGGCTCGGTCCCGACAAGAACACTTTTTCAGTTTGTACATACGACCATGCGGCCCACGCATGGGAACATCTTCAGGACAATATCAAAAAGATGCAGGCTGGCAAGAAGCAGCGCATTTTGATCGGCACGGGCCATGCAATGGCAACCTGCCAGGGGGCAGCCTTTGAATACATTCTGAATGTGGCCTGGGAGATCTCAAAACGGGGTCTGAGTAATATGGCGCAGATCACCTGGATCTCCAATGAGTATGAGCTGGGTGATTTTGGCATGGCAGGTGCTTTTATTAACAGGGGGGGCTATTACACTCCGACGAAGGTCTTCACTGAATCCCTCATGGCCGAATATGGTATCAAATGGATAAAACGAGCCGGAGTTCACAGGGTTGAACCAGGCAAGGCATATTATGAAACACTGGATGGTAAAGAGTGTATTCAGGAATTTGACTTCGCCATGCTCATCCCCTCATTTTCAGGAGCTGGTCTGACGGCTTATGACAAGATTGGAGTCGAAATTACCGAAAAGATGTTTGCGCCAAACAAGTTTATGAAAGTTGATGCAAATTATGAGGCAAAACCTTTTGAGGAGTGGGAGGCTGATGACTGGCCCTCTCTTTACCAGAATCCTCTCTACAAAAATATCTATGCTCCTGGCATAGCCTTTGCCCCTCCGCATCCTATTTCCAAACCCATGGCAAGCCCGAGTGGCCGTCAGATTTTTCCGACAGCACCGCGAACTGGTATGCCTGCAGGTGTTATGGGTAAAATTGTAGCACTGAATATTGCTGAACAAATTCAGGGGGCCAAAGAGCATCGCCATAAAGCCTCAATGAGCAGAATGGGCGCCGCATGTGTTGTATCAGCGGGTTTTGGTTCATTGGATGGACTCGGCGCATCAATGACCCTCTTTCCTGTTGTTCCTGACTGGGACAAATATCCTGAATGGGGTCGCGATATGAACTACTCTCTCGGAGAGGCTGGTCTGGCAGGGCACTGGTTGAAAGTAATCCTGCACTATCTCTTTTTCCATAAAGCAAAGGGTTATCCATTCTGGTGGTTAATTCCTGAATAACTGTTGTATAATGATAACATCAAACATGAAATACTATGGGCACCAATAAAGTTAAAGCATATTACGATGAAGCTTATCCGCCGGTACCATCAAAAGGGATACTCTATTGGCGGAAAAACCTGCTGTGGCAGCTTGTTCGATTTGTTGTGTTAAATGTCAAGATTATGAGGGTTGTCGTTGGCGGACACTCCTGACAACCGGTAAGGGGGGATCCTTAAAGCATGTGCAAAGCAACATGGAGTAGCGTTAAGCGTTGCTTTGCACATCTTTCTCTATACACGTGAATGTGCATTTATTCTCATTTTCACCCAAATATCTGTTGCAGCCATCCTCCTCCTGCTTGTTTCGGTTGTGTTTTGAGTGGCAGCCCCTCCCTTTCCCATCCCATTATTCCGTTCTGCATATTCATTGCTTTGCTGTATCCCTTCCCCGCAAGAAAGCTGGTTGCCATCATGCTGCGACTACCACTGCGACAGGCCACAATTACCTGACGGTTTTCAGGTATTTCACGATACCGGCTTTTCATTTCACCCAAAGGAATCTGGATAACATCCGGCAGATCAAATGACTTTTCGGCAATTTCACGCGATTCGCGTACATCAACAAGCAATGCTCCCTTTTGAATCATGGCAAGGGCCGCAGCGGGGTTCACTTCAAGAGAGCTTTTCATAGGTTTTCACTTTATCTGAAATTTTTCGGTTCATGGCTCCACATTATCAATATGAATGACAGAGCGTACTTTCTATGGGTAAATGGGGATGCTTTATACCCATACCCCCTATTGGTATAAATATCGCGAATTTTTATTTATCGATCAACTGTTTGTGCCGGTATAGAGATTTTTTTTTGAATAGCCAGTTTTTTTACGCTAAACGGGGTCATCCCATGACGTGACTCCCAATATCCTGATTTCAGCCTTCAGGTACCTCGCTTCTCAAAAGCTTTTGCTTTTTTCCTGTAAATGGTTGGAGAAAATAGATAAAACAGTTACGCACGGTTCTACTGAAAAAATCGTCGTATTCAGTAGAGAACTTGCACTAAAAATGGTGAAGACCAAACAGTATGCGTATATAAGTCAATACCTCTGATTCAAATATGACTATATTACCGCATTATTAATCGAATATGTATTGACAATAAAGAGTTGATCAGGTCGATAAGATGGGTAAACAGTAACAGGAGAATAATCATGAAAAGAGTTCTGTCCGTTTGTATTCTGTCCGGTTTGGTGTCAGGGTTTTCACCGCCAATCGTATCAGCTAAAGCATTGAGTGGCCAGGAGATTTTTACCAGAAGTTGCAGTGTCTGCCATTCCGTGATGCCCCCGCCAAAAGCTGCCCCGCCAATTATGCCGCTCGCTAACCGCTACCATCTGAAGTTCCAGACAAAAAAAGAGGGTATGAATCACATTGTTGCTTACCTGAAATCACCGAACAAAAACAGCGCAATTGACCCTCAAGCCATTACCCGATTTGGTCTTATGCCTGCCCTCACGCTGCCGGATGCTGAATTACGCGCCGTAGCTGAATGGGTATGGGATCAGTACAACCCGAATATGGGAATGGGGCAGGGAATGGGGCGAGGCGCAGGAATGAATCGGTAATACAAAATCAAGAGGTGTGATGCCATGAAGAGATTATTGTTTATCACGATAGCCATGCTGTTCAGCTCTGCTGCAAATGCCGCAAAAACCACTGAACAGCACGCAAGCTTCGACCACAGAAGGCTGAATGCTTCATCGCAGTGTATCAGGTGTCATAAACGTGACCAGCCTGATGATAATCTGCACCGCCAGACGCAGGCGAACTGCTCTGTGTGCCATACGACCAGTCAATGGAAACCAGCAATCACCAAGCCATGAAAAAATCATTCAGTTGGCGGGTCTTTATCAGCTTCGGCCTTTTCATCGCGCTTTTCATGATGCTGGTTTCAGGGGTAATCCTCTATATCTCTCCTCACGGAAGAGTCGCCAACTGGACTGACTGGCAAATAATCGGTTTAACAAAAAGGGGATGGCAGCACCAGCATATCATCTTCGGCTTTTCCTTTTTAATCCTCTCTCTGTTCCACCTCTTTTTTATCAACTGGAAAGCCTTCCTCTGCTATCTGAAATCCAAAACCAGTGCTGGGCTTAACAATCCCAGGGAGCTGCTCGTCATAATTGCTCTCTCCTTGTTGTTTGGAACAGGGACTTACTTTGGCCTCCAGCCCTTCTCGTCAGTGATCAAGTTAGGCGATTCAATTTCCGGCTCCTGGGAACGTCAGGAAAAGCAACCCCCTGTTCCACATGCAGAGCTTATGAACCTTACGCAACTGGCAGAGCAACCAGGGCTGGGCGGTGACGCTGCCGCCTTGAAAGCAAAGCTGGAACAAGCGGGGTTAACCGTTGTTTCCGAAGAGCAGACTCTGACTGAAATCGCTGTCGCCAATAAGATGACAGCCGAAAAAGTCTATGAATTTATTGCTCCAGAAGAAACAGGGGGACATGGGCGACCGGGGCAGGGTTTCGGGAAAAGAAGTCGGTAGGAAATGTACTATTTCACAAAAGCAAAAATATTCATCCTCCCGAAAATACTATTCTCTCACTTTCCCTCTTTATGTTTAAATTCCCGCTCCATTAACGGAGTATGGAGAGGATATCAAAAAAGGGATTATTGAAAACTTGTAACATTGCTGTATAGCTTTTGTTGATCCTGATGTTACTGCCACTGCTTATAGTTTCTTATAACATAATTGCTTCTATCGTTTCACCCAAAAAGAATACATGAAATACGATTTTTCCTCAATAGAGTCAAAGTGGCAGGCCCGATGGCAGGCAGAAAACAGCTTTAAAACCGGAGATGATTCCGCCAAGCCGAAATACTATGTACTCGACATGTTCCCTTACCCCAGTGGCACCGGGCTCCATGTCGGCCATCTCGAAGGCTACACCGCTTCGGATATTGTGGCGCGCTACAAACGCAGTTGCGGCTATAATGTACTCCATCCCATGGGTTGGGATGCGTTTGGACTTCCCGCAGAGCAGTTTGCCATCAAAACAGGCACACACCCGAAAATCACCACGGAAGAGAATATCCGCAGCTTCAAGAGCACGTTGCAGGCAATGGGCTTCTCTTACGACTGGTCTCGCGAGATCAACACGACCGACTCAGGATACTTCAGATGGACCCAATGGATTTTTCTGAAGCTTTACGACAGAGGACTCGCCTATATGTCGGAGGTGGATGTCAACTGGTGCGAAGAGCTGAAGACGGTGCTGGCAAATGAGGAGGTGGAAGAAAAAATAGCTGATGGCTATACCGTTATCCGCCGACCTCTCCGACAGTGGGTGCTGAAAATCACCGCCTATGCCGACCGCCTGCTTGCTGATCTCGACGAGCTTGAGTGGCCGGATAATGTGAAGCAGATGCAGCGCAACTGGATTGGCCGCTCGGAAGGAGTTGAAATCGATTTTGAGCTGCGATGCCACAACAAGAAACTGAGGGTCTATACAACACGGCCAGATACCCTTTTCGGAGCAACCTATCTTGTCATTTCACCGGAACACCCGCTTGCCGAAAAGCTTGCCACCGCGCAGCAGTTGGTTGAGGTAAAAAACTCTATCCGCCAGGCCAAGCTGAAAACTGAGCTCGAACGCACCGGCCTTCAGAAAGAGAAGACAGGTGTCTTTACCGGCTCTTATGCCATCAACCCCGCAACAGGCGAGCCACTGCCGGTCTGGATATCCGACTTTGTGCTGATCAGCTACGGCACAGGAGCTATCATGTCGGTGCCAGCCCACGACCTCCGTGACTGGGAGTTTGCCAAGCAGTACCACCTGCCAATTCTTGAGGTGATCAAAAGCCCCCATGATGTTCAGGATGCTGTTTTTGAGGATAAAAACAGCATCTGCATCAACTCAGCCAACGCTGAAATTTCGCTTGACGGACTTGCTTGTGCTGAAGCATTCGATCGGATGGCTGCATGGCTTGAAACAAAAAGTTTCGGCACAAGAAAGGTGAACTACAAACTTCGTGACTGGATCTTCAGCCGCCAGCGTTATTGGGGAGAACCTATTCCCATCAAGCATTATGAAGATGGGATCCTTCGGCCAGAGAGAGCACTGCCTCTTGTGCTGCCGGAGGTCGAGGCCTATCATCCATCATCAACCGGTGAATCACCACTCGCCAATATTCCGCACTGGCTCTACGGTACAGATGAACACGGCGCATTCCGACGAGAGACCAACACCATGCCGCAGTGGGCGGGAAGTTGCTGGTACTATCTCCGCTTTATCGATCCTGAAAACAGTCGGCAACTGGTCGACCCCGAGCAGGAGCGCTACTGGATGAATGTCGATCTCTACATCGGTGGTGCCGAACATGCTGTGCTCCACCTGCTCTATGCCCGTTTCTGGCACAAGGTGCTCTTTGACCTTGGCGTGGTCAGCACAAAAGAGCCATTCAGGAAACTCTTTAATCAGGGAATGATTCTTGGTGAAGACAATGAAAAAATGTCCAAATCACGCGGCAATGTCATCCCCGCCGACCATGTCCTTACACGTTATGGTGCTGATGCAGTCAGACTCTACGAAATGTTTCTTGGCCCGCTTGAACAGGTAAAACCATGGAACACCAACGGCATCGAAGGCATCAGCCGTTTTCTTGGAAAAGTGTGGCGACTGGTTTATCCCACCTTTGAGGGTGAAATGGCAGCACTCTCCCTGGACTCAATACCCGACGAGTTGCTGAGACGTATGCACAAAACCATCAAAAAAGTTGGCGAGGATACCGAAAGTCTCAAATTCAATACCGCCATCTCTGAGATGATGGTCTTTGTCAACGAACTGCACAAGAGTGGTTGCAATAATCGGACCGCGATTGAAACACTGCTCGTCCTGCTTGCGCCCTACGCTCCACACATTGCAGAGGAGTTGTGGGAGGCTCTGGGTCACTCCACGTCAATCAGCAGGATATCTTTCCCCTCTTATGAACCAGTACTGGTTGAGGATACTGTTTTGACCATAGCCGTACAGATTAACGGAAAGCTGAGAGGCACCTTTTCTGCACCGGCGAAAAGTCCGAAAGAGTTTCTGCTTGCTGAAGCAAAAAAAGTTGAAACGGCTCTCAAATTTCTTGACGGCAAAACAATTCTTCGTGAGATCGTGGTTGCAGATAAACTTGTAAATTTTGCGGTAAAATGATATAAAAAGAAGAAGCTGTATTGAGTGGACAGAGTTACTGGAAATATTTTTTCAATAAAATTGAAGCTGAAGAAAAGAAACTTGCCATCGGGCTTTTAATGTCAGCTTCAACTGATTATTTTCCATGTTCCCGAATGCCTGTGATGGGGGGGCTTTTCTTTTTTCTCAACACATAAAATCTGGTATCAATGGCTACAGCTACAGACGAAACAACATCCAACACTCAGCAAGAGGTATCGATCAGCTCTGTCATGTCTGAAAAGCGGAAATTTCCCCCTCCGGCGGAGTTTTCGAAAAATTCGCATGTCTCTTCAATGGAAGAGTATGAGAAACTTTATGCCGCAGCAGAAGCAGATCCTGAAGCTTATTGGGGTGGAATTGCGGAACAGTTCCACTGGTTCAAAAAATGGGACACGGTACTGGAGTGGAACAGCCCTTATGCGAAATGGTTTAATGGTGGCAAAACCAATATCTGCTACAATGCTCTTGACGTTCATGTAAAAAGTTGGAGAAAGAACAAGGCCGCCATTATCTGGGAAGGAGAAGAGGGAAACCAGCGAGTTTTGACTTATGGAGAGCTGCATCGCCAGGTCTGCAAGTTTGCCAATGTACTGAAAATTGCAGGAATCAAGCCGGGTGACAGGGTAGCTATTTATATGGGTATGGTACCAGAACTGGTTATCTCCGTTCTTGCATGTGCCCGTGTCGGAGCTGTCCATAACGTTATTTTTGCAGGATTCTCAGCTCACGCTATTACGGAGCGTGTCAATGATTCGCGCGCCAAGATGATCATCTGCGCCGACGGTTCACGACGCCGTGGTGGTTCGATCAACCTGAAAAACATTGTTGACGAAGCTATTGTCAACACACCTTCGGTCCGCAACGTTATGGTACTCAAGGCAACTGGCGAAACTGTTCACATGCACGACGGCATGGACCATTGGTGGCATGATCTCATGGGTCTTGCATCCGATGAGTGCGAACCGGTTGAGGTAGATTCTGAACATCCGCTCTTTGTGCTCTACACAAGCGGCTCAACCGGCAAACCAAAAGGAATTCTGCATACGACCGCCGGATATATGGTCCATGCAGCAAGCTCTTTCAAGTACGTTTTTGATATCAAGGATGAGGACATTTACTGGTGTACGGCTGATGTAGGCTGGATTACCGGACACAGCTATATGGCTTATGGCCCTCTGCTCAACGGCGCAACCATGCTCATGTATGAAGGCGCTCCGAACTATCCCCAGTGGGATCGCTTCTGGGATATCATCAACCGCCACAAGGTCACCATTCTCTACACCGCACCAACCGCTATCCGCGCCTTTATCCGCGCCGGAAACGAGTGGGTCACCAAACACAACCTCAATTCACTCCGCCTGCTCGGAAGCGTCGGCGAACCGATTAATCCTGATGTCTGGATGTGGTACCACAAGGTTGTCGGACAGGAGAGATGTCCTATTGTTGATACCTGGTGGCAGACAGAAACCGGTGGCATCATGGTCTCTCCACTACCGGGCGCAACCCCGACAAAACCTGGTACTGCCACTCGACCGCTTCCTGGCATTATGGTTGACGTTGTCCGAAAAGATGGCACCCCATGTGAACCCAACGAAGGTGGCTATCTCGTCATCAAAAAGCCATGGCCATCAATGCTTCGTACCATCTATGGCGACAACGAGCGCTATGAAAAAACCTACTGGTCTGACTTCAAGGACATGTACTTTACCGGCGATGGTGCTCGCAAGGATGAGGATGGTTATATCTGGATCATGGGACGCGTCGATGATGTGGTCAACGTCTCTGGTCACCGTCTCGGCACCAGTGAAGTCGAAAGTGCTCTGGTATCACATGAGGCTGTTGCAGAGGCCGCCGTTGTCAGCCGTCCTGATGAACTGAAGGGCAATGCTCTTGTTGCCTTCGTCACACTGAAAGATGAGTATGTCGGCGATATGGCACTTCGTGATGCGCTCCGCAACCACGTTGCCAAGGAGATTGGTCCCATTGCAAAACCCGATGAAATCAGATGGGCTGCTAAAGGGTTGCCAAAAACACGCAGCGGCAAAATCATGCGCCGCCTTCTTCGCGAGCTTGCCACAAGCAACGAAATCAAGGGAGATATCACCACGCTCGAAGATTTCGGCGTGCTTGAGAATCTTCGTGATCAGGAGAGTGACTGAGCCCCGGCTTTTCACTTACTATATTGAAACGAAAAGCGCAGTCGATACTGCGCTTTTCGTTTTTGTGTTCTGCACCACCGACCGCCGGTCACTGAGTAGCGCAAAGCGCGTATCGAAGTGACAACCAATCACAAAATATCAACTGACCCAGTTAAGCTGCCAGATAATAAAATTAAGATACGCGGCAAAACTCACCCACAAGAGATAAGGAATCAGGAGGTAAGCCGCAACGGGTGAAAACGCTCTGAATTGCACAATCGTCAACACAATGGCAATCCACAGAAAAGCTATAACCACCAAAGCCATCACGGGCGAGTGAAGCCCGAAAAAGGTGGCCGACCAGCCGAGATTGAGCAGGAGCTGCACTCCAAAAACAACAAGAGCCACCTGTATCTGTTTTTTTTCGCCCCATTGCTCCACAACCAGAGCCAACGAGGTGCCCATGAGCAGAAAGAGTATCGACCAGACAGGAGGAAACAACCAGTCCGGCGGATTCCACGAAGGCCTCTTCAGCAAAGAGTAGTACCACTCGGAACCTGGCACCGGAGTAAAGGTGCTGCCAGCATAGGCAAAAACAAAACACAAACCGATACAGAGCAGAAGCGTTGAAATACTGAGTTTCATAAATATTGGAAGAATAATTGTAAAGCCTTTTACTGGTACTCGACAGGAAACAGATATCTGCTGCTGTTAATTCCCCTGGCTGCTCTGCCGAGTGTACCGCCAGGACATGGGAGAATACTTTTGAACTGAAATCCGCGCCCCCATATTTCAAACAAAGAAATAGTATATTAATCCCCAAAACAAAATAACACTTTTGATGCTGATAGATGACACAGAGAAGCGATGAGCTGCGAGTAGCCATCAACGCTGCGCAGGCTGCCGGAGCGATTACTCTCGAAAAATTTGGCGAACTTTCTCATCCCGAAATCCAGCTCAAGCAGTTCAAGGATTTTGTCACGGTTGTTGACAAGGCTTGTGAGGCCGCCATTAGCGCATGTATTGCCGAAAGCTTTCCGGACGACAGCATGCTCTGCGAGGAGGGCACCGTCATGAACGGTTCGTCGGGTCGAACATGGATTGTTGACCCTCTTGATGGCACTCTGAACTTCATTCACTCCTTTCCAGTTTTTTCTATAAGCATAGCACTGCGAGACAGCAATCACAAACTGCTCACCGCTGTTGTCTATCAGCCGGTACTTGACGAACTGTTTACGGCTGAAGCTGGAGAGGGAGCTTACCTGAACGGGAAAAAAATTGCCATATCAAGCCGGAAAGACAAAGAGAGTTTTCTCATGGCAACCGGCCTTCCCTTCAGCCAGTACCACTACCTCGACTCCACCCTCAATATGTTACGTGATGTCATCTACGATTCTGCCGGCATCCGACGCGCAGGATCAGCGGCCATTGACCTCGCCTACACGGCCTGCGGGCGCTTTGATGGTTTCTGGGAGTTTAAACTTTCTCCCTGGGATTTTGCTGCGGGTGTCTTGCTGGTGCGTGAAGCGGGGGGAATAGTTACCGATTTTTCAGGAAACAGTGATATTTTCAGGGGAGGAAGCATTCTTGCTGGCAGTGTTGTGACCCATCCTCTGCTGCTTGAGAAAACGCTGAAACATTTCAAGACAGAACTGCTGATGGCGCGCCACTCCGGCTCCTGATTTGAACAGGAACCTCTTCTTTTGTATCTTGACCACCTGCATTTTTTCCGGTATTACAATTTGCGTTTCATTTCCTGCCCGACAACCCGGCCAGGAGCAACGATTACACTATGCTCATTCATCAACGCTCTCTTCAAAAAGAGCTCTCTCTCTGTGGCACGGGACTTCACACCGGCGAAAAATGTACCATTACGTTTAAACCTGCCCCGATCAATTACGGCTACCGTTTTGTCCGCACCGATATCGAAAACAGCCCTGAAATACCGGCGCTGATCGACAATGTCGTTGATGTCCTGCGGGGAACCACCATTGCACTGAACGGTGTCAAAGTACATACCACCGAGCATGTGCTTGCAGCCCTTTACGGGCTCCAGATTGATAACTGCCGAATCGAGCTGAGTGGCCCGGAGCCTCCGGTCATGGATGGAAGCTCTCACCCCTTTGCCAAAGCGCTTCTTGAGGCTGGCTTCCAGGAGCAGGATGAACCAAAAAACTACCTGGTCATTGATGAGACCATTGAATACCATGATGCAGCAAAAAGCGTTGATATTGTAGCTTTGCCACTCGACAGCTTCAGGGTCACGGTGATGGTGGATTACAAAAATCCTGCTCTCGGCTCACAGCACTCGGGTCTTTTTGATCTGGACAAGGAGTTTGTCAGCGAGTTCTCCTCTTCACGGACCTTCTGTTTTCTCAGTGAAGTTGAAGGACTTGCAAATCAGGGCATTATCAAGGGGGGGGATATCGACAACGCTCTTGTCATTATCGACAAGGCAATGCAAGATGAAGAGCTTGATGCGCTGGGAAAAACACTGGGCAAAGAGAATCTTTTTCTTGGCGAAAATGGCATTCTCAACAATCGCGAACTTCGCTTTACCAACGAACCTGCACGTCACAAGCTCCTCGACCTGCTCGGCGACATTGCTCTGCTTGGTATGCCGTTGCAGGCACAGGTGCTTGCCGCCCGACCGGGCCACGCCTCTAATGTTGAATTTGTACGGCAACTGAAAAAATATGCCGATCGCAACAAGCTTGCCCGGCAGTACCAGCATGAAAAAAAAGCGGGGGTGATTTTTGATATCAACGCTATTCAAAAAATACTTCCACACCGCTACCCTTTTCTGTTGATCGATAAAATTGTGGAGTTCAAACTGGACGAAAGAATTGTCTCCATCAAAAACGTCACCATCAACGAACCTTTCTTTCAGGGCCATTTTCCCGGAAACCCTATCATGCCTGGAGTCCTCATCCTTGAAGCTATGGCACAAACTGGTGGCATCATGATGCTTAATGGGAATGATAATATTCAGGAAAGTGTGGTCTACTTTATGGGTATTGACAAAGCCCGCTTCCGCAAACCGGTTCTTCCGGGTGATACTCTTGTCATTGAAGCTGTTGTGACAAACCGACGCAGAAACGTCTGTCAGTTTGATGCAAAAGCATACGTTCGGGGTGAACTTGCCTGTGAAGCCTCTCTGATGGCCACTGTGGTACCAAAGAACAAGTAACTGCCCTTAAGAAGCGGCCCGCTCAGCAAATGGATCGGGCGCTTCTTAAACGACCAGCAACATCTTGCCAACAAGTTATCAACACTCTCACCATAACAGGCCATCACCCAATAAACACGATAAGCATCACTCAATAAAAGACTTAGAGATACCCGTTGACGATAAAGGTCTTTTCTTTGTAAAGTTGTCAATATCATAACACATCATTTTGACTGGCACGATACTTCGCGGAAGTGCTCTTTGTGTTGAGGAGAAATGATTAACCGCTGGCACTCAGTAATCCAATCCCTTGTGAATTCTGTAAAATCTAATACAGTACTGTGAAAAGGAGTAGACAAGTGCTGCGGTAGAAAGGTATAAAAAAAGCTCCTTGAGAGGATAGAGTTTAAAAAAAGGATGGGGCCAGACCATAACAATAAACAGCATGGAGACAAATCCCACTGCCCACTTCCCCGGCCAGAGAGAGGTCGTTACAACAGAATGGCGGAATTTTACATAGACTGCGCCAATAAAAATCAGGATGTCTCTGAAAACCACAAAAAGCACAAACCATAAGGGAAGCTGGCCAACCACAAGAAAATAGATGGCTACACTTGCAAGACAGAGTTTGTCAGCAAGAGGGTCAATAATTTTCCCCATTTCAGAGACCTCATTGGTCCATCGGGCCACTCGCCCGTCAAACCAGTCGCTAAGCACAGCAACTATCATGATGGCAATCGCAATCTTGAGATGACCATCATGATAGGAGTAGAGAAACCAGGGAATCAAGAGTATTCTCAGAAAACTGAGAGAATTCGGCAGATTAAAGATACGACCTTCCACAGTGATGCATTTAGTTTATTGTGTCATATCAGCTCTTCGCAAGATACAAAACTTCCTGACTCGCTCGAGAAACTAACGGATAACCATCCCGGGCGATGCAGTGACGAACTGCGACCAGCTTCCCCCCCTCTTCCCTCTCTTCACGGAAGGCGAACCCTGGGCACGACTCTCTCCCCGAAGCAGATCACACAGCGCTATGCCGAGCGCATCAGTAACATCATAAGAGTTGGGAGGCTCAGTAATACCAAGTATACGCGCCACCATAAAAGCAACCTGCTCCTTGCTTGCCGCTCCTCTGCCGGTGATTGCCGATTTGACCTCACGAGGCGCATACTCATGCAGAGCAAGATGACGACTCATCGCAAGAGCTATAACCGCACCACGTACCTGACCAAGCTTCAGGGCTGACTGCACATTCCTGCTGAGAAAAGCGGTTTCAAGAGCCAGTCGTTCCGGCTGGAAAGCAACAATCACCTCTTCGAGTTCCCTGCATATCTGACCTATGCGTTCAGGATGACTTTTACTGGAGTGAAGCCGGATCACCCCACAGACAAGCAGAGAAAAACCACTGGAGTCATGACGAATGATGCCATAACCGGTGTTAAGACTACCGGGATCAATCCCGAGAACAACCATCGTTTACTCGTTTAAACTCTCCATTGCGCTCTCACTTATCTCCATATTACTGTAGACCGCCTGCACATCATCATTACTCTCAAGAGCATCGATCAGTTTGATCACTTTCCGTGCATCCTCCGCCTCCAGCTCAATATAATTCTCGGATACAAGGTCAATTTTGGCATTCTCCCAGGCAATTCCTGCTGCGTCAAGCGCCTGCTTTGCAGTTTCAAGCTCCCTGATATCGGTAGTAACGGTAAAATAGTCGTCACTCTCCCCGCTGAGGTCTTCAAGACCGGCATCAAGCAATCTCTCCATCAGCAGATCCTCACTCGCGGCTGACTTCAGCACCTCCAGAGTGCCCTTGCGCTGGAACATCCAACTGACACTGCCACTTTCACCAAGCGAACCATTATTGCGGCTCATAATATGACGGAGATCAGCCACTGTGCGGTTGCGATTATCAGTGGCTGTTTCAATAATCAGCGCAATTCCAGCCGGGCCATACCCTTCGTAGGTAATCTCATCCCATATAACCCCCTCAAGCTCTCCAGTGCCTTTTTTGATGGCGCGCTGAATGTTATCCATTGGCATGGAGTTATCTCTTGCCGTGTCGATGGCAAGCCGGAGACGTGGATTGCCTGCCGGATCACCTCCGCCCATTTTAGCTGCAATGGTAATCTCTTTGACCAGCTTGGTAAACAAGCTGCCCCGTTTCTGATCAGTCGCTGCCTTTTTCCTTTTAATTGTTGCCCATTTACTATGTCCTGACATGATAAAAAACTGCTGATTTGTTAATCCTCCGATAATCCCGCCTATGATAATAGATTTATTTTCTTTAAATAAAACCAAAACGCGGCCCGTTTCCGCAAGTTAACAACAAGAAAAAACAATGACAAACTTGATGATTGCCTACCAGGGAGAACCTGGAGCATATAGTGAAATCGCAGCGCTCCGGATTGGAGTTCCAGTTCCATGCGAATCATTTGAAGAGGTCTTTTCCGCTGTTGAGCAGCGCAGAGTCGATTATGCTGTTATCCCGATAGAAAATTCACTCGGCGGCAGCATTCACCAGAACTATGACCTTCTGCTCCAGCATCCGGTAACAATAGCAGCAGAAACATTTGTGAAAGTTGAACACTGCCTGCTTGGTCTCCAGGGTGCTTCTGTAGAGAACGCTGTGAAGGTACTCTCCCATCCCCAGGCGTTGGCTCAATGCAGAAATTTTTTTGCGACACACAAGGGACTCAAAGCTGAAGCTGCCTATGATACTGCCGGCAGTGCTAAAATGATTGCTGCCGAAAAAGATTTGACGAAACTTGCCATTGCCTCAAAAAGGGCCGGGAAACTTTATGGGCTGGAAATCATGAAAGAAAATCTGGCTGATGAAGAGTGGAACATCACCCGCTTTTTCTGTATAACGCATAATGAAAACCACCCGTCCCTGAAGCTGCTGGAAAATGCAACCGCACTTGATACATCACAATACAAAACATCAATCGCTTTTGCGCTTCCCAACGAACAAGGCTCCCTTTTTAACGCTCTGGCCACCTTTGCCATGCGCAAGATCGACCTGACAAAAATCGAGTCGAGACCATTCAGAAAAAAGGCCTTTGAGTACCTCTTTTATGTGGATTTTATTGGCCATCGGGAGAACCCGAATATCCTCAACGCACTCGACCATCTCAGGGAATTTGCCACCATGGTGAATGTTCTTGGAAGCTACGGGGTAGTGGAAGCATGAACAATCGTCAACTCGACTTCTTTCCGCCTGACAGCCAGGAGAGCAAAACAGAAAAACCGGCGCCCATCCGTGAAAAACCAGCCCTTTTTCTTATCGACGGGATGGCAATGGTCTACCGTGCTTTTTTTGCCCTGCAACGGGCCGGAATGACGAGTAATGAGGGAATGCCAACCGGCGCGGTCTATGGTTTTGTAACCGCGTTATTAAAAATTTTTGAAACGTATAAGCCACACTATCTCGCAGCGGTCTTTGACAGCAAGGAAAAAACCTTTCGGCACGCGCTTCTCCCGACCTATAAAGCCAACAGGGCTGCGCCACCTGAAGAGCTTATTGTGCAGCTTGATGCTATCTTCGAAATTCTTGATGCCTTCAATATTCCGCTTATCAAAACCCCGGGATACGAGGCTGATGACCTTATCGGCACAGCAGCAAAAAAGTTTGAAAAGAGCTGCCAGGTGTACATAGTTACCCCTGACAAGGATCTCGCCCAGCTTGTTCACGAGGGTGTACATATTCTCAAGCCCGGCAAAAACCAGAATGAACTGGAGCTTCTCGGCTCTAAAGAAATTAAGGAACATTTTGGAGTTCCTCCTGAGCTTTTCACCCAGTTTTTGACTCTGACCGGGGATACCTCAGACAATATTCCCGGGGCAAAAGGAATCGGTCCGAAAACAGCCACAACCTTGCTCGAAAAATACCGGTCGCTGGAAAATATCTACAAGAATCTTGACCATATCTCTCCCAAAACCCGGCAGAGTCTTGAAGAATTTCGTCCCACTCTGGAGCTGATCACGCAACTGGTCACCATACGCACTGACCTGCAGATTGACTTGACACTGCATGATCTTGCGTGCGGATTCCCGGATCGGACAAAACTGGTGCCACTACTGCAAAAACTTGGCTTTAAATCCATTGCATCACGAATACCAACCATTTTTGAGGCTTTTTTGCAGAATCCCAGTGGCGATGAGGCTCCGCATGAAACAGATCTTGAGACTCCCCCTGAAGCACAGCCTGTGCTTCGCTCACCGAGGGGTGAGGGAGACTATGAGCTGATTGATACAACAGAAAAATTGCACCATTTGATGGCATCACTGCAAGGCACTGCACGCCTGGCCGTTGATACGGAGACAACCAGTCTCAATACCTTTGAAGCTGAACTGGCAGGTATCTCTCTGTCAGTTGCAATGAAAAAAGCACACTTTATCTCATTTTCTCATAGCGCGCTTGATCGGAAGGTGGTGTTAAAACTCCTCAAGCCCCTGCTTGAAGATCCATTGGTGCTGAAAATAGGCCAAAATCTCAAATACGACACTCTTGTTCTGAAAAAGTATGGCATCGAACTCTCGCCCGTCGGATTTGACACCATGCTTGCCAGTTATGTGATCAACCCTGAAGAGACACATAATCTTGATGATCTGGCGGCTCGCTATCTCGGCTACCAGACAACAACCTTTGATGAACTGGTCGGCACAGGAAAAGCAAAAGTGAATATTTTTGACGTTGAACCGGCAAAACTCTCTGACTATGCCTGTCAGGATGCCGATCTTGCCCTTCAGCTTGAAAACCTGTTCCGTAAAAAACTTGCTGAAAAAAAAGAGCTGCTCTGGCTCTGTGAAAAGATAGAGTTTCCCCTGGTCTCTGTTCTGGCGAGCATGGAATACGCAGGCATAAGCATCGATTCAGCACATCTCGCACAAGCCTCTGTTACCGCAGAAAAAGAGCTTGAGCTGCTCACTGAAAAGATCTACCGTACTGCTGGTGCCCCTTTCAACATCGACTCTCCGAAACAGCTTTCGCACATTCTGTTTAACGTCCTTGGGCTCCCTGCACGAAAAACAATAAAAACCGGCTTTTCAACCAATGTCGAGGTGCTCGAAGAGCTTGCCACAGCGCATCCTGTTGCACGTGACCTCCTGGAGTACCGAAGCCTCCAGAAACTCAAGGGCACCTATATTGATGCACTGCCAAAAATAGTAAATCCTTCAACAGGAAGAGTGCACACCTCCTTCAATCAGTGTGTTACCGCTACAGGGCGCTTGTCATCCTCGAATCCAAATCTTCAGAACATTCCTGTTCGGAGCCCTCTTGGCAGGGAGATCCGCCGCGCTTTTGTTCCATCAACCCCCGAAAACTGGTTGCTGTCGGCTGACTACTCACAGATTGAACTCCGGATTGCTGCGGAAATTTCGGGAGACCCCCAACTTCTTGAAGCATTTCACAACCGTGAAGATATCCACACCGCAACGGCCAGGGTAATTTTTGGTTTGCATGAGATTACCGGCGATATGCGCCGCAAAGCCAAAGAGGTAAACTTCGGAGTTCTCTATGGGATCATGCCTTTTGGCCTGGCACGACGGCTCAATATTTCCCAGAAGGAGGCCAAAGTCATCATCGACACCTATAAAGCAAAATATCCGTGTCTCTTCGACTCTTTGCAGAACATTATCGAAAGAGGAAAAAAAATCGGCTATGTCACCACTCTTCTCGGAAGGCGTCGTTACATCGCGGACCTCAACAGTCGCAATACAAATGTGCAGAAAGCCGCAGAACGGGCAGCGATGAATACCCCGATTCAGGGAACAGCCGCTGACATCATAAAATGCGCCATGATTCTCTGCAGCACACGGATGCGCGAAAAACAGATGCACTCTGTGATGCTTCTGCAAGTTCATGACGAACTGATCTTTGAAACCACCACGACAGAAAAAGAGTCGCTTTCTGCCCTTGTTGAACAGGCAATGATTGATGCCGCAATAACTTGTGGACTTAAAAACGTACCCGTCGAGGTCGATACAGGAATTGGAAAAAACTGGCTGGAGGCCCATTAATCATTGACTTATAAAAAAAAGTTTTTTTATATTTGCCCAATAATTTCAAACAGAAATTCCTTGCTCAGACACACCATAAATACCGCATGACTTCGACATCCCGGCTTGCAATGCCGTCTGAATACCGCAAAAAAGCAGTTGACTCTGGTTACAGCCATCTGCGGGAAGTACTTTTTTTTCTTTTTTCGGCAGTAACAATTTTTCTGTCGTTTGCCGTATTTACTCCAACAGCTCTTTTCGCTACAGAAAAAAAAGCCGGAGAGAACGGGAAAATAAAGCCAGACCAGACCAAAAGAGCAGAGGGTTTTCTTGCCAATGCAGAACAGATGATTGAGCAGATGGTCATGCAGATAGAGCGGCAGAACGCCAACGGCCTTGAAACAGGGGAGTTTGCAGACAACCCGGATCCAACCTCCTTTGTTTCAAGTGTTCCAAACATCAAACCTGTGAATGGCTCTATTACCAGCACATTCGGTTTAAGAGTACACCCGCTCTATAACCTCTCTCTTTTTCACCAGGGTATTGATATGGCTGCATCTGAAGGGACAAAAGTCCAGACAACAGGTGATGGCATTGTCGTTTATTCAGGCTATGACAAGGGGTACGGACAAACCATCGCGATCAATCACGGATACGGATATAAAACCATTTATGCACATCTCTCAAAATTGCTGGTACAACAGGGCAAGAAGGTCTGTCGAGGCGACATTATTGCGCTCTCGGGCAATACCGGCATATCAACAGCACCCCATCTGCACTACGAAGTACAAAAAGATAATGTCAAAGTCAATCCGACTGCATATTTTTTTAATGATATAAACCCTGATAAATTCATAACAACACAAAAAAGTTCACTTGAACTGAGAGATAATCACTCCTAACCCGAATAATTCAATCAAGAGAAGTATGTACTGGAATTTAGATCTTGCCCGTCATATAGCCGATGCTCCATGGCCTGTAACAAAAGATGAGTTGATTAATTATGCAAGCAGGACAGGTGCGCCCCAACAGGTGATTGAGAACCTGTATGATCTTCCTGAAAGCGATGATATGTATGAAAGTCTTGATGAAATATGGCCTGACTACCCCACTGACGAGGAGTTTGGGTATGATGATGAAGAGCAATTAACATAGTACGAGAGAACGCACGACAAAACGGGATTCATGGTTGGCAAAAGCATTAATTCTTATCGCCCTTCTTGTCTTGTGTGCTTTGAGGGTACACAGCCAGACAGCAGAAGAGAGAAAAGAGCTGTCGGAGCAGCTTGCATACGTCAGCGATATTCGATTCACTGGCAATAAAGCCATCAGCTCTGAGGAGCTTCGGCAGACTATAGGCACCACCAAAAGCCGATCGTTCCTTGGGCTTGGCCTGTTTGGAGGGGTACACAAGCCATTCAATCCTGTCGAGTTTGCCAAAGACATCTTCCTGATCAAAAAGCTTTATTCCTACAAGGGCTATTTCCACGCTGATGTCGATTACACCATTGCCCACAGAAGTAAGGGTAAAAAGCTGGAACTGAACATTCTTGTTCTTGAACATGAACCATCGAGAATAGACTCGATCAAATTTAACGGACTTGAACGACTTTCTGATGAGCTTAAAAAGGAGTATCTCAGCCAACAACGGCTGAAACTCCATGATATCTTTTCTGTTGAACGGCTGATTGACGAGCGTGACAGAACGGTATCCTTTTTCAAGGAGTATGGTTATCCTTTTTTTCATGAAGACAGTATCCGCATCAAAGTAGATACCACAGGAAACCGGGCCGGACTCCTCTTCAGACTCAATTTGCCGCAACGGCTGAAATACGGAGCAATCCACGCTGTCGCACAAGAATCCGGCAAAAGTGAGCCCAACCCCATAACACAGAAATTTACTCATGACAATATTAACGGCTTAATTGTCGGTAAACAGAAGGTGTCTGCTGATCTTATCACGGGTGGAATTGAATTCCGACCGGGGGGGTTGACCCGTCAGAGTCTTGAACAACGTACCCTCCAGAATTTAGGAGCCACAAATATCTTTTCGTCAATCAATATCACTCCTGATTCGGTGCGTGCGGGTGAACTTTACACCACTGTTCGTCTTGAAACCGCGCCAAAGCACCAGATTGAGCCAAAGATACTGATGGATAACCGGTATGGACCTCTCTTCTTTGGCACCTCTCTTGCTTATGAAAACAAGAACCTTTTTGGCGGCGGAGAACAGTTCCGTACCTCTACCGAATACGGCACACAGGGCAGTTCCGACAACAGAGTACTGGCAAATCTCGACGCGAGCCAATACACGAAGGTTATTCCTTACGAATTCAGTCTGAAAAGCAGCCTTGTCATGCCTGTTCTCAAAAAAACAGGAAGCTTTTATTCAACAACTGTAGAATACTCTGCAACCAGACAGCCTGTGCTTCTGTCGAGTAAAACCGGTCTGGTCCGTGCAACCTATAACGCCCGCCTGAATCCATCATCTCGCCTGAATTTTGATTTTTTTGAGGTCGAATGGGTTAATAAAGACTCTCTTGGCGGGTTCAAACAACTTTTCAAGAAAGATCTTGCCAGTAATATCAGAATTAATCCCGACAACGAACCAGCAGTCAATACAGCAATTGACAGTCTGATGAGTACCCATGTGAACCAGAGCTTCAGGCTTCGTTTAAACTCGACCAATCGAGCAAGTGTCATGCCCGAAAAGACAATATGGAAACTTGACCTGCTTCTTGAAGAGTCAGGAAGTCTTGCCTGGCTCATAGACACATACATTGATACCCGGCAGTATTCTGGATTTACGGATAAAGATCCGCAGGTTTTGGGGATAACCTATTCACAGTATATGAAGGTTGAAACCGCTTTAGGTGTTTCAAAAAACATTTCGCCGCAAGGCCAGCTTGCCGCCAGGGGACGTATCGGGTGGATGATGCCCTATGGAAAAGCCGAGTCGACACCTGAAGAGCGCCGTTTCTATGCAGGTGGTTCAAACTCCATGCGGGGATGGCTCTACAACACTCTCGGACCAGGCAACAGCAAAAGTAAGGCTGCCTCAAATTTTGGCGCTGATATCAAGCTTGAGCTCAATCTTGAATACCGTCTGAAATTGTTTAAACTTTTTAATCAGTCTTCCGGAATTGCCTTTTTTACCGACATCGGAAATATCTGGGACAGAACGGGCCCCTACTCGCTCACCTATAATTCTCTGAGAAAAGACTTTGCGATGGACTCCGGGGTTGGGCTGCGGGTAGGCTCTCCAATTGGCCCATTCCGTTTTGATTTTGCCTATAAACTGCATGACCCCGCTGAGACAGTGCCCTGGCGTCTTTCAAAACTGAACTTGAGCAACTGCACCTTCAATTTTGGAATTGGCGAAGCTTTTTAATTATTTGCCCCGGTTACTTTTTTTCACCATCAAGGACGCACCACCATGCCCACACCATCCACGCTTCTTGCTCCATCCATTCTTTCGGGTGACTTCACCAGACTCTCCAACTCCATCGAGATTGCCACATCAGCAGGCGCAGACTGGATGCACTGCGATATCATGGATGGAAATTTCGTCCCCAACATCACCTTCGGGCCATTCATCGTTCAGGCAATTGCAGCATGTACACCGATGATTATCGACACTCATCTGATGATTGCCGATCCCGACCGTTACATCGAGGATTTTGTCAAGGCAGGTTCACACCAGATAACGGTCCATCAGGAGGCCTGTCCACACCTGCACCGCACCATTCAGTTCATCAAGAGCCTCGGCGCTAAAGCTGGAGTCTCAATCAATCCTGGCACACCAGTCTCAACGCTCGAATCCGTTCTGCCGGATCTTGATCTCGTTTTGCTGATGTCGGTCAACCCCGGTTTCGGGGGGCAGAAGTTCATCCCCTCTGCAATTGGAAAAATCGCGCAGCTTCATGAGATGCGTTTGAAGGTAAATCCGGCAATGGTCATCGCCGTTGACGGTGGTATAACCGAAGAAAATGCGCAGGATGTGGTAACGGCAGGAGCCGATGCACTGATTGCTGGCACCGCATTCTTCAAATCTGTTGACCCTGCACGCACTGCTGCAAAAATCAGAGCTATGACCAGGTAATTGCGCGAAGCTCGGGGCTGGTATGCAGCCCCTCCCCTATCAGCACGGCATCATAGGATGCCTGCTCGATAAGGGCAATATCTGCGGCAGTTTTCATGCCGCTTTCTGCCACGGCAACCACCCCCTCGGGGATCAGTGGACGAAGCGCAGCCGAAGCATGAAGGTCGACCGAGAAATCCTTTAAATTCCGGTTGTTGACCCCGATCATTGAGGCTCCTTGTTCAATGGCAATCTCAAGCTCCCGCCTGTCATGCACCTCCACCAGCACATCCAGGTGAAGATCGGCTGCCACCTGCAGGTAATCCCCGAGTTGCACGGACTCAAGTGCCGCCACTATCAGCAGAATGGCATCAGCACCAATCAGGCGCGACTCAAATATCTGGGACTCATCAATAATAAACTCCTTGCGCAAAACAGGGAGAGAAAATGATCGGCTCACCTGTTGCAGAGAGTCGATGGAGCCCTGAAAAAAGAGGCGATCCGTTAGCACAGAAAAAGCTGAAGCGCCAAGCTCGGCATAGCTTTTTGCCATGGCAAGAGGAGCGAAATCCTTGACAATCAGACCTCGCGAGGGAGATGCTTTTTTAATCTCGGCAATAAGGCGCAACCCTCCCCCTTGTCGTAAGAGAGTTCGCCTGAAATCACGGGTGGCCCCCAGAGAGCCCTGCAACTCCCGATAACGCTGCGCTGGCTTCGCCCTCTTGAGCTCCGCGACTTCACGCTTTTTCTCCACCAAAATCCTGTCGAGATAGCTCATGGCAGGTCAGTCGGCAGCAGCAAGTTCACGAAGCTCATCTTCAAGCTCAACAATCTGGAGGATATTGTCAAGAAACCAGGGATCAATGCCGGTTGACTGATGCACCTCATCAATGGTTGCTCCTGCCTGGAAGGCATAACGGAGATAAAAGATTCGGTCAGCTTTCGGTATTTTGATTTTTTCGAGAATATCCTCTTTGGCAAACTTTTTCTGCTGCTGGGTCATATCAAGCACATTCATAATATCCTTGCCGTCAGAACCTAACCCTGCGCGCCCTATCTCAAGGCCACGAAGCGACTTTTGCAACGCCTCCCTGAAGTTGCGACCAAAGGCCATCACCTCGCCAACCGATTTCATCTGAACGCCAAGACGGGCATCAACATTTTTGAACTTCTCGAAATCCCAACGAGGAATCTTGACAACACAATAGTCTATTGTGGGCTCAAAACTGGCCGGAGTGGTTTTTGTAATGTCATTGAGAATCTCATCAAGCCGGTAGCCAACAGCAAGCTTTGCCGCCACCTTGGCAATCGGAAAACCGGTTGCCTTTGAAGCAAGCGCTGAACTGCGCGATACACGGGGATTCATCTCAATCACCACAATACGACCATCAACCGGATTGATGGCAAACTGGATATTGCTGCCACCGGTCTCAACCCCGATTTCACGAATAATTCTGATCGAAGCATCCCGAAGCTCCTGATACTGGCGGTCAGTGAGCGTCTGGGCAGGAGCCACAGTAATACTGTCGCCAGTATGTACCCCCATGGGATCAACATTTTCAATAGAGCAGACAATAATGACGTTATCAGCCAGATCACGGATAACCTCAAGTTCATACTCCTTCCAGCCAATCAGACACTCCTCAACAAGTACTTCACTGATGGGGCTCTCTGTAAGCCCTCTCCGAACCGCTTCATAGTAGTCGGCTTTGGTCTGGGCAAAACCACCTCCCGTGCCACCCAGCGTAAAGGAGGGGCGAATCACAATCGGCAGACCAATCTCTTCCAGCGCCTCTTTCGCCTCTTTTTCATTGCGGACAAAAAAACCTTTGGCCATATCAAGACCGATTTTCTTCATCGCATCGCTGAAAAACTCACGATTTTCAGCTTTTCTGATGGCCCGAAGTTTTGCGCCGATCAGCTCGACACCATTGCGCTCAAGAATGCCCGACTCGGCAAGAGCGACTGCGATATTGAGGGCAGTCTGACCACCCATGGTGGGCAACAGTGCATCAGGTTTTTCCCGTTCGATAATTTTCTGAACATACTCCGGAGTAATTGGCTCAATATAGGTTGCATCGGCAAACTCTATATCGGTCATGATGGTTGCAGGATTGCTGTTCACCAGCACCACGCGGTAACCATCCTCCTTCAGTGCACGGCACGCCTGGGTGCCGGAGTAATCAAATTCACAGGCCTGACCGATAACGATAGGACCTGCTCCAATCACTAAAATCGACTTGATATCTTCCCGTTTCGGCACGTTTTTTCCGGGTTTAATACTTGGTGAGCTTTAAAAAAGGGTAATGTACAAAATAAGTCAAAGAGTTTTGCGCCACTTCACTCTCGGCAAGCTACTCTACAACACGGATCTGCTCCTGGTGAAATCCCCCCGAATGACGTCGAAGCCAGGCCGTTACCTCTTTCGGTTGCCCGTTCATCAGCGAAATGATCAGCAAGGTATGGCCTGAATGAGCAAAATCAACATCATGCAGGGAGGGAATTGCCGGAGTGTTGATATGGGAATGGTAGGATCCAAGAATGCGATATCCATGCTTTGCTGCTTCCCGCTTTACATCAAGATACTCCTGATGTGCAATCTCAAACCCCTGCTCCCTGCCGAAATAGAGACAGTTTTTGCAAGGCGCAATTTCATAAACAATATTCTCAATATTTCCTCGATGATCACTCTCCTGCGTTCCGACAAGCAGCCCGCAGCACTCATAAGGCAACTCATGGAACGCCTGTTCCTGAATAATCTCGAATTTACGTCTGGGTAGTCTCATATTACAGCCCCTTTGCTCCTATGTCTGTACGATAATATGCTCCGTCAAAGCCGACCTTTTCAACAACACGATAAGCACGATCAATGCTCTCCCCAAGAGTATCGCCAAGCGCTGTTACCGAAAAAACTCTTCCACCAGCAGTCACAGGCAGTCCATCCTTGATGGCCGTTCCCGCATGAAACAGATAACACTCTTCCATTGCAGCAACATCCCGAGAGATGGTAATCGGCTTGCCAGTGACATAGCGATCAGGATAACCAGCCGAAGCAATCACAACCGTTGCAGCCGACTTCTCATGCATCTCAAAGGGAACCTCTTCCAGCGTTCCGTCAACGCTTGCCTGAAGAGCTGCAATAAAGTCGCTTTTCAGAAGAGGAAGCACCACCTGTGTCTCGGGATCACCAAGCCGCGCATTGTATTCAACAACTGAGGGCTCTCCGTTATCGATCATCAAACCGACATAGAGAAAACCGGTATAGGGACAACCCTCTTCGGCCATCCCCTTCAAGGTAGGCTGGATAATCCGCTCCTCTACCCTCCGCATCACCTCAGGAGTCACCAGAGAGGCCGGAGCATAAGCTCCCATACCACCCGTATTTTTGCCCGTATCGCCATCGCCAATCCTCTTGTGATCCTGGGCAGGCAAAAAAAGGCGGTACTTTCTGCCATCGGTCAGCACAAAAACACTCGCCTCCTGACCCTGAAGAAAATCCTCAATGACCACCTCATCTCCAGCATCGCCAAAAATACGATCTTCAAAGATATCCTTGACTGCCCTCAGTGCCTCCCCCTTGTTGAGTGCTATGAAAACCCCTTTCCCCGCACATAAACCGCTTGCCTTGATCACCTGCGGATATGAGGTCTGCGGCTGCCCGAGAGAGATCGGAAGTCGCATCCCGAAAAACATGGTAACCAGCCGTCGGAATTCCATGGCGCCCCATGAACTCTTTGGAAAAGACCTTGCTTGACTCAAGACGAGCAGCCGCCTGGGTGGGGCCAACTATTTTTTTACCTGCGCTGCGGAACAGATCCACAATACCAAGTTCAAGCGGCTGCTCGGAGCCCACAATCGTCAGCTCAACAGCATTCTGACGGGCAAACTCAAGCAGATCATCTATCGCTGTCGCTTGCAGCGGCACATTGTGAACTTTGCCACCCATCAGTTCGGTTCCTCCATTCCCCGGCGCGACAAATACTGCTGTCGCCCTGTTACTCTGTGCAGCAGCCCAACAGAGAGCATGTTCGCGAGCGCCACCCCCTATAATCAAAACATTCATGATTTTTCGCGTAGAGTTGATTCTCTTCCAGTATGTGGTTTATCAACGTGGTTTGTTAAATTGCACCCAAGATTTTTATAATGCGGCAAGCATAAAATAAACAATTTTAAAATTTATTCCTGTGCTCCCAGCATACCTGATTGCCAATTATTCCTGACCGCAATGCCACTCTCTCCGGTGATTTCCCGTTATATCCTTCCTGTCGTGCTGAAGCTACTCTATGCAAGCCTCCGCATATCGATAGCCCCACCGAGCCAGGAGATGACGTTTCGTGAGACGGGAGCCATTTTCGCCTTCTGGCATGGAAAGATGATCATCGGCTGGCTGCTTGCCCGCACCCTTTTTCCAGGAAAAACATTGTCTGCGGTTGTCAGCTTGTCCGAAGACGGACGAGTGCTGGCCGACACCCTTGAAAAGTGTGGTTTTTCCCTGATCCGTGGCTCAAGCTCAAAAGGGGGCGATACCGTAAAAAGTGCCATGCTGGAGGTTCTGCAACACCATGGAATGGTCGTCCTTACTCCCGATGGACCACGCGGACCGGTTAACCAGTTCAAATTCGGCACGTTGCGTCTTGCCTCAAGTCACCACTTTCCACTGCTCTTTGCGGAAATATGCTACAGCAGCACATGGAGACTCAGGAGTTGGGATCAGTTTGAAATTCCAAAACCATTCAGCAAAGCCGCGATCACACTCCACCTTCTTGAGCTGCCAACATTCCACAGCGAAGAAGAGCTTCAAACGTACACAACGACCATCTCAGAACACTTCAGCCATGGGTAATCCACGCGTTATACTTCTCCGCCCCTTTGCCATACTGTACTCTTGTATCGTACAGCTTCGCAATACTCTGTTTAACCGGGGACTTTTCAGAGTATGGAAATCGCCGATTCCTGTTGTCTCCATCGGCAATCTTTCGGCTGGGGGAACAGGAAAAACCCCGCTTGTTGACTGGGTCGTCAAGTACTATCTTTCAATTGGATGCAAGCCCGCCATTGTCTCAAGAGGATACCTCCGGGAGTCGAAAGGGGTACAACTTGTCTCTGACGGTCAAAAAATCTGGCTCAGCAGCCGGGAAGCGGGCGATGAAACCGCGATGCTCGCATGGAACAATCCCGAAGCTATTGTCATGGTCGCCAATAAACGAAAAAAGGCGGTCATGGAGATTGCCAAACGCTTTACCCAAAGGGGACCATCGGTGATCATTCTCGACGACGCTTTCCAGCATCGCCAAATTGACCGGGTGCTCAATATCGCCATTATCAATGCCGCAGAACCTTTTGTCAAGGCCAAAATGTTGCCTGAAGGGCACCTGAGGGAGCCACTGAAAAATCTTTCCCGGGCAGATCTGATTCTGCTCAACAAAATCACCGACAGAGAGCAGGCCACCTCCATCGTCAAGGAGCTGGAAAAAACGGGTCGCCCCATCGTCCAGGCCCGGCTTAAGAATGGAGAGCTGATCTGTTTTTCAGGGGAGTTCCAGACCGCAGATGAGGCGATCCTTCAAAAAAATCTCAATTTTCTCGCCTTCGCAGGCATAGCCACCCCTGAAAGCTTTCTCAACAGCCTCACAAAAGAGGGAATTAACGTTGCAGCTCACCGCTTTTTCAGGGATCACGAGCCCTACAGCGCAAAAAAACTGCACGCGGTGCGCCGGGAGGCGGAAGAAAAAGGGCTCAGCATTGTAACAACGGAAAAAGATTACTTCCGTATGCTTGGTCGTCCCGAACTTATCCGGCTCATCACCACAAGACCCTGCTATTATCTCAAAATTGAACCCGATATTTTTGAAGGCGAAGCAACGCTGAAATCAATGCTTCAGGCCGTTGTGGGAAAACAGGAGCAGTTCCCGATCTCGTCAGGCAGCTCTACTCTTTCACGATTTTCGAAATTGACTTAAACCGCTCCCCTTCTGCCAGACGCAACAGTTCAAAGAGTGCCATCTCTGTACTGGTCAGCGATGCGCCAGCTTTTTCAATACATCGAATGCCAAGATGTTTGTTTCCTTCCGTTCTTGATGAAACGGCATCCGTCACCAGATGAACGTTGTAGCCAAACTCAAGCAGTTCAACTGAGGTCTGGTAGACACAGACGTGAGCCTCGATACCGGCGACCAGAATATCGTTACGGTTGAATGAGCGGAGCTGCCGCATGAACTCAGGCACGCCACAACAACTGAAGGTTTTTTTCTCTACAGGAACATTGCCGGGCAAGAGATCCATCAAAGAAGCGAGGGTATGACCAAGACCTTTCGGATACTGCTCGGTCACCAGCACCGGCACACCAAGAATGGTGCAGGATCTGAGCAACTTGCTTATATTTCCGGTCAAAGCTTCTGGCTGAAAAACACTCTCTGCCAACTTGCCCTGCACATCAATAAGCAGCAGCAGGGTTTCCTCGGGAGTAATCATAATGGTAATACTGGATGAAAAAATACAAGAGATACTTGTAAAGCGTCCTGTTACAGTAAAAAAAACATGATCGCAAGAGTCGCAATACATCATTAAAGGTAATGATATAAAAAACTATAGTTCTATGAAAAAAATTGCCATTCTTCTTTCGGGATGCGGCTTTTTGGACGGAGCGGAGATCCATGAGGCTGTGCTGACACTGCTTGCTCTCGACAGGGCTGGTGCTGAAGCGGTATGCTTTGCGCCAGACATCATGCAGCACCATGTTGTCAACCACCTTACCGGCACAGTGACGGAGGATGAATCCCGCAACGTCCTGGTTGAATCAGCAAGAATTGTGCGGGGTGCCATCTCTGATCTGAAAACGATTGATGGAACAGTGCTGGATGCCCTGATTCTGCCGGGTGGTTACGGCGCAGCAAAAAACCTCAGCAACTATGCGTTCAAGGGGGCTGCCTGCGACATCAACAGCGATGTTGCCAAAGTCATACAGGCATTCCACAAGGCTGGCAAGCCACTTGGTTTTATCTGCATCACCCCCGTGATAGCCGCCAGGTTACTGGGTATGGAGCATATTGAACTGACTATCGGCAATGATTCTGAGAGTGCGGCAGACATCAACACCATGGGTGCCCGCCATATTGAGTGCCCGGTCTGGAACACCGTTGTCAGCAAGCAGGGCAAGATTGTCAGCACACCAGCCTATATGCTTGGGCCGACCATCGGAGAGGTGGCCAAAGGTATTGACAAGCTGGTGGGTGAGGTGTTGGCTCTGTGCTGATCTGGTGATGCTTGTCAGATACCCTTAGCCATGTTGAATGAAATAATTACCTTTTTGCCAGACTTGGCAGAAGTTACCCCTTTGCGGATCACATTATCATTGCCAATGAAATCGATTGGTTCAGCTCGTAGATGCATGGAAAGACGGCGCATCATTTCCTTGCGATTTTCAGAAGCAAACCGTTGGGCAACTGCCATGCCCTGCAAGTAATTCATTCCATCATCAGTATCGATTGGCATAAATTCAAGCTCTGTGTACTGGTCACGGATAAAATACCGTTCAAGTCATTCCTTTGCCTTCTGTTGATAGAAGGTAGCAACACACTTCCCGAAGTTCCGGCTTCCTGAATGAATAGTGATGAGCAGATTGTGATGTTGATCAAAACCAGCTTCAATAAAATGGTTCCCGCCGCCAAGTGATCCTATGGCCTTGAGTGCCTTTTCTGCGTCAATTCCAATCATACAGCAGACCTTTGTTGACCTCGGAAATCGTTGGCTTCGATGCTGAAATCGTCTGATTGATTGAGCATTCCGGTGAAAGTGTACCACCTTCATTGATATTCGTTTTTTTGTATAAATCAGGTATATTTCGGCTTTTTGGCTATAAATTTGACTTCTTGTTTTTCTTTGCTGGATTTCGGACTCGGCTCTGGTACCGGGCTTTGATTATCGCTCAGATTAGGAATCCATTAGTGCAATTTACGCACTAAATCAGCACGACTGCCAAGTTTTCGATACTTACGTCAATCAATTCCTGT
>CAIOLC010000101.1 GCA_903859055.1 uncultured Chlorobiaceae bacterium | reverse complement strand
GTGTCGAACCTCAACTGACAAGTGTTGGGGAGGTTATCACTTTTATTGAGCGACGAGGTGCCGGATGGGGCGCTCGACGACAAGTCATACAACATGCGCAGAATGCTCTCACCGAGCTGTTGGAGGTCATGATAAGTATGAAGTTATCTGAGGGTGTGATTAATGTCAAAAGTAGTTTTGATGAGTATTATCTTGATATTATTGTATCCTACACCGGGAAAACATATACGTTCTCCGGTGTTACTCCATCACCGGATGAGATTCTTGATGATGAACATGCATTGATGAGACTCTCCGGTTCTCTTATCAAGCAGTATGCCAGCAGGGTTCAGGTGGATACAGACAAGGGAGAGCAGCGAATATCTTTCCGTTTTGAACATTAAGTGTTCTTTTTTCTGCTTTATACCATATCACTTTGGATGAGTTAACAATTCCTGACGCTACGGGATGCCTGCCAATAACAAGTTTTATGTTGTCTGTTGAATGAAATCAGGCGGCGCAGGCTTTTCTATAACACTACCAAAAAGGAGCATTTCGTGAAGATAAAAAAAAGTATTATTGCGTTTGTTGCGGCATTACTCCTGAGCACATCGGTGTATGCTGAAGAGTACAAAAATGTTGAAGTGACGAAATTGATTACGTCAACGACATCAGCCAATGGGCAGCCGTTGACCTATCTCGATACACAGAATCCCGAGGTAACTGCTCTTCTTGTGCGCTTTGCACCAGGAAATGCTACGGGTTGGCACAAGCACCCTGTTCCCGTTTATGCCTATGTTCTTGAAGGTGTCCTGAATGTTGAGCTCAAGGATGGGAAAAAGTACGTTTTCAGGAAAGGGGAGGCCATTCTTGAAGTGATGAATACTCTCCATAACGGGTATAATTCCGGCAATGTGCCAACAACTCTTGTAGTTTTCTACACAGGAGCTGTTGGCTCTCCAAATGTCATTAAAGAGGAGCCTATGGCACTCCCTCTTCGTTAACAACATCAGAGGGAGTCAGCTTTTCTCCCTCAGACACCTCTTTATCTACAGGGCTATTCTTGTACCAACCAAACTTCCACGAAAAGAGGCTTGGCTCAAACCTCCAACTGTACCTCTCGTGTTTTTTTCAAATAAGTTAAAAGAAGCACCATTCACTTTCGATTTGCTTTTTTGATGGCGGTAATAACTGGGGAAATTTTTTACATTGCGGAACTGAATTTTTCCAATAAGAGGTGCCCGAATACATGAGTTTCGGTGCTGTGGAGATTTTATTACTCTTTTCCCCTGATTATTTAGACAAATGACGAAAAAAAAAAGTCTTTCGTGGGGTGGTTATGCCGGTCTTGTGCTTGGTATTATCCTGATTGCCTGGCTTTTTAACCAGCTTGACCTCCGCCGCTCGGCTGAACTGATCTCTTCGATTGGTGTTTCATCGATAGTTATTCTTCTTCCTTTTCTTGCACTGCATCTTCTGGAAGCTTTTGCGTGGATTCGGGTTTTCCCCCGGAGCATCGCTGCAATACCTTTTTTCAGGATTTTGAAAATACAGGTTATTGGTGAGACGGTTTCCATGACACTCCCGGCCGGGGTGGCTGTTGGGGAGCCCTTGCGTCCTTATCTCTGCAACCGGTTTATTGGAATTCCTGTACCTTCAGCCGTTGCAAGCGTTGCTGTACGCAAGCTCATGCTTGGTTTGGCTCAGGGACTTTATACTATTATTGGCTCCATAGCCGGTTTTTCGCTTCTGCAGTCGGTTTCCTTCAAAATGCTTGGGTTTCAAGGACTTGGCTACATTATGATTGCAGCAGGGGCTGTTGTATTCATACTTTTTCTTTTTCTTCTTCTTCTGCTGCTTGACGGAAAAGCGGCGCAGAATGTGCACCGGATACTGATGCTTGTTCCATTCAGGAGAGTAAAAAGCTGGCTGCTTGTAAAGGAATCTGGTTTTCTTGATACTGATGAGGAGCTGAGAAGTTACCGTGGCTCTTCAATCAGAAGGCTTCTACCGGTCATGGTCATCTATCTTCTTGCCTGGTCAACGCTTGCCATTGAGAGTTATACGATATTGAGACTTCTTGGTATCAATATCACTTTTTTGGATGTGCTCACCATTGACATAGCTCTTACCATGCTTCGTACGCTCTTTTTTTTCATTCCTTCAGGACTTGGGGTGCAGGATCTTGGTTATCTGGCCTTTTTTCAGGCTCTTGGTATGCCCGATGTTCTTGCCTATGGTGGTGCTTTCGTGCTGTTAAGACGTTTAAAAGAGCTGTTCTGGTATGCAATCGGGTACGGAGTGATGTTTTTTTCGGGGGTTCATCTGCATGATGCAGAAGTCGTCAGCCCGGCGGAATCATGAGGAAAAAAATTTTATTTATCTGCGGATCAATGAATCAGACTACCCAGATGCATCAGATTTCGGGGTGGCTGGAAGAGTATGATCGCTATTTTTCACCGTTTTTCAGTGATGGTCTGCTTGGCACAGCCAGTGATCTGGGTCTGCTTGAGTTTACGATTATGGGTAAACAGCGTTCTGATCGCGCTCTTGATTATCTTCGTTCTCACCACTTGCAACTTGATATCGGCGGTTTAGCTCATGATTATGATCTTGTCGTGACCTGTACGGATCTTATTGTCCCAAAGCATTTTAGAAAGAAAAAAATGGTACTGGTACAGGAGGGAATGACTGAGCCAGAAACCCTTCTCTACCATCTTGCCCGGAATATTTCATGGGCGCCACGCTGGATTGCAGGCACGGCAATGACCGGATTATCGGATGCCTACGAAAAGTTTTGTGTTGCCAGTGAGGGATATCGCGATCTTTTTATTCGCAAGGGGGTAAACCCTGCAAAAATTGAGGTGACCAGCATTCCGAACTTCGACAACTGCGCGCAGTATCTTCAGAATGACTTTCCTCACCACGATTACGTGCTTGTCTGTACCTCAGACAACCGCGAAACCTTTATCTACGAAAATCGCCGGAAAAATATTGAGAAGTATCTGGAGATGGCAGGTGAGCATCAACTGATATTCAAGCTTCATCCTAACGAAAATGCCGAAAGGGCAATACAAGAGATCGAACGCTATGCTCCAGATAGCCTTGTTTTCAGTGAAGGCAAAACAGAGGAGATGATTGCCAATTCACGAATGCTGATTGCACAGTTTTCATCGACAATTTTTGTAGGTTCCGCCCTCAGCAAAGAGGTGCTTTGTGGACTGGGTACTGATGTATTGCGAGCGTTGACTCCACTCCAGAATAATTCCGCAGCCAGAATGATTGCGGATGTCTGCCGGCAGGTGGTGGATGGTTGAACAAAACACAATATTTACACTATGAATACTGTAGCTATCATTCCTGCCAGAGGTGGGTCAAAAGGTCTGAAACAGAAGAACATTTATTCCGTTGCCGGAAAACCCCTGCTTGCCTGGACGATTCAGCAGGCTCTTGCTTCGACTTCTATCGACAAGGTGTTTGTTTCGACAGACAGCTTTATTATTTCTGGTATTGCCAAGGAGTACGGAGCTGAGGTGATCGAACGTCCAGCGAAATTTTCCGGGGACAAGGCAAGCTCGGAATCAGCCATTAGCCATGCGCTTGAAGTTATCGAACTGGAGTACGAGATGGCTGTCAGCACGGTTGTCTTCTTGCAGGCAACCTCACCGTTACGGAAACCTGGTGACATTGATGCGGCGGTGGAGGTTTTTCGTCGTGAAGGGGCAGATTCGCTGATCTCGGTGACGAAAGCCGACGACCTTACTTTGTGGGAGTCGCGAGAAGGAAAGTGGGCAAGTGTCAACTTTGATTATCGCAATCGGGGAATGCGTCAGGATCGACCAACCCAGTTCATCGAGAACGGCTCAATCTATATTTTTACGCCTGAAACTCTTGCCACTTTCGACAACAGGATTGGAGAAAAGCTCTCCGTCTATGAAATGGAATTTTGGCAAACCTGGGAGATTGATACTCTCGAAGAGATAGATTTAATTGAGTATTACCTTTTTAAAAAAAACCTGATAGAGCAGGATGAAGATTAACAGAACCTTTAGATTACCTCTTTTATGAATTTCTTTTTGTCCACCGATCTTGTTATCGGGGTTAACGAAGCACTGAAGCTGAACGAGCATCTGGCCCTGATGTCGGTGCAGAAGCCGGGTATTATCTATGATGCCAATGTTGCGGGCAGCCACTATTTTCAGGATGTGCTGAAGAGCCTCACCTCAGTATATACCAATGCGGTGCTCTATTGCAACGAGTTTGCCGGTGAGCCAACGTACGCCCATCTCGAAAATGTGGCAGAATTTTTCAGGGGCAATATGCCGGACGCTATAGTCGCCATTGGCGGTGGCAGTACGCTCGACCTCGGCAAGGGGGTTGCCCTGCTTATGACCAACAATGTTCCAGCGTTGTCGCTCAAGGGATTTCCGGCAGGGGTGAACGAGCCGCTGCCGCTCGTTACCGTACCGACGTTGCTGGGCAGTGGCGCTGAGGTCAGCTATAATGCTGTGTTTATCGATGAGGCTGAGGGTCGCAAGCTTGGGATCAACAGCCGCAAGAATTTCCCTAAAAAAGCTGTCATAGATCCACAACTCTCCATGACAGCTCCG
>CAIOLC010000100.1 GCA_903859055.1 uncultured Chlorobiaceae bacterium | reverse complement strand
GGGCAAGGCGGAGTGCAGGGTGAGGGCAAGGCGGAGTGCAGGGTGAGGGCAAGGCGGAGGGCAGGGTGAGGGTAAGGCTGAAGGCAGGGCTGAGGGTAAGGTGGAGGTTGCCCAGAAGTTGATAGAGATCGGGATGAGTGCTGAACAAGCGGCAGAGATTGCTGGCGTACCAGTCGCATTACTACAATCTCCTTAAACTTTGAACCTTGAACTTTGAACCCTGAACCCTGATTCGCAGTTTTGTTAAATTGGCTGTTTTTTCATTAATGTAAAACGAAACACTATGGGACAATTTTTAGCTATTGGGCTTGTGACGAAAATTAGCGTCGATAAAAAGAAACTTGCTCTCGCAAAAATTACACTTGAACAGTTGCAAGAACGTATGAAAGCGGAGCTGCATTATGAACCTGAACTTTATCTGTTACATGACGCTGATGACTTCTATGGCTTCGACTTGAATGAAGATATTTTTTGTGCACAACTTCTTCCGTTGTTAGAAAAACTCTATCCGCTTCTTTATCAGGATACAGAAATGTATCAAAATGCTCTTCAGAAACTCCGTACAATGCCACCTTCAGAGTGGATGGCTTGGGCAAAAAATAAACCAAATGAATCTTTTCAGTTTGATAAATACGGTATGAGAGAGACTATAGAAGGAAGATATACTGATGTTCATCTTTACTATGAGAGTATTTTGCTTTCCATGGAAGGTAAAATAGTAATGGAAGCATACGGAAGACAATTCAGGTTTGTCAATTATACCATGATGCAAACATTGAAACAGTTTTCTCTTGCTGGATCATTACGGATGTACATTACCGGATAATGATGCGGTATATAGGCATCTGAGGCTCTCGAAGCCACTGACGGGGTGGTTTTGTGTGCGGAGAGGTACTCTCCATGTACTTCCAGGATTTGTTGGATTGGCTGGACGCGGCAGCTTGCGGCCTCAGCTATATCGGCCACTGAGCGTCGGTGGCTGAGCGGAGTCGAAGCCACCATGCGCCTTGGCCTGGTTTTTATTGCCTCATAACCCGCACAAAAATAGCCTGCCTTATTGCTTCATAACCCGAAAAAGAATAATTTCATTGTCGTCATAATACATTCCAACGATCGCTCTTTTTTCACCCAGGCTAGGGGCAATACTATGGAGTACCGGGAAACATCAAGGCTCTGAGAAGTTTCAGAAGCTTTGTGGCGAAAGCGTGGTACTGGAGCTTGAGACGACGAAGTCAGAAAGGAACAGCCATGAACTGGCAACGATTTAGGCCCATCGTAGATGCTTATCTCCCGCACCTCCGAACATGCCATGATTTCCCGGAGGTACGATTCGCTATTACTCAAGGCAGGAGCCGTATGCGGTAGTTCCGCACGTACGGATCTGCGCGGGGGGTGTCAGGTAACTGACATTCCTACCGCAACTTGTGAAAGGCGATGTGGACGGTAGCTGGGCGGCTTGATGTTGATTGTTGGATTTTGGATTGCCATTGCGGGAAGGCGAAGCCAACGTGGCAATCCACTCTTGTCTGAACTGTGATTTGCAGGATGATTGGATTGCGTCAATCGTCTTGAACCTTGAACCTTGAACCTTGAACCTTGAATTACCTGAACCAGATTGAGTCGGGGTACTTTCGGTGGAGTTGCTTGTCCATCCCGAGCCAGTGGCCTGACGGGAACAGCATCATCAGTATAGCGAAGAACATGAAGGGGGGTAGTGTGAGGTTATAATAACCCCCAGCCGCAAAATTGAGTACCAGAAACAGGGCAAATGCAGCGTTTGCCCTGACCGTCAACCCCAGCATCAGGCATATTCCGATAATCAGCTCACCAACGGTAACAACCCAGGCAATCGGCATCGCCCAAGGAATGGCAAAGTGCTCCAGGTACCCCGCTTGAAATGAGCCAGCAGAAAGTTCACCAAGTCTTTTGATGAAAAACCGCTCCATCAGGTCACTCCACAACCACCCCTTCACCAACTTGTGCCAGAAGCCGTAGAGAAAAAACGATGCAAAAAGATATCGTCCAAGGAGAAAAAGGGTAATCCCGATCTTTCCAATAAGACGATGTCTCTTTTCTTCACTCATAGCCCGTTGCGTTTGAAGATAATATCAACACTGTTTTTCAGCTTTCCAAGAATCGTTTCAGCACTGAAGAGTCGGGCAATATCATTCGCATCAAGATATTGCAGCAGCTCTTCATCTTTCAGAAGCAGCTCGCGCAGGTGCACCTTGCTTGACCAGCTCTCCATGGCGTTTCGCTGCACCAGCTTGTAAGCCACTTCACGGGTCAGCCCTTTTGCCGTCAGAGCGAGCAGTACCGTTTGTGAGGTGGTCAATCCATAAGAGGAGTTGAAGTTCTCCTCCATTCTTTCCGGATAGACAAGCAGGGTATCAACAGCTTCGCTGAAGGTGCGCAGCATGTAGCAGAGGGCGGTGGTGGAGTCGGGCATGATAATGCGCTCAACCGAGGAGTGGGAGATATCCCTCTCATGCCATAGCGCCACATTTTCCATGGCGGCGATGGAGTTGGAGCGGACGACGCGGGCAAGGCCGGTGAGGCGCTCGAAGGTGATGGGGTTGCGCTTGTGCGGCATGGCTGAACTACCCTTCTGCCCCTTGCTGAAAAACTCCTCGGCTTCACGAACTTCAGTGCGTTGCAGGTGGCGCAGTTCAACGGAGAACTTTTCGATGGAAGAGGCGATGATGGCAAGCGTTGTGGCATATTCGGCGTGGCGGTCGCGCTGAAGAATCTGGGTCGAAATGGATGATGGGGTCAGGCCAAGTTTCTGGCATACTGCGGCTTCAATATCGGGTGACAGGTGCTGATAGGTGCCGACTGCGCCAGAGATTTTGCCGACAGAGATAGTCGCGACCGCCTGTTTCATCCGTTCGAGATTTCGAAGCATCTCCTGGTGCCAGAGCAGCAGCTTCAGGCCAAAGGTGGTTGGTTCGGCATGAATACCATGGGTTCTGCCCATCTCAATGGTGTATTTAAACTCCACCGCCCGTTTTGCAAGCACCTCAAGAAGGCACTCAATATCGGCGACAAGAATTTTACCGGCATCGCGCATTTGCATGGCGAGCGACGTATCGCCAACATCCGACGAGGTGAGCCCTTCGTGAATGTAGCGAGATTCTGGTCCGACATAATTGGCCACGTTGGTCAAAAAGGCAATGACATCGTGCTTTGTCTCCTTCTCTATCTCAAGAATTTCAGCAACGTTGAAGGTGGCCTTCTCTTTGATGACCGCATAGGCCTCGGCAGGCACAATACCTGCCTCCATACGTGCCTCTACAGCGGCAATTTCAAGCTGGAGCCAACGCTGGAATTTCGCTTCGTCGCTCCATATTGCCGAGATATCTTTGGGTGAATAACGTGGTATCACTTGTGGGATCAGTTTAGTGTGTTTTCGAAAGTTCGTGCAATATAATGACCGGAGCCATGAAAAACCACAGCTTCCAAGCGGGGCAGCCTCTTCCCGTCTGGTATCAACAGCAATAAAAATAACACTCTTTACTCTTTTATTAAATATAACTTGTCAGGCGTACCAAACTCCTGGTGCAGGCAATCCGGATTTATAACTTTTCGGCACTTCTCATCTCCTGATATATCTGCCGGATGTAGTCGAGCGCTGCATCGCGCTCATAGGGGATAAGCCCGTCGATGACGGCATTTTCCATCCTTTTTTTGATGATACCCACCGTTTTTCCTTCCGGCAGTCCCAGAAGTGCCATGATATCTTCGCCACTGACCGGTGGGCGCCATTTGGCAAGCTGATCTTTTTCGCCAACCTCAGCAATTTTTGCCTCAACAAGATTGAAATTATTCATAATCCGTGAGACCTTTTTCGGATTTTTGCTGGTCACGTCGGCCTTGCAAAGGCTCATAAGATCTCGCAGATCCTCTCCGGCATCAAACATGAGGCGCCGGATAGCCGAATCACTGATTTCATCTTTCGACAGGGGAATGGGGCGATGGTGAAGGCGTACCATTTTCTGGACATAGTCGAGCGGATCGTGCGGCCAACGCATGTATCTGAAAATTTTTGAGACAAATTTTATACCGACCGCGTCATGGCCGTGAAAGGTCCACCCCGCGCTTTTGGTAAACCGTTTTGTGACCGGTTTGGCAATATCGTGCAGGAGCGCGGCGACCCTGAGCCAGAGGTTCGAGGAGTGTGCGGCAACATTGTCAATAACCTGAAAGGTGTGGAAGAGGGTATCCTTGTGTCCCATCCCATCCACCTGCTCAATGCCGGCCATGGCTGCCACCTCAGGCATCAACACCTTCAGTAACCCTGTTTCATAGAGAATGATCAGGCCGATTGAGGGGCG
>CAIOLC010000099.1 GCA_903859055.1 uncultured Chlorobiaceae bacterium | reverse complement strand
GCTCCCAGGGCTTGGCGCTCCCAGGGCTTGGCGCTCCCAGGGCTTGGCGCTCCCAGGGCTCGGTGCTCCCAGGGGCAGGTGCTCTCGGGTAAGACCCATCACCCCATATTCTCCAGCCGCTTGTAGAAAAAGTGCTTTGTCACCTCCGCTGACACAATATAGAGCCCCACAATCATCAGCATCCAGCCATAAAAGAGCAGCGGCAACTGTGCAAAGCCGAAGGTCGCAGCCAGCGGCGTAAAGGGCAGTGCCAGAACCGCAGCAACCACCAGCAGCGTCGCTGTCAGCAGATACTTGCCGGGAGGGCTTTTGAAAAATGGCAGGCGCGTGCGAATCACCAGCACAATGAGCGAGGCGGAGATGACCGATTCAACAAACCAGCCGGTCTGAAACTCTGCCTCTCCGGCGTGCAGCACATAATGCAAAACCCCGAAGGTGAAGAAGTCGAAGAGCGAGCTGAGAATACCGAAGGTGATCATGTATCGCTGGATAAATCGAATATCCCAGCGGTGCGGCCGGGCGATGTTGATGGCATCAACGCGGTCGCTGGAGATGGTGATCTCCGGGAAATCGGTCAGCAGGTTGGTGAGCAGTATCTGTTTTGGCAGCAGCGGCAGGAAGGGGAGAAAGAGCGAAGCCCCCGCCATGCTGAACATGTTGCCGAAATTGGCACTGGTTGCCATGAAGACATACTTCATGGTATTGGTGAAGGTTTTGCGCCCCTCAATAATGCCCTGCTCCAGTACCTTCAGGTCATGGTTGAGCAGCACAATTTCGGCAGCCTCCTTGGCCACATCCACCGCTGAGTCAACCGAAATACCTACATCGGCAGCATGAAGCGCTGAAGCGTCGTTGATTCCGTCGCCCATGAAACCGACCACATTCCCGCCCTTTTTGAGTGAGAGAATAATCCGCTCCTTCTGGTTCGGCTCCACCTCAGCAAAAATATCGGTGCGCACCGCCTGCTGCATTAGCGCCAGATCGCTCATCTTGCGAATTTCCGGGCCGGAGAGCACAACCGGGTTCTTGATTCCCACCTGCCTGCCAAGACTTCCGGCAACGAGAGCGTTGTCGCCGGTAATAATTTTCAGCTTCACACCGAGCCGTTCGAGATTCTGAATGGTCTCCAGTACCCTCTCCTTGGGTGGATCAAACAGGGTGATAAAACCCAGGAAGATCATCTCCGCTTCATCATTGCGGGTAAAGTCCTGCTGCTGATTGCCGGCTTTCCACGCCACACCAAGTGTGCGGTAGCCATCAGCGCTAAGCTGCTCGTAACGCGCCATAATCTCCGCCCGCTTTTCATCCAGAGCAACCAGTGAGCCATCCTCATTTTCGGCGTGGGAGCAGACCTCCAGAATCTGATTCAGCGCACCCTTGGTGATGACAATGGTTTCGGCATCACTTCGAAGCTGCACGCTCAGCCGTTTCCGTATAAAGTCATAAGGGACTTCGCTTTGCACCTCAAACAACCGCTTGTTCACAGGCGGGTTGCTAATAATTGCCTCATCAATCGGGTTCTGAAATCCCTGTTGCAGGGAGGCGTTCAGCCAGGCGTACTCAAGCACCTTTTCGGAGGGGTTGCCTGAGAGCGATAATGCCTTGTGCACCTTCACCTTGCCCTCGGTGATGGTGCCCGTTTTATCGGAGCAGAGGATGTTCATGCTCCCGAAGTTTTCGATGGAGGAGAGGCGCTTCACAATCACCTGCTGCTTGGCCATGTTGCGGGCTCCGGAGGCCAGGTTCACGCTGATGATGGCTGGCAGCAACTGGGGAGTGAGGCCGACCGCCAGTGCCAGGGAGAAGAGGAATGAGTCGAGAATCGGTTTTTGCAGAAAGACATTGACAGCAAAAATGATCACCACCAGCACCATGGTGATCTCCATCAGCATATAGCCAAACCTGCGCACGCCCCGCTCAAAATCTGTTTCGGGCGATTTCAGCCGAAGAGAGCCTGAAATCTTTCCGAACTCAGTCTGCATGGCGGTTTGCACCACCAGTGCCTTCGCTTTGCCGCTGATGACGTGAGCACCCATAAAGAGGGTGTTGCTCCGTTTGGCTAACGGGGTGTCGGCAGGGAGAACGCCGCTGTTTTTTTCCACCGGATAGGTTTCGCCCGTGAAGGCCGCCTCGTCAACAAACAGCTCTTTTGAATTGAGGATAAGGCTGTCGCCCGGAATAACATCTCCGGCGGAGAGCAGCACAACATCTCCCGGCACCACCTCCTCAATATGAATCTCTTTTTCCTTGCCATCACGAACAACCCGACACTTGATCTGTACCATTTTCATCAGTTGGTCAATAGCACTGGCCGCCCCTCTCTCCTGCCACCAGCCCAGCAGGCCGCTCACCAGCACAATGAGAAGAATGATCAAGGCCTCCGTTTTGTCGTGTAGTGCAAAAGAGAGCCCGGCAGCAAAGATCAAGAGCAGCGTCACAGGGCTTTTGAATTGCTGCAGAAAGAGCATCAGCCCCGACGTTCTGGAGCCTCCTTTCAGCGAGTTTGGCCCATACTCCTTCAGCCGTTCCTGTGCTGCTTGTTGCGACAGCCCCCGCATGTTACTGTCAAGGTTCAAGAGAGCCTCTTCAGGAGCGAGTGTCCAGAAACTCTCCTCGTTTTTCAGCACTTTCTCACTCTTTGTGATAACATTTTGCATATCCTTTCTGCTTTTTCATGTTTTTTCTGTGTTTTGAAGCATAGGCAGAAACGTTGCTACTTACAACAAGAATTTTTCAAACTCTTCCGATGTGCAGTATTCTCGTTCTTGAAACCCTCTTGTCTTACAGCTTTTTTAAAGTTGCCGTCAACGAAGCAGTGGTACTTTACCTCCAGATAGAGGAGCATCGCAGCCTTCTGCTCAGGAGCGTATAATTCGCTTCCCCCAGAACTTTGGTAGATCTGGTTGACCGAGCTGTCGGAGCCAGCATCTTTTTGCTATCGCCACCATGCTGATTGTTGCAACTCATGTGACCCAGCAAACCAACGATAAACAGCAAATCGAACCAGCAATTGAAATGCTGGAACAATTACCCGAACAACTCGGTCAAGTCAAAGAAATTATAGCTGATGCTGGATATTTCAGTAAGTCCAATGTCGAGGCCTGTGAAGATGCGGACATCGAGAGAAGGTTAGAAGGAATTGCCCCACCGTTATCCTTGCCAAACGCGTCACTGATGTCATGGCCTGATGGGCGTTTTTTGGGAGTGTAAAAACTCTCCGGGTCCTCGATCAATTTTTTCATACGATCAGAATAGGGAGTCAGTACCTTCCTGACATCGGCTTTCGGAAAGT
>CAIOLC010000098.1 GCA_903859055.1 uncultured Chlorobiaceae bacterium | reverse complement strand
TACCACTACCGTATTTTTGACAAGTACGATAAACCTGTTGCAAGCTTTGCGATTCTTGCCGACAGGGAGCGTACATGGCGACCAAATACTTATGGTTTTGAATTTGCCGGCAGCAAACTTCTGTTGGAATTTCCAATGGTGGGTATCTGTGGGGGCGTATTGCAATACGCCCCTACAGTATGGATAATGCGTTCGGCCTGATAACTGCAGCGCATTTACTGACACAGCAAACTCGCCAGAATAATAACGAACGTTATGATGCAAAACTACGCTTAATCCGGTTATTGTACGAACGCCAGTGGGAGCGAAAGCGCATTGTGGAACTTTTTCGGGTTATTGACTGGTTTTTAGAATTACCGAGTGAGTTACGGCAAAAATTAAAAACTGAAATCTACAGAATGGAGGAGAACCAAAAGATGCCATACGTTACCAGTTTTGAACGAGATGCCAAGGAAGAGGGCATTGTGATAGGCAAAGAGATTGGAGTTGTTGAGGGCATGGAAATAGGCAAAGAGATAGGCAAAGAGATAGGAGTTGTTGAGGGCATTGAAATAGGCCAGCTTAAGGTTGCTCGCAAGCTCATGGCAAGCGGGTTCAGTGCGGAGGAGGTAGCAAGCATTGCAGAGGTGCCTCTGGCGTTACTGGTTTGATGCACGAGCTCGAAACCTGGGCCAGCACCATTCTCACCGCCCCAACGATGGACGCGCTCTTCTCCACCGACGATGCCCGTTCATGAGTTCAACCGCTGGTGAGCAACAGATAACAACGCTTCTCAAACGTCTCTAGCGGCACATTACGCCGAGGCGGAGGGGGCAATTCGGGCTGTTGCTGGTGTTGATGATTGCTGCATCGTTTGCTGAAATAATCAGCATTGGGGCTGTGCTCCCGTTTCTTGCGGTTCTTACTGCGCCGGAGAGGATATTTGAGCTTCCGGCAGCCCAGCAGGTTATCAGGGCATCAGGAATTACCATGGCCAGCCAACTTCTGCTCCCGCTTACTGTTGTATTCGGGCTGGCGGCGCTCATCTCGGGCGGCGTGCGTCTTTTTCTTCTCTGGGCCAGCACACGCCTCTCCTACGCAACAGGGGCTGACCTCAGCATCAGCGTCTACCGGCGTACTGACGATTTTGATTATTGCGCACCGGCTTACCACGCTGAAAAATTGCACTCAGGTTGTTGAGCTTGGGGATGGGGGCATAAAGCGTATTGGCAGCTATCGGGAGATAGTTTCATAGTAGCCAGGAGTGGCTCAGGTTACTCATTTTCGTGGTTTACCCGGTTCTCCATCAAATCCACAACACGCATCAAAAGGAAGGGAGTGAGCTGGCTACGAACTGTAGTCAACTCAAAATGCTTTCCGTAGATGGAAAGCACTTATAACGAAACTCCTGTATTATAATTTGTGACAAGGTGGTAGTAGTGGAAAGAAGTTATGTGTAAAATAAATCCCCGCGTCGATTTTGCCTTTAAAAAGCTGTTTGGCAGCGAAGAGAACAAGGATCTGCTGATCTCGCTCATCAACGCCATCATCTCCGAGGGCGATCAGGTGGTGGAGGTGGAGCTGAAAAATCCCTATAACCTGGCCGATTACCGCGCCGGAAAAATGTCTATAATCGACATCAAGGCCAAGGCTGAAAATGGGCGCTGGTTCAACATCGAAATGCAGATTAGCGAAGACTACAACTTCGATAAACGTGCCATTTACTACTGGGCAAAACTGGTGACCGAACAGCTCTGCGAGGGGATGATGTTCAAAGAGCTGAAAAAAACCATCAGCATCAACATTCTCGATTACAACTTTATACCCGATACAGCGGAAGTCCATAATTGCTACAAAATTATCAACACAGCAACCGGCAAAGATGACCGCTTGCACGATATCTTTGAACTGCACTACATTGAGCTGAAAAAGTTCAAAAAATCGTACGCCGAAATCCAGAGCGCTCTTGATCGCTGGAGCAGTTTTTTAACGACAGCGCATAAGCTCGACCGGGAGCATACGCCAAAAGAGCTTGCTTCCGATAAAAATATTGTCAAAGCCATTGCAGCCATTGACCGTATGTTTGATGAGGAGGAGCGTCAAGTCTATGAAGTTCGGATGCAATCATTGGCCGATGTCGAAAGCAAGATTGCCTCTGCGGCAGAACGGGGCATCGAAATAGGCATGGAAAGAGGCGTCGAAATAGGCAGGGAGCAAGGTGTCGAAATAGGCATGGAAAAAGGCGTCGAAATAGGCAGAGAGGAAACAACCAGAACGATAGCTCTAAAACTGATACAACAAGGCACGGCGATTGACTTTATTAAAGCGGTGACAGGGTTAAGTGTTGCTGCGATAGAAGATCTTGTGAAGAGCGCATCATGAGAAAAATCTGCATCATCACCTCCGGTACCTGTGCCGCATACGGCTTGCTGTGCCGGGTCATGCAGGGCTTTACAACAGGCCGACATCATCATCTTCGACGAAGCCACCAGCGCTTTTGATAACGAAACGGAACAGGCGGTGATGGAAGCGATCCAAAGCCTCGGTCATGAATTGACGATTCTTATTATTGCCCACCGGCTCACTACGCTGAAAAACTGCACACAAGTCGTTGAACTTGGCGACGGAGGTATAAAGCGTATCGGCGCGTATGGTGACATCGTTGCTGCACTATAACAGTATTTGAAATAAATGCTCAAAGTTCTCTCGGTTTTCGGCACTCGTCCTGAAGCTATAAAAATGGCTCCTGTGGTCAAGGAGTTGGAAAAACATCAAGATTGCTTTAAAAGTATTGTCTGCGTCACAGCTCAACACAGGCAGATGCTCGATCAAGTGCTTGATCTGTTTGCTATTAAACCAGATTATGATCTTGATATCATGAAGCCGGGGCAAGATCTTTTTGATGTAACCGCTAATGTTCTTCGCGGTCTTAAAACAGTCCTCGAACGTGAGAGGCCTGATATAGTGCTTGTTCATGGAGATACAACAACAACGCTCGCAGCCTCACTTTCGGCCTATTACTGTCGTATTCCTGTAGGTCATGTTGAGGCGGGTCTGCGGACACACAATAAATTTGCTCCCTTCCCTGAAGAGGTCAACCGCAAGGTTACTGGAGTGCTTGCTGATCTTCATTTTGCTCCCACAGAAACAGCAAGAGAAAATCTTCTTTGTGAAGGGGTTGCAGAAAAGTCGATTCATGTTACTGGCAATACGGTAGTTGATGCCTTGCTTACTGTCGTGGAAAAAGTAATGTCTGATCCGATGCTTCGAATGCAGATGCAGCAGCAGTTCTCCTTTCTTGACTACAATAAAAGGCTTATTCTCGTTACGGGTCACCGTCGCGAAAATTTTGGTGAAGGTTTCGAAAACATCTGTAAAGCCCTGGTGTCCATTTCTGAGCGGTATGAAAACGTGGAAATTCTTTATCCTGTTCATCTGAACCCCAATGTTCAGGAGCCAGTGCAACGGATATTAGGCAACAACAAGTATACAAATATCCACTTAATCGAACCGGTGGACTATCTTCCTTTTGTTTACCTCATGCATCGCGCTTATCTGATTATAACAGACTCTGGTGGTGTGCAGGAAGAGGCGCCATCTTTAGGCAAGCCTGTTCTTGTAATGCGTGAAACCTCTGAACGACCTGAGGCTATAGCTGCGGGCACAGCAAAACTTGTTGGCGCTGATTGCGAAGCAATTTATGAAGCAACGGCACAACTGCTTGATGATCCTGATGCGTATAAGAGTATGAGTATGGCCCATAATCCTTATGGTGATGGCGCTACTTCTCAAAAAATAGTTGAGATATTATCCAAATTTGAAGTGAGGACTGCTGGTAGATGAAATTTGAAAAGATTGTCGTGATGGGCCTCGGCTACATTGGGTTGCCGACAGCTTCAATGTTAGCAACAAAAGGGTATCAAGTTATTGGTGTAGATGTCTCTAATACTGTAGTGGATACCATTAACGCAGGCGAAATCCATATTGTTGAGCCTGATCTTGACATTGTAGTGAAATCTGCTGTGAAGAGCAGAAAGTTGACTGCATCTCTTGTTCCAGTAAAAGCTGATGCCTTTATCCTTGCGGTGCCGACTCCCTTCAAGGTCGATGGCTCCAACGCAAAAGCTCCTGATATCTCTTATGTCGAAGCTGCGACACTGGCAATTACCCCTTTTATTGAGAAAGGTAATCTGATTATTCTGGAGTCAACCTCACCGGTCGGCACAACTAAAAGAGTGTACGACATCATTGTTGAAGAGCGGCCTGAACTTTGTGACCTTATTTATGTTGCTCATTGTCCAGAGCGAGTGTTGCCGGGTCATATTTTGCGCGAACTTGTGGAAAATGACAGGATAATCGGAGGCATTAACGATGCGTCATCACAAAAAGCTTTTGATTTATACCGGACTTTTTGTAATGGCAACATTTATGTAACAGACTGTAAGACGGCTGAGCTTGCCAAGTTGGTTGAAAACTCTTTTCGGGACGTTAACATTGCTTTTGCGAATGAACTGTCATTAATCTGTGATAAACTGGATGTTAATGTTTGGGAACTTATTGAGCTTGCTAATAAGCATCCGAGGGTCAATATTCTTCAACCAGGTCCAGGAGTAGGGGGGCATTGCATTGCGGTAGATCCATGGTTTATTGTTGATTCTGCCCCGTCTGAGGCACGTCTGATAAGGACTGCACGGGAG
>CAIOLC010000097.1 GCA_903859055.1 uncultured Chlorobiaceae bacterium | reverse complement strand
TGCGTGACAGGCAGGCGCTCTAACCAAACTGAGCTACAGCTCCATTCAAGAAGTTGACAATGTATGCAGCCTCATTATAAAATCCAAAATGTTTTTTCATTTCCACCATTCATCTTTTAGGACATCATATTTGGCTGGATTTTTATAAATTTGCAGAGGTGAAATAATATTTTCAGGCGCCGAAGGTTTTCCGCATTCACAATCATAATCCAGACACTTACCACCATGGCCGTTACAGACTCCCGAAATTCTTTGACCATTACGGATAACCGTACCGGAAAAACCACTGAATTTCCGATTGAAAATGGTTCCATCAATACCATGGATCTTCGTCATATCAAGCTCTCTGACGATGATTTCGGGCTGTTAGGCTATGATCCAGGTTTTTTAAATACAGCCTCATGTAAAAGCCGTATCACCTACATTGATGGAGACAAAGGCATTTTGCGCTATCGTGGCTATCCTATTGAGCAGCTTGCCGAAAAGAGTACCTTTCTTGAGACCGCCTATCTCCTCATCAAAGGAGAGTTGCCCGACAAGGATCGTTTGGGGGGGTGGACCTATAACATTCGTCATCATACCATGACCCATGCCAATCTTGTCAAATTTATGGACGGCTTTCGTTATGATGCCCATCCAATGGGAATTCTTGTTGGCACGGTTGGTGCTCTTTCGACCTTTTATCGTGATGCCAAGGATATTCGAAATGAAGAGTCACGTAAACTCCAGGTGCGCCGTCTCATTGGCAAGATACCCACGCTGGCGGCTATGAGTTTTCGACACAGTCTCGGATTTCCCTATGTTCTCCCTGATAATGAACTGAGCTATACGGGTAATTTTCTTTCGATGATGTTCAAGATGACGGAGCATAATTACAAACCAAATCCGATTCTTGAACGCGCTCTTGATGTGCTCTTTATTCTTCATGCCGATCATGAGCAGAACTGTTCGACGAATGCTGTGCGCGCCGTGGGCAGCTCAGGTGTTGACCCCTACACGGCTATTGCTGCCGGTTGTGCTGCGCTTTACGGGCCGCTGCATGGTGGTGCCAATGAGGCGGTTATTCACATGCTGCTGAAAATTGGTTCGGTTGAAAAGGTGCCGGAATTTATTAAATCGGTGAAAGAGGGTGAGGGGCGCCTGATGGGTTTTGGCCACAGGGTCTATAAAAATTATGATCCACGGGCAAAAATAATCAAGGAGATCGCTTTTCAGGTGTTTGAGGAGACAGGTCGCAGTCCATTGCTTGATATCGCGCTGGAACTCGAGAGAATTGCCCTTGAGGATGAATATTTTATTGAGAGAAAGCTCTATCCCAATGTGGACTTTTACTCTGGCCTGATTTACCAGGCGATGGGATTTCCCATGGACATGTTTCCGGTTCTGTTTGCCATTGGCCGGATTCCCGGATGGCTCGCGCAGTGGATTGAGCAGGTCAAGGATTCTGAGCAGAAAATTGCCAGACCTCGTCAGCTCTATCTTGGTGAAGATGAAAGGGCGTTTGTGCCGATGGAAAAACGTCCAAAAAACCGTCTTGACGAACAGAAGGCTGGCATCTGCATGCTGTAAAATGCAGATGGTGCTCTCTTGCTATAACTCTTAATGATTATTTTCTATGTCGGTTACTACAAAGGATGTCACCTATATCGCAGAGTTGGCCAAGCTGAGGTTCAGTGATGACGAGATGCTGACCATGACGGACGAGCTGAACAACATTCTGCACTATATTGACAAGCTCAATGAGGTCGATACTGAGGGTGTGGTGCCGCTCAGCAGCATTCACGACCCCGTCAATGTGCTGCGCGAGGATGTTGAGCACACCCCGTTGTCATCAGCAGAGGTGCTGCACAACGCTCCTGATCGGCAGGATCGTTTTTTCAAGGTACCAAAGGTGATCGGGTAAGTTGCGCGGTGCTGGATCTCCACGAAAAAAATGGCAATGTGGTTGTTATGGTCAGGGCAAAACCCCGCTCATCAAAATCTATGGTTTGTGGTCTTTATAATGGTGGAGTGAAGGTGAGCCTGAAAGCAGCACCTGTTGACGATGCGGCAAACGAGGAGTGTTGTGCCTTGTTTGCCAAGCTGTTTCATCTTGCCTTTTCACGGGTGCATATTGTCTCCGGCAGGAGTTCGCGGACAAAAGGTGTTATGATTGAAGGGGTTACTCCCGAAGCGGTACGTCTCATTCTTGAACAATTTTGAATGTCTCTCAAGGCTGTTATTCTTATTCCTGCAAGGCTTGAATCGAGTCGTCTCGAAAGGAAGATGCTTGCTGATCTTGAAGGTGAGCCTCTTCTTGTGCATACCTGGCGTCAGGCACTCAAATCCCGTCTGGCTGAAAGAGTTGTGGTGGCTACCGATAGTCAGGAGATTGCAGGTGTGCTTGAAGCGAGAGGGGCAGAGGTTGTCATGACCTCGCCAGCGGCCAGTTGTGGCACGGAACGTATTGCGGAGGCTGCCCGGCAGATTGATGGAGATGTCTTCGTCAATCTGCAGGGCGATGAACCTCTGATCAGCCCTGAAAATATTGATCTGGCGCTTCAGCCCTTCTTTTCTGACACTCCTCCCGACTGTTCAACACTTGTTTTGCCGCTTCATCCTGATGATCGGGCGCAGATTGACGATCCCCATCAGGTGAAGGTTGTCATGGATGCAAAGGGGTATGCGCTTTACTTTTCGCGTAGTCCGATTCCCTTCAGGCGCAATAGGTTACTCTCAACAACATTCTATCGTCATATTGGACTTTACGCATTCAGGGCTGAAGTGCTTCAGCAATTTGCAGAGCTTCCACCCTCAATGCTTGAAGAGGCAGAATCGCTTGAGCAGCTCCGTCTGCTGGAAAATGGTTTTCGTATCCAGTGCGTTACCACGCTCGTCGACAATCCAGGTGTCAATACGCTTGAGGATCTTGAGCTGGTACGAAGCATGCTCAGGGCAGCCTCTGCTGGCTGATCACGGCAGGCAGAATTCCATCATGAAACAGCAGTTCTACCCGGTCGGCTGGGTGAAGCTCCCTGGTGCCAGTCATGAATTTCCCCTCTTTTTTCACAAGAACATATCCACGTTCAAGTGTTTTCCGGTAATCGAGGAGCCCAAGCTGTTGCCGGACTGAAAGGTAGTGTTGCAGTCTCTGGCTGTACGTTGTCGATATGGTGCGTGACATCAGGGCAACCAGTGAATCGAGGCGATCATGAAATTGCTGCATCTGCAGCGGTGGCCGGTTGAAGGCGTAACTGCTGCAAATGGAATCAACGTGACGCTCTGTCCCCTCAAGTTTTGCCATGAGCAGCCGATCCTGCCGTGAAAGGAGGTTGTCAATATTTCGCAGCAGCTCCTGGGTATCGGGCACGGCGAGTTCAGCCGCAATAGAGGGGGTCCCCGCTCTCAGGTCAGCAACCATATCGGCAATGGTCAGATCAGTTTCGTGGCCGACGGCACTGATGACCGGAATGAGAGATTGATAAATGGCCTGTGCCACCACCTCACCGTTGAATGGCTGCAAGTCCTCCAGTGAGCCTCCGCCTCTGGCGACAATAATCACCTCTGGCTGATGCTGCTTTTTTTTCGTGTTGTTAAAATATGCGATGCCAGCCGCAACCTCTTCAGCCGCGCCTGTACCCTGAACCCTGACAGGGTAAAGAAGCACTTTGGCGGCAGGAAAGCGTCGTTCCAGTACGTGACTCATATCTTCAATCACTGCGCCAGTTGGAGAGGTGATAAGGGCGATGGTCTCCGGAATTGCAGGAATGGCTCTCTTTCTTTCAGGGTTGAAATAGCCTGCCTTGGCAAGCTTTTGCAGGAGTTCGGCGAAGGCCTGTTGCAGCGCACCCTGTCCAGCCTCAATGAGCGAGGTGCAGATAAGCTGATAGCGTCCAGAGGGTGGGTAAAGCTCAAGTCGCCCTTCAGCCACCACGTTTATGCCATCTTTTAAGGTGACGGCAAGACGGCTTGCGGTGGTTTTCCACACCACTGCCGGGATCTGCGCACCCTCATCCTTCAGGGTCAGATAGATATGGCCCGAGCTGTGCCGTTTGCAGTTTGAAATTTCTCCCTTGATTCTCACCTGCGGAAAAAGAGTTTCCAGCCTGGTTTTGATCTGTTGGGTCAGTTCGCTGACTGAAAGGATATCCTGGGTCATGGTATCTTTTTCAAGAAGGTCGTCATGAAGGCAAGTGCATAGCTCTCAATAAAGCAAAACATTTTCAAAATCCCTTTTGATTACCTGTAGAAGATTGCAGCTTGTCATGGTTGGGCAGTTTGAGAGAGGTACGGTTTTCGGCAGGGATGTGTTATATTCAGTTTTTTTATTCAATTGATTGGTTAGAGAGCGCCGGGTGCGCAAAGAGTGATGGTATGGTATGATAAAGAGTGATTTGACAGAGGAGCTTGCTGGCCTGCTTGATATGGAGAGGCAGGAGGCTGCATCTCTTTTCAACGGATTTTGTGGGGCCATGGTGGCTGAGTTGCTTGCCTTTCGGAGGCTTTCGGTCAAGGGGCTTGGTTCCTTTTATGTTGCGCATGTTCCTGCAACCAAAAAAAGCGCAGGAGCGACCACGATATTTGCCCCTCCCATCAATAAGCTACGGTTTGAGAGTACCCTCTCCAGTGGTGATGAGACGCTCTCCCTTGCGGTTTCGAGGTTGTCCATGAGTCAGGGAGAGGCGGCAAGATTTGCAAGAACTCTTGCCACGCTCTTTTCATCGGCGCTGCAGCATGAAAAAGAGATTCTTCTGAACGGCTTAGGGCGATTTGCACTCGAGGAGGGCGCGTACAGCTTTTTCCCTGAAAGAACGCTGGAAGAGCTGTTGAATCGGGAGTATCAGGAGCTGAAGGAGGTTGTTCTGCCACATCATGAACAGTCCGGGAGTGAGAAGAGAGCATTTGGCTCCGTTGTTCCAATCACGTTCGTTGCTGTTCTGGCCCTCTTGCTTGCCCTGTGGTATGGCAAATATAGTCACTCCACCAAAGCGTTGCCCTCAAAAGAGGTCAAGAGTCCGGTTGTTCAACCACAAACTCCAGCTCAACCCCGCATTGCTTCTGTCACCACTTCTGCAGGGGCCCTGGCAGCGAGATCGGTTGCAGACTCTCTGGTTCTGGTAAAAGGGGATTATGCGATTGTTCTTGCAACTTTTGAGTCGGAGAAGAGGGCGCTTGTGGAACTTGCTCCACTGCGATCAGCAGGAATCAATGCCTTTATCTGGCAGGCATCTATGGATGGTATGAAATATTTCAGGTTGATGACCGGCAAATTTGCCAGCCGCGAAGCTGCGGCAGAACAGCTCAAAGGAATGCCACGCAACATTGTTCGTGGCGCATATATTCAACAGGCCAGACAAACAGTTGTGGTTTATGGAAAAAAAGGGTTGTAACAGGTTGCACCCCCAGTCGATGTGTCCGGCATTTGGCGGTTTGAGGGTGCTGACAAGAATTGATGGTGTTCAGCTCTGTCTGGTAGCCGATCAGGGCTGTCTTTATGGCCTCACCTTTGTTTCGCACTTTTATGCGGCGCGCAAGTCGATAGTCTCTCCGGAGCTGATGAATGTCCAGATTTCAGGTGGAACCATGATTGACGATGTTCGTCGCACCATTGCTGAAATTGCGGCTGACCCTGCGGTGCGGTTTATTCCTGTTGTCAGCACCTGTGTGGCTGAGACTGCCGGTATTGCAGAGGAGTTGCTGCCGCAGAAGATTGGCAATGCTGAGGTGTTGCTGGTGCGTCTGCCTGCTTTTCAGATCAGGACTCATCCTGAGGCTAAAGATGTTGCCGTGGCGACGTTGCTGAAGCGTTTTGCCCGTTTTGATAGAGAGAAAAAAGTCAAATCACTGGTCGTGCTGGGAGAGATTTTTCCCGTTGATGCCATGATGATCGGTGCTGTTCTCCAGAAAATTGGGGTAGAGTCAGTCATTGCGCTTCCTGGTACAGCGCTTGAAGACTATATCGAAGCTGGCCAGGTTGAGGCCTGCGCGGTGCTTCATCCCTTTTATGAACGTTCGGCTGCGCTGTTTGAAGAACGTGGCGTGAAGATTGTAAAAGGAAATCCGATTGGCGCAAATGCTACAGCCCAGTGGATACGCCGTGTTGGTGAGGCTCTTGATCTTGAACCGGCAACGGTTCAGGCGGTGGCCGACGAGGAGGCTCAGAAGACACGTGATGTGCTTGCCCGTTTCAACCATCTGAAGGGGAAGGTGATTGTTGCTGGCTATGAAGGGAACGAACTGCCGGTTGTCCGTCTGCTGCTTGAAGCTGGTCTTGAGGTGCCTTATGCATCAACCTCCATTGCACGTAATGCGCTCGGTGAGGAAGACCACAACGTCCTCTCCATGCTTGGCACCGAGATTCGCTATCGTAAATATCTTGAAGAGGATATGCAGGCGGTGGTTGACTATGAGCCGGATCTTGTCATCGGCACCACGTCGCTTGACAGCTTTGCCAAAGAGCGTGGAATTCCTGCCATCTATTACACGAACAATATCTCAGCACGCCCACTCTTTTTTGCCGCAGGAGCTGCAACGGTACTTGGGATGATTGGCGGGCTGCTCGGGAAGAGAGAGGTGTTCAGGAAGATGAAGGAGTATTTCGAGGAGTAGAGGCCAACATTTGGTCTGTTATTGGTAATCCTTCCCGAGACTGACCAATATTTTCTTCAAGTTTTTTGGGATTTCTTTCAGGCTGACTGGAGAGTGTCGTTGACCCATTTATTCAGACTTTTCCCTGCTTTTATAGCCTTGATGTGAATGGAGTGATGCAGTTCTGGATTCATTCGCAGCACAAACTTACCCGAAAAAGGCTTGTCTGGTTTTTCTCCCCGCTCTTGACAAAAGTCCAGATAATCATCAACAGAATCCCTGAACGCAGTCACAATTTCTTCAACGCTTCGCCCCTGAAAGGTAACAACGTCCTTGGTGTCGATGACCTCCCCATGAAAAAGCCCGGCTTCATCGTCAAACTCAATATGCCCCGTGTATCCTTTATAGTTCAGCATGATGTTCTACTCCCGCTTCTTGTAAAAAACGTCTTATTGATTTAAGCGCACCTTTGTCACACTCTTTTTCAGGATGTGGCCTGTGAAACACTGCTCGCACACCGTTCAGAAAAATCCGCACTCTCGACCCTCGACCTTCGGAGATTTCGGCTCCTACTCCCTCCAGCAGGCTTTCAATATCGCTCCATTTCACATCAGCGCGTACGGGATCGTCAAAGATATGCCGTAAAATTTTTTGCTGTTTTTTATGCACGGAGCAGTATCATGTTTTGATATCGAAAGCTGCCTCCGAATATAAAATAAAAATGGTGAAAAAATACCGACAATTAAAAACGCAAAAACCCGGGGGGTTCCCGACTGTGCGCTTATCTGATGACTTTTTGGCTCCAGAAGCCTGATACCCACGATTGAAAACAATGTATTTCAAAGTTTATAGTCTGAAAAATGCACCAAATTACTATACTTTTCTGTAACTTCGTTGTTATAACTGTATGTCCAGCCGTTGGGGTTGTCGCCTGTCGTTGCGTGGTTTGTCTGCACGATTTGTTTGCAACTGTTACGCTTTATGAAAAGATAGTTTAAGCAACCAAAACATATCACAATCATGGCTACCACCCGAATATTTATTGACAGTCGCGTCAATGATCAGAATCTCCTGATCTCGCAATTTGCTCCAGGTACTCAGTATCAGCTCCTTGATGCCAGGTTTGATGGCATTGAGCAGATTGCCACTGCCCTTGCCGGGGAAGGTGGCTATGATTCCATTCAGATCATTTCGCATGGCGCACCGGGTTCAATAAGGCTTGGCAGCTCGGTGCTGGATGTTGGTACGTTAGCCGCTTATGTCGGGCAGTTGACGACAATAGGTCAGGCTTTGACGGTAAATGGCGATTTGTTGCTTTATGGCTGCAATGTTGCTGCCGGTGATGTTGGTCAGCAGTTCGTCAATACGCTTGCGGCGCTAACGGGTGCGGATGTGGCTGCTTCGGATGATGTGACGGGCAGTGCGGCGCTTGGTGGCGATTGGGTGCTGGAATACAACAGCGGTAAGGTGACATCGACCGGTCTTGCTCTCAATTCATACGACTACACCCTTGCTACGCTGACAGGGGATTCACTGGCGAATAACCTGATTGGCACCAGCGGTGACGACACCATCAATGGCATGGGCGGGAACGACACGATAGATGGCCAGGCTGGCAGCGACTTGCTGGATGGTGGCGACGGCGATGACCAGATACAAGGTAACTTTGGCAACGACACTCTGTACGGTGGCAATGGCAACGACACCTTGAGCGACGATCAAGGCTCCAATGTGCTTGATGGTGGGTCAGGTAATGACAGCCTGACTTCACAGTCTTT
>CAIOLC010000096.1 GCA_903859055.1 uncultured Chlorobiaceae bacterium | reverse complement strand
GGAGAGGTCGCATAGTTGGTCTAGTGCGCTCGCCTGGAAAGCGGGTAGGGTGTCACAGCCCTCGAGGGTTCGAATCCCTCCCTCTCCGCCAGAAAAACCCGTGAAAATCTTTTTTCTGGCTTTTTCCGGTTGTTTCACTATCTTTCGACCTTGTTCTTTACAATATGTACCTGGAGGATTAGTCTAATTGGTAAGGCAGCAGTCTTGAAAACTGCCGGGTTCACGCCCATGGGGGTTCGAGTCCCTCATCCTCCGCGCATTATCATCAGGAGAGGTGGCCGAGCGGCTGAAGGCACCGGTTTGCTAAACCGACGTAGTTCTTATAGGGCTACCGAGGGTTCGAATCCCTCCCTCTCCGCAGCACAAAAACCCCGCACGTCGGGGTTTTTGTTTTTCAGGGCATTTGAGTCTCAGTGGTTATCAGCTCCTTGTCACTCTCTTTTTGTTTTGCATGACAGTTATAAAAAGTAAGAGTAAAGCAAGAGTCAACAACGTTCCTTCTGAATAAAGATGATATTACCGATTACAATTTACAGTGATGATATTCTTCGGCAGAGGGCGAAGCCGTTGAAGGGTGTTGATGCCGGGGTTGAGGAGCTTGTGGCATCGATGTTTCAGTCGATGCGCAATGCTTCAGGGATTGGGCTGGCAGCACCCCAGGTGGGTCACTCTCTCAGGTTGCTTGTCCTGGATGTCTCCTGTATCAAGAATTATGAGCATGAGGAGCCGATGGCGGTTATTAATCCTTACATGCTTTCCGTCAAAGGTTCTTGTGAGATGGAAGAGGGGTGCCTGAGCGTGCCGGGAGTTCAGGGGGATGTTGTGAGGCCCTCGGTCATCATGCTTAAATACCGAAATGAGCATTTTGAGGAGAAGGTTGGTGAGTTTTCAGGGATGGTTGCCAGAGTGCTTCAGCATGAGATTGACCATCTCAATGGCACTCTCTTTGTCGATCGGGTGCCGAAACGGCATCGGCGCAAGATCCAGAAGGAGCTGACGGCCCTGGCATCGGGGGTGGTTAATGCCTCTTATCCGGTCGCTCTTCGTGAAGTTGAGCCTCTCTCTCATCCATTATAGCGTATCATGCGGATTATTTTTATGGGAACCCCGGACTTTGCTGTCCCTTCGTTGCAGGCGATTGCCGCTGAAGATGATGCTTTTGAGATAGTGCTTGTTGTCACTGGCAAGGATAAACCCCGCAAGAGCAAACATGCTGATGCTGAACCCTCGCCGGTCAAACAGGCCGCACTTGCACTCGGGCTTGAAGTGCATGAAGTTGATGATGTTGCGGATTCTGCGTTTGCCGAGAGGGTCGCGGCATACCGGCCTGACGTTCTTGTCGTTGCAGCCTTTCGTATTTTGCCGCCAGCGCTCTATGAACAGGCTTCACGAGGCGCTTTCAATCTGCATGCCTCTCTTTTGCCAGCCTATCGTGGTGCTGCGCCTGTCAACTGGTCCCTTATCAGGGGCGATCACGAAACAGGTGTCACAACCTTTTTTCTGCAGCAACGCGTGGATACCGGTACCATCATTTTGCAGGAAAAAACTACTATAGCTCCCGATGAGAATGCCACAGATCTTGCTCGTCGCCTTTCGGAAATTGGAGCAAAGGTTGTTGTCAAGACGCTTCACCTGATAGCTTCAGGCAGTGTCACAGTCTCTGATCAGAATGATGCCCTTGCGTCGAGGGCTCCTAAACTTAACCGTGACAATACACGAATTAAGTGGGCGCAGCCGGTTGCGCTCATCCATGATTTTGTAAGGGGGTTAGCATTGAAGCCTGCGGCGTGGACAACATTTATGGGCAAGACTCTGAAGATATTTCGTGCCAGACCAGGAACCTCCTCCTCCGCCGATGATTTTTCAGCATCACCGGGAACAGTGTTGATCACTCAGGGAAGACTTTATGCCGCATGTTCGGATGGGTTGCTGGAGCTGATTTCATTACAGCTTGAGGGGAAAAAAGTCATGGAGGCATCAGAATTTGTCAGGGGTTTCCGTCATCATGCCGAGAACACCCTTTTCGTGTGACAGCACAGAAAGGTCACAATTGCATTATTTGCTTATATTGCCGTTGCATTGAGTTTTAACAAGAATCAAACGAACATTTTATGGCCTCGCAAAGTACAGAAGTCAGTCGCATCAGAAACTTCTGCATTATCGCACATATTGATCACGGCAAATCAACACTTGCTGACCGCCTTCTGGAGATAACGCACACGCTCGATCGTACCCAGATGGCCTCCGCCCAGGTGCTTGATGATATGGATCTGGAGCGGGAGCGGGGCATTACGATTAAAAGCCACGCCATCCAGATGAAATACAGGGCGGCTGATGGTGAGGAATACACCCTGAATCTTATTGATACTCCCGGTCACGTCGATTTCAGTTATGAAGTTTCTCGCTCTCTTGCCGCATGTGAAGGGGCACTTCTTATCGTCGACGCAACCCAGGGGGTAGAGGCGCAAACTATTGCCAACCTTTATCTTGCTCTTGATGCCGGGCTTGATATTATTCCTGTGATCAACAAAATTGATCTTCCCTCCTCGGATGTGGAGGGAGTTTCCCGTCAGATTATTGATCTTATGGGGGTCAAACGCGAGGAGATTCTTCAGGTCTCGGCAAAAGCTGGTATCGGTGTGAGTGAGCTGATGGAGGCGATTGTTGCCCGCGTTCCACATCCTGCCGATAACAACCATCTTCCGCTCCGGGCGCTGATTTTTGATTCAGTGTTCGACTCCTATCGTGGCGCGGTGGTCTATCTCCGTATTGTTGAAGGTTCCTTGAGAAAGGGAGATAAAGTCAAATTTTTTGCCAGCGACAAAATTTTCCTCGCCGATGAAATCGGCACCATGAGCATGAAGCGGCAGCCAAAAAACCTGCTTGAATCAGGAGATGTTGGTTATCTGATCTGCTCTATCAAGGATGTCAAGGATGCCAAGGTTGGCGATACGGTCACTCTTGCCGACAATCCCGCACACGAGCGCCTTGCCGGGTACAAGGAGGTCAAACCGATGGTCTTCAGCGGCCTGTACCCCATTAACTCGAATGAATTTGAGGATCTGCGCGAATCCCTTGAAAAGCTTGCACTGAACGACGCATCACTGGTCTATACCCCTGAAACCTCTGTGGCTCTTGGTTTTGGTTTCCGGTGTGGTTTTCTTGGTCTACTTCACATGGAGATTATTCAGGAACGTCTTGAACGTGAGTATGGGGTCAATATCATCACGACCGTGCCAAACGTGGAGTATCGCATTGTGATGACGAATGGAGATATTGTCGTTGTCGATAATCCATCAAAGATGCCTGAGACAAGTCGGGTCAACCTTGTTGAAGAGCCTTACGTGGCCATGCAGATCATCACCCTTGCCGACTACATTGGCAATATCATGAAACTTGGCATGGAACGAAGGGGTGAGTACAAGAATACCGACTATCTTGATGTCTCAAGGGTCATTATGCATTTTGAGTTTCCCCTGGCTGAAATTGTTTTTGATTTTCATGACCGTCTCAAATCCATCTCGAAAGGCTATGCCTCAATGGATTACGAGTATGTTGGTTATCGGGAATCCGAGTTGGTCAAGCTCGATGTGCTGCTGAATGGCGACCCTGTTGATGCACTCTCTATTGTGGTTCACCGTTCTAAAGCTTATGACTGGGGAAAAAAGCTCTGCCTGAAACTGAAAGGGATAATACCGAAACAGATGTATGAAGTTGCCATCCAGGCGGCAATAGGCAGCAAGGTTATTTCGCGCGAAACCATATCAGCTATGCGCAAAAACGTGCTGGCCAAGTGCTATGGCGGCGATATCAGCCGCAAACGCAAGCTGCTGGAAAAACAGAAAGAGGGTAAAAAGAGGATGAAACAGGTTGGCAGGGTAGAGGTTCCGCAGGAGGCTTTTCTTGCCCTGCTGAATATTGATGAGTAGGTCGCTCTCTGCTTCAGGAAAAATCAATAAAAACAAAACGTTACACTATTGGATATTCAGAAGGGTAAATCGGGAAAAAAACATTCAAGGGAGTGGTTTGAGGCTCTGGTCATTGCTGCAATTTTTGCCACAGTTCTGCGGGTTTTTGTGGTCGAATCGTATCGGATTCCAACGGGATCCATGGAGAGAACGCTCCTTGCTGGCGATTTTCTCTTCGTTAACAAATACGTTTATGGCCCAAAAGTTCCTTTTACCGATATTCGGCTGCCCGGGGTTGACCAGGTTAAACGTGGAGATATTATTGTTTTCAAGTTTCCCAAAGATCGCTCGCTGAACTATATCAAGCGTTGCGTGGCAATAAGTGGTGATACTCTTGAAATTCACGATCAAAAACTCTCAATAAATGGTAAGGTATCGGTGCTGCCGGAACATGCACAGTTTATCGGAGAGCGAGTACCGGCGGGTGAAGGTGACTACATGATATTTCCCCAGTTTTCAAATTTTAACAAGGATAACTATGGCCCGATACGAATTCCCCGCAAAGGAGATGTGATAGGGCTGAATGCGACGACATTTCCGATCTATAGTTCACTCGTTGCTGATGAGGGACACGATGTGAGTCTTATGGGCAGGGAGGTATTTGTTGATGGCGCACCCGTCCGGCAGTACACGGTCAAGGATAACTATTACTTTGCAATGGGAGATAATCGTGATAATAGTCTCGACAGTCGTTTCTGGGGATTTTTACCGGAAAAAGATCTTCTCGGACAAGCACTGATGGTTTACTGGTCGTGGGATCCTGATCTTTCTCTGTTGACCAATCCGCTTGGTAAACTGGCATCAATACGATGGAGGCGATCAGGATTGTTTGTTCACTGAACGAGACGCAATTCCGAAAGAATTTTTTCGGAGACCACCTTTGCGGATGAAAATCTTTTTGCAGGGGAGAAGAGCAGTTGCTGAAGGTTATTGCAGGGTATATTGAGGCTTTTGATCGTAATGGATTGACCGTTTTGTGTCGCCCTGCCAGCAGGTGCAAGTATAATATGGTTGAGTTTGACTGAGTCAAGAATCAGCCCGGCTTTTACCGATGTGATGCTCGTATCCCAGGCTTTACCAGTAGCCTGGTTGACAGAGAGGGCAAGGTTCTGTTTAAACGCAGCATTCAGATAGATGTTTGTGGAGGTATACACCAGAAGATATGCCGCCGGAAAAAGGATACCGGGCGAAAGCATGAGAGCTTTACACCAGTTGATGAGGCACTTTTTTTCAGCAATCTGCCCTAACATGGTCACTTTCCAGCTCCGTCCGTTTTCGGTGAGAGATACCGGTTTTCTTTTCTTTACAATACAAAAATTTTCTCATTATTTGTCGTTGTATCAATATTAATTCAGGACTCTCATTTTATGCCAGTACAACAGCGGTATGCTCCCTATCTTCTCAAACCTCTTTTCAGGGAGGTTCATGCCGATACGGAGACACCGGTTTCAGTCTATCTCAAATTACAGCGTCCTTATTCATGTCTGCTTGAATCTGTTGAGGGCGAGGAGCTTCTTGCCCGCTTCTCCTATATTGCCATCGATCCGGTTGCTATCCTCACAGGATCCGTAGGGGGGCCAACCGACCTTGAGATTCTTGATGAAAAATTCAGTGATCTCCGTCGGGTTGCCGGTGAGGAGATAAATCTCCGACGGAAGATAGACCGCATGATTGCCGCCTTTGATACAGAGGAGATACCAAGGAAAAAAAATGGCGCTCCCCAGATGATCACCTCCGGTGTTTTTGGCTATTTCGGGTACGATGCCATGCACCTTGTCGAAAAAATTCCAGCACCTGCGTTGGCTGATCCAGCGGGAATGCCAGACATTATGCTCCTTTTCTGTGATACGCTTGTCATTTTTGATAATATCATGAGAAAGGTTTTCATTGTTTCCAATTATCTTGATGAAAGAGATAAACCACTTGCCCTGGAGAAGATAGAGCAGATAGCCGAACAGATGTTCCGGCCACTTTCGCGTGAAGAGATTGCCTTTCAGCCAGAAAAGCCGGAGCCGATACTTTCGAACACAACGAAAGAGGAGTATCTGGCCAAGGTGGTCAGGGCGAAAGAGTATATTGTTGCCGGAGATATTTTTCAGGTACAGATTTCCCAGCGCCTCCGCCGCACCCTCAATACCCGTCCGTTTGATGTCTATCGAATGCTGAGAACCATCAACCCCTCCCCCTATCTCTACTATTTTAATATGAAGAGGTTTGAGATTGTGGGTTCATCACCGGAATTGCTCGTCAAGGTGGAGCGAGACAGCAGGGGGCAGCGCATCGTGGATACACGACCCATTGCAGGCACAAGGCCTCGTGGCAGCACCTATGAAGAGGATGAGCGCAATGCAAGGGAGCTGCTTACAGATGAAAAAGAGCTTGCTGAGCATCTGATGCTGATTGATTTGAGCAGAAACGATATTGGGAGAATTGCCAAAATTGGTACTGTTGAGACCAATGAGATGATGGTGATTGAAAAATATTCTCACGTCATGCATATCGTCAGCAATGTGAGGGGAGAGTTGCGAGACGATCTCTGTTCAATGGATGCCTTCTGGTCCTGTTTTCCGGCTGGCACACTCACGGGAGCGCCCAAGGTCAGAGCTATGGAGATTATCTATGAGCTTGAGAAAGAGAAAAGAGGGCTCTATGGCGGTGCTGTCGGATTTCTTGATTTCAAGGGGAATCTGACGACAGCAATCGCCATCAGGACGATGGTTGTTGACGACAGGATGATCTATTTCCAGGCGGCAGGCGGCATTGTCGCTGACTCGCAGCCTGAAGCTGAATATGAAGAGACGATGAACAAGATGAAGGCAGGTATCACTGCTGTTGACACTCTTGACGAATTAACGTAACGATTAACCCTTAAATGACTTGACAGATGCGAAACAAACCATCATTCATAAAATACCTGCTGCTTGTTTTTGCAGGTATTGCCGTTGGGGCTCTGGTGTTTTCCAATGTAGAGTTTAACCTCTCTTTCAACGGTTCAAGCCTCTCCAGCAAACCTAATTTTGCCACAGCTACCAACAATATTGAAAATTATCCGGTTCAGTCACTCAAAAGTTTCAATGAAGCATTTGTGCAGATTGCAGAGTCGGCGACTCCTTCGGTGGTGACGATCTTTACTGAAAAAACGGTCAACCAGCGGATGCAGTCACCTTTTGATTTTTTCGGTTCACCCTTCGACGATTTCTTTGGAATGCCCGGGGAAGGTTCACCGAATCGTCGAAAAGAGGTTCAGCGGGGGCTTGGCTCGGGTGTTATTGTGACTGCTGATGGCTATATTCTTACCAATAATCATGTGATTGATGGTGCTGACACTGTTTACATCCGTACCTCTGATAACAGGAAAATTTCAGCCAAGGTTATTGGCACCGATCCCAAAACCGATATTGCCGTTATCAAGGTCGATGAAAAAAATCTTAAACCGATTATTTTCGGCGACAGTGATAAACTGAGGGTAGGAGAGTGGGTTATCGCAATTGGTAGCCCACTTGGTGAAAATCTTGCAAGAACAGTGACCCAGGGTATTGTGAGTGCCAAAGGTCGGGCAAATGTCGGGCTTGCCGATTATGAGGATTTTATTCAGACTGATGCGGCTATCAATCCCGGGAATTCAGGCGGACCACTGGTCAATATCAATGGTGAGCTTGTCGGTATCAACACCGCCATAGCAAGTCGCACTGGAGGCTTTGAGGGTATCGGCTTTGCGGTGCCGTCCAATATGGCGAAAAAGGTTTTGACCTCACTCATTACTACTGGTAAGGTGACACGAGCATATCTTGGCGTTACCATTCAGGATATCGACGAAAATCTCGCAAAAGCGATGAATCTGAAGGCAGGAGAAGGCGCACTGGTTGGAACGGTTTTTGAGGGAAGCCCTGCGGCAAATAATGGCATAAAGACCGGTGATGTTATTCTTGATTTTAACGGGGTAAGGGTTACAAGCAGTGCAGTCTTGCGGAATGCCATTGCCGCTCAATCTCCTGGTTCAACAGTAAAGCTCCGTGTTTTCAGGGATGGAGCGATAAAGCAGTTCTCAATTCTTTTGCAGGAGCAGTCTGCCAAAGAGGTTGCCTCTAAACGCCCTCTCTCGGATGATGCAGTGAGCACCATTCTTGGTTTCAGAGGTGAGGAGCTTACAGCAGAGAGGGCTCAGAAACTAAAGTTGAAGCAGGGTGTCGGCAAGGTTGTGGTGATGGCAATATCACCTGCGTCTAACGCTTACCGGGCAGGATTACGGGCTGGTGATATTATCTACTCCCTCAACAAACAGGAGGTGCGTTCTTATTTGGAGTACAGCTCTCTCGTCAGCAAGGTTAAAAAGGGTGATCTTTTATTTATACTTGTTGGTCGAGGAGGCAGTAAAATTTATTTTGCGTTTAATCTGTAAAGATTTTTTTGCCCAAAAGATTAAGAGTTGTACATTGTCATTCAAAGTAAAGTCAGCGGTGCGTAGCTGACTTTACTTTTTTTGTATGCAATCCTGTCCGCCTGCGCACGTCGTATTTGTGGAGTTATTTCCATTTATTTTTAACAAAAACTGTACAAAAGATGACCGACAGAATTTACCTGACAAGCGATGGTTATAACCGGCTGAAAGGGGAGTTGTATACGATGGTTCATCAAACAAGAAGGGAAGTTCTTGAAAAAATTGCAGAAGCAAGGGCTCATGGCGATCTGAGCGAGAATGCGGAGTATGATGCTGCACGAGAGCAGCAGTCACATACGGAAGCGCGCATTGCTGACCTCGAAAACAAGCTGGCATCAGCAACTATTCTTGACCCAAAACAGATCAAGACCGACAAGGTCTATATTCTCACCTCGGTAAAACTGCGTAATCTCGATGATCAGAATGAGATTATTGAATATACCCTGGTCTCCTCAGAAGAGGCCGATACTGATGCCGGTAAAATTTCGGTGCGTTCTCCTGTTGGCAGGTCACTGATTGGTAAAGCCGTCGGAGAAAAAGTGCAGGTCGTTGTGCCGAAAGGCGAGCTTCATTATGAGATATTGGAGATTTTCGTTAAATAGGGGGAAACTAAACCATTCAATCCCATGGGGAAACGTCAGGTTATTTATCGCAAGGAGAGAATCTGCGGCAACCAGGAGCTGCTCAATCGTGAAGTAAATCTGGTTACCAAAGAGGCAAGAGTATGGCACGGCAGGGTCATTGCTGTCGGCAGTAACGAAGTGGAGGTCAAGGATGCGCGTGCAGGAAAACACCGGTTTGCTGTGGATCAGATTGACCGGATCTATTTTGATGTAAAAACTGAATATTAAGAGATGCGTAGAAAAATTGTTGTCGGCAACTGGAAAATGAACAATACCATTGCCGAATCAGAAACTTTGGCAGCCGAAGTTGTTGCTGCTCTTGGGGAAAACTTTTCAGGGTGCGAAGTTGGTATTGCCCCGACCTTTCTTGCTTTGGAAGCTGCAGGAAGGATAATTGAGGGCAGTGAAGTCCAGCTTGTTGCCCAGAACTGCCATTATGAAAATGATGGTGCATTTACCGGAGAGGTATCTGCAAGAATGCTGTTTGCCGCAGGTTGCTCCTCTGTTATTATAGGACACTCCGAACGTCGCCAGTATTTCGGTGAGACCAATGCGACCGTCAATCTCAGAACCAAAAAGGCATTGTCGGAAGGGCTCAACGTTATTCTTTGCGTTGGAGAGACGCTTGAACAGCGCGAAAGCGGTGTCACCGATGCCATTATCTCATCCCAGGTGAGAGAAGGACTTGATGGCATCAGCGATATCAGCTCCATCGTCATTGCCTATGAGCCGGTATGGGCTATCGGTACAGGAAAAACTGCCTCATCTGCGCAGGCTGAAGAGGTACATCTCCATATCCGCACTCTTGTTACTGAACTTTATGGTGATGATGCCGCCCAGGGGCTTCGCATTCAATATGGTGGAAGTGTCAAGCCATCCAATGCCGCAGAACTTTTTGCCATGCCGAACATTGATGGTGGCCTGATTGGTGGTGCCAGCCTCAATGCTGCCGACTTCGCAGCAATCATCACTGCAGCATCGCTTTAAGTCACCTCTGATTAATTGAGAGTGGGCAACAAACTTTGTTCACTCTTTATTCTCCATTGACCGTTGTCAATTATTCATTGTCAATTGACTTGCGATGCCTCCTTCGACCTCTTCATTGAGCAGAAGTCTGGCCCGCACATGGTGCAGAAATCGGGATTTGTGCCGGTGTGACCGCTTTGCGCCATGCTTTGTGAGTGCACTGCGCGTGTCTTTTCGGGGTCAAGAGAGAGGTTGAACTGATCCTCCCAGGCAAAGGCGTAACGAGCGCGGCTCATCAGCTCATCACGCAGCCAGGCGACAGGGCTGCCCTTCGCCAGATCAGCGCCATGGGCGGCAACCTTGTGGGCAATAACCCCTTCACGGACATCGTTCTTGTCAGGCAGTCCGAGATGCTCTTTGGGGGTGACATAGCAGAGCATGGAACAGCCATAGCTTGCAATAATCGCTCCACCGATTGCGGAATTGATGTGGTCATATCCAGCGGCAATGTCGGTAATCAGCGGCCCAAGGGTGTAGAAGGGGGCCTCATGGCAATACTCAAGCTGTTTCTGCATGTTTTCCTCAATGAGATGCAGCGGCACATGACCTGGCCCTTCAATCATCACCTGCACATCGTATCTCCAGGCAACTTCAGTCAGTTGGCCGAGTACCCTGAGCTCACCGAACTGCGCCTCATCGTTGGCATCAAGTATTGAACCGGGCCGCAGGGCATCACCAAGCGACACGGCAATATCGTAAGCCTGCAATATTTGGCAGATCTCTTCAAAATGGGTGTAGAGGAAGTTCTCGGTTTTGTGGAATTTGCACCATTTTGCCATGATCGAGCCGCCTCTCGATACAATGCCGGTCAGCCGCTTTTCAGCATAAGGAAGATGTTCCTGTAGAATGCCCGCATGAATAGTAAAATAGTCTACCCCCTGTTCAGCCTGCTCAATCAGCGTGTCGCGATAGAGCACCCAGGTCAGATTTTCTGCTTTCCCTCCCGCTTTTTCCAGTGCCTGGTACATGGGCACCGTGCCAATCGGCACAGGCGAGTTCCTCAGAATCCATTGGCGCGTCTGATGAATGTTGGCTCCAGTGCTGAGATCCATCACGGTATCAGCCCCCCATCGGCACGACCAGACAGCCTTTTCAACCTCTTCATCAATGGAGGAGCCCAGTGCTGAGTTGCCGATGTTGGAGTTGATCTTGACCCGGAAGTTGCGACCGATAATCATCGGCTCCAGCTCCGGATGGTTGATGTTAGCGGGAATGATGGCGCGTCCTTCGGCAATCTCTTTTCTGACAAATTCTGCTGTTATTGGTTCAACCCTGGTTTTGCCTCTTGAAAAAGAGGTGATCCACTCCTCCAGTTGCTGATTTTCGCGGATTGCGACATATTCCATTTCCGGCGTTATTACTCCCTTGCGAGCAAAATAGATCTGCGTGATCGGGGAGCCAATCTGCACTTTTCGGAGGAATCCCCACGAGTTACGGATGGGAGGAAGCCCCTTTTCAGGGTCGATCTTGACAGAGTAGTCAGAGTAAGGGCCGCTGGTATCATACATCGGAAGCGAAGAGAACTCCTGCCCGTTGCAGAGGTAGCTTCTGCTCAGCTTCAAGCTTCTCATACCTACTTCAACGGGATAAAGGGTGCCTTTTATGTAAATTTTTTCAGATGAGAACAACTCCCGAGAACGCTCAGGACAGCCATTATTTTCAGTGACGTTGGTCATAGGATATGGGTAAACAGTCAGGCTGTGCAGGTGAAGCGGGAATCGTGGCAGAATTGCAACACACAGAGCCAGCTTCATTTTTTCTTGCGTCAGCATTACCTGCATCACGTTACAAGGGTTTACTCTCAGCGTTTTTTCCTGCTGTCGTCAAGGAAAAATTTTGCACCCCCAAGATGAAAAACTATTGTTCACGATACTTAAATTCAGGGTATTATACAAACGAAGGTTCGCCGGGCACGTGTGTCGCTTTTCTGCGGTATAGAGTCTGGTGAGAAGCATAAATTCGATAACATAGATGGAGGAGATTAATAGTGATAGATTTCAAGGTCAACAGGCAGAGCTGCACGCTTTGCGGGGAGTGTGTTACCGACTGCCCGGCACGGATTATCAGTCTGGCTGAGGATGGTTATCCCACCATTACTGCGGAAAAGGAGGGTACCTGCTACCGATGCCAGCACTGCCTTGCCATCTGCCCGACGGCGGCGGTCTCCATTCTTGGCCACCACGCATCCTTTAGCCGCCCGCTGAAGGGGGCTTACCCTGATCCGGATGCCCTTGAGACCCTTATCAGAGGGCGTCGTTCAGTGCGCCGTTTCAAGCCGGAAAACCTTGAACCGGTGCTCTTCCAAAAGCTGCTTGATGTTGCATGGCAGGCTCCGACCGGGGTGAACTCCCGTCAGGTGCGTTTTACGGTGCTCGACAGCCACAACAAGGTTGCGCAACTGCGTGATGAGGTGATGGCTGGTTTGACAAGGCTGGTGAACAACAATGCCTTGCCGGAGGGGATGGGCTTTTTTGCCAACTTTGTGTCAATATGGGAGAAGCATCAAGCGGACATTATTTTTCGTGATGCTCCCCATCTACTCATTGCCTCTGCTCCACACTCTGTGGCATCTCCCATGCAGGACTGTATGATTGCCCTTGCCAGTTTTGATCTTTTTGCCCAGGCCAATGGAGTCGGCACACTCTGGAACGGCCTTGCAAAGTGGGCTATCAACGATATATTGCCGGAGACACGCCATCGCCTCGGTATTCCTGATGATCATCTTTTTGGCTATGCCATGGTTTTCGGCAAGCCGGCGGTGCACTATGCCCGCACGGTGGAGCATGGCCCTGCGCTCATTTTCCGGGCCCTTGAGGGGGATGGCTGTGATGTTCCTTTACGTTAATATTTCATAACTATGCTGACACAAACTGAATCACAACAACGAATCGTCCGCTTGCAGGAAAAGCTGCGGCACCAAGGTGCGCATGCAGCCCTCCTCATTCTGCCGATTGATGTCTACTATTTTGCAGGTACTCGCCAGAACGCTGTACTCTGGATTCCGGCGGATGGTCTGCCGATGCTTCTGGTGCGCAAAAGTCTCTCAAGAGCAAGGGAGGAGTGCCCGATTGCCGATATCCGTCCGTTTCCGTCAAGCAAGGAGTTTGCCTCCGTTTTCAGCGAGGAGTATGCCAGTGTCGGTATGACCTTTGATGCCGTCCCGATCCAGCAGCACAGCTATTACACGCGGGCATTGCCGGGGCGCAGTTTTGTGGATATCTCGATGATCGTGCGTGACATCAGGTCAGTCAAGTCAACCTTCGAGCTTGAACTGCTCAGGGAGAGCGCCAGCAAGCTTGCATCGGTATTTGCCGGGGTGCCGCAATTTTTGAAAGCAGGGATGCGTGAGCTTGATGTGTCTGCCGAGATGGAATATCGACTCCGCAAGGCCGGGCATGAAGGATATGTTCGGATGCGTGCCTTTAATCAGGAGCTTTTCTTTGGTCTGGCGGTCTCTTCGGGAGGGGTCAACGGCGGCTTTTTTGACGGCCCGGTGACCGGCAAGGGGTTGTCGAGCGCGTCACCACATGGTGCTTCTTACGACTGTATTCAGGTAAACCAGCCGGTTCTTCTCGATTTCGCCGGGGTTTTTCATGGCTACATTGCCGATATGACGCGCATGTTTGTGATCGGAACGCTTGATCCTGAATTGCAGCACGCATTCGATGTCGCTCTCAATATTCAGGAGATGGTGCGTCAGGCCATGAAACCTGGTGTGATTGGTGAAGAGCTGTTTCTTGCCGCCGCTTTATTGGCCGAAAAGGCTGGACTTGGCTCCTGCTTCATGGGAATGCCGGGTGAACAGGCAAAATTTGTGGGCCATGGCGTTGGTCTGGAGCTTGACGAGTTGCCCGTGCTGGCCAAAGGGTTTACGGCACCATTGCAGCTCAACCAGGTCATTGCCGTTGAACCCAAGTTTGTGATTCCCGGCAAGGGGGTTATCGGCATTGAAAATACCTTTGTCGTCAGTGATGAGGGTGGTCTCAGGTTGAGTGATCTTCCCGATGAGATTGTCTTTCTGGAGGCTTGAACGTTTTGATGTTTTGGTTAAGTTCTGACGACTGATTGATAGTATGGCCCTTAATCATTCATTTTCACCCTTGGCATATCATTATGGAAAACAATAAAATAGAGCAGGATCCGCTGGTTGAGTTGCTCCAGACGGCCACGCCAGAGATCCTGATCACCTTGATTACAGAGCTGACCCTCTATCGCCCTGATGTTCGGCGTGAATGCTTTGACTACCTGAAAAAGCACATCACTCTGACCACTGCGCAGAAGAGTCGCTCGGAAGGCGAGATCATTTTGGCCCTTTGGGGGGAGTTGTATTCCGATTTGGAGGAACTCGACGAACGTGGTGGCGGTGATTATGACACGGAGGATGATGTTGTCGAGCGGATGCAGGAAATCCAGAAGATACTGGAGAAATCAGAGGTTGATGAGGATGCTCGTCGGGAACTCCTTGATGAAGTGCTGCCATTCATTCAGAGTGGCAATGCAGGCATGGATGATTCGCTCTATGAGTTGGCTTATGCTTCTTGCCGCAGTGATGAAGACTTGCACCATCTGGCATTTGAGTTGGAAGCTCTTAACAAGGATTGGCCTGCCGATCATGCTCGACAGATCTACCGAAAACTTGGTGACCGGGAGAAATATCTTGAATTGCGGCATAAAAAATTGCACTACTGTGGTGATTACCATGATCTGGCTACCTTTTATTGGGATGAAGGCAGCCACAAGGAGGCACTCGCGATTGTCGCAGAGGGGATGAAGAAAGGTGAAGGGCGTATGGATCAATTGAGGACGTTCCTCTCTGACCGAGCCCTTGAGGATGGTAACCGGGAGCAATATCTTGCCCTTCAGTTTGCGCAGGCCTCTGATCAGCTTACTCTGGAAACATACAACACCTTTAAAAAGATATGCACTCCCGAAGAGTGGGCACTCTTTGAACCAAAAATAGTTGAGCGGCTCAATACATCATGGCTTATGGAGCGTCTCAGGATACGGATGGTGCGCGAGGAATACGAAGAGGCTCTGGCTATCCTGCTCAAGGGCAAATATCCATCCTCTGCCGGCGATTCATGCGCTGAACTCCAGGCAGCGAAACAACTTGAACAGCGTTTTTCCGAACAGATTCTAACCTACTACCTCTCCGGTCTCGGGAATCTGAACAGCAATGCACAGCGCAAGGAGTATGCCCGGCAGGCTGGAGTTATGGTTAAAGTTCGCTCTATACTGGTGGATGTCATCAAGGATGAAGCCAGATGGAAACTTTTTGCTGGCAGGGTGAAGGGTGATAACCTCCGCCGCGTGGCATTCCAGGAAGAGCTCGGCAGAGTTATTGCCGGATGGGAGGAGCTTGTTCCTGCGTAGGATCGCTCGTGTTTGAAGATTTGAACGATTCGCAATGATTGCCGGTCAAGCACGAGGAGTGGGAGTATTGAGCTGAGTGCCTGATGCCGAGGGTGATGCTTCGCGATGATACTGGAGGGTTTTCTGAAGATGCGGCTGCTGCTTTATCACAGCCCCTGCCAAATCCTCAGAAGCAAGCGAGATTATGCGATATTTCTGAAAATCTATTAACTGCATAAAAAGCTGATGGATACGACAATAGTAACGAACAAAACTCTTCTTCCATCTCAGCAACAGGTGCCATCGCAGCGGCAAGCATCCAGCGACGCGATTGTCCGCTTTCGGAGGAAGAGCTTCGGAAAAAATACCGGCGTTTTGAGAGCGAGAGGGCTTTTCTCTTTTTTACAAGGGATGCTGCGGGCCATCCGCTCTGCATCAATGCGCTCAGATGTTTCCCCGGAGACGAGGCTGCTCCTGTTGGGCACGGCTGAAGTGCAAATGAGAGTCTTTTGTGGTTGATGATGAAGCTGAAGCCCGTTTATGTGCTCTGCCTGGATGTTTTCTCCCTCTCCTGGAATTTACTCCTGAATTTTTTGCAAGAGCTTCTTCAGGAGTTGCAGATCCGGCTCAATATTGGTACTCTGAAACGAAACACTTTGATTTTCTCTTGATGGAGTACAACACACCAGTGAGTATCTTTGAAACAAGAAACAGGATGGTTCCATGCCGCTTGAACGATTTTTATGAAGGAGCTTCACTATGACAGAAACAATGACGTTTGAAGTATCCCAGGACTTGCTGGCCTCACTCAAGATTGGGATTCAAGACTTGGCACAAGAGATTCGTCTCATGGCTGCCATAACTTATTTTCAGGAGAAAAAACTCTCATTGGGGAAAGCTGCTGATTTGGCGGGATGTAATCGGCTCAGCTTTATGGATATTTTGGCGCAAAAAGGGATTGTCATTTTTGATTATGACGAGTCTATTGTTGACAGTGAGTTACGAGGAGTTGCTCAGTTATCAAAAGGAGCTGCATGATTATCTGCAATGCTACTCCGTTAATTGCCTTAGCCCGTATTGGTCAATTGGCTTTGCTTCGAAAAGTTGTTGGAACACTTGTCATTCCAGAGGCGGTGGCCAGAGAGATTTCTGTGTACAGTGACATTCAGCACGGTGTCATTGATGTCTGAAGCACGTTATTTGCTTAACACCCCGGATGTTGACCACATCCGAAATCAAATTATTGCGGCAGTCCAAGGTTGAAATTGCCCGGCGGGTTCGTGAATTGGCAGGATTACGTGGTGGGCCAGCCCCATTTACGGAAAATGCAATTGGAACATCGCTTCGGCGCACTGCCAGAGTAAGCGCAAAAGGAGATAAGCAGTAATTTCATCTGTAAAATGAATCAACGCCTCGATTTCGACGTTGAAAGCTATTCGGCAGCGAAGAAAATAAAATAAAGATTTACTCATCTCCCTCATAAACGTCATCATCTCCGATGAAGAGCAGATGGTGGAAGTGAAGCTTAAAAATCCCTGCAACCTGACCAATTACCGCCCCGGAAAAATCTCTCTATGCGCCATGAGAGTATCAAGGTGTATCTAACCTGGAGAATATTTTGTCGAGAATTCATTATAAATTGTAATTTGCGACATAATGCTGCTTTTGAGCTAAAAAAGGCGACGATTGGGCAAGAGTTATGGAGACAACACTAAAAAAAACGACAGTCGATGATTCGCTCATCTTCTATGCTGAGCTTAACAAAGCAGAGGTGCGAGCGGCACAGCGGAGACTCAAAGCCGGGACGTTACGACGTATTGTTCCTGGTGTTCTCACCGCCTGCGCTGAAGAAGAGTGGCCAGCCATTATTGCTTTACACAGAACGCGTCTTTTGGCCGCTCTCTTTCCGGGTGCCGTCATTGGCTACCGAACCGCTTTCAAAGGTGGTATCCCTGTCGATGGAGTGATGCATCTCAGTTGCAGCTACAACAAGGTCGTCGAGTTGCCCGGCTTGAAAGTGGTTATGGTCAAGTCGCAAGGGAGAGCTGCAGGTGACCAGCCAATGTCAGGGCGCAATTTCTATTTTCCCTCTCAGGCGCGGATACTTTTGGAAAACCTCACCACAAGCCGTGGGGCAATCAAAAAAGCAGTGGGGCGAGTCGCCGTTGAAGAGAGGCTTGTCAGTATTTGTGAATCAAGAGGCCCTGATGCACTCAATCATATCAGAGAAGAGGCCCATGAACTGACTGGTGTCTTGGGGTTTGAACGGGAATTCAACGCTTTGAATGAGCTTATTGGAAGCATTCTTGGTACAAAAAGTGCGCAACTTGCAACTACCGCCGGACAAGCGTGGGCTGCAGGTATGCCTTTTGATGCTGGACGGTTAGTGCTGTTTGAAACACTTGCCGCAGCACTGCGTGAAACACCGATGCATCAAAAAGCATCAAAGACCCCGACAGCAACCGCACAAATCAATTTTGCTTTTT
>CAIOLC010000095.1 GCA_903859055.1 uncultured Chlorobiaceae bacterium | reverse complement strand
TGATTTTTCCTTTAACGAGAACATGGCAAAGCCACACATTAAAGCGTCTGCAAGTGAAATGCTACGATTACTACTGCGTTGATCTATAACCGTCAAAAAAAAATTTCGCATCGCAGCAATCAAGCTATTTGCGTTCAATTCGCTCTTGATAATCATTATAAAAATATCTATATATCTTTGAAGAGGACAGTTTTCAGAAATATACAAAAAAATATATTTTGATACTCAAAATGTTACGAAAGTCAAATTTTAAACACCAATGAATTCAAGGGGTGCGAGCCAAATCGGGAATTGCTGATGGGAGTGTTAAAATATCATTAATCCCGTATGGCATTTGGATTATAGGAGCCAAAGGCCGGATTGATATTCATGGCCCTTCAGGAACAGAGAAATTGCTTTTCTTTGCTACTGGTGGGCCTGGAGTGTCAGGAGAAATAAACGTTGGACGTGAAAGTGAAAACGGTATTAAAAAGATTAACCAAGGTTATTTTGATAACGTAGATGAAGAAAATTGGTATTGGTATGATGATAGTTCGTATAGAAAAGTAGCTAAATTTTCTAAAGAAATCATTAATTCCTTATTGGAGAGACTTCAATGAATGAGCAGATACTAAATGATGTCTTTTCAGTTTATGAAGTGTTGAAAGATTCTATAAAGGTAACGAAAAGATCGATTAACCAGGAAATGCAGATACTTCATAATCGAACGCTCTTTTTGGGTGAATAGAAAGATATAATGCTGAGTAGAATGACGAATGTTGAAACTGAACTTGACGACATTATGGTTCTATCACTTTTCGCATCATTTGAACGTGAATTAAGGATTTCACTGCAAGCTATTATTGACAATAATACCAACAAAATAAATTCAACGTTAATACGATTGACTTCATTAACAATAGATTCAATTGAGCGTTGGATTGTAAGTGATATGATAAATGCATTAGAAGATATTGTATTACTTGAGACAAGAAGCAAAACAAAGCAGATATGTGAATATAGGAATTGGGTCGCGCATGGCAAAAATCGCAATAAATTGCCATCAATACAAACTGATCCTAAAACTGTCCAGGTTACCTTGCTTGATTTTATGATTCAAGCAAAACGTGCAATATAAATTTATATATTCTATGACTCAAGCGGAGCTATTGGAACAACATATTGCAGAATTGGATGACGATTCTTTTTCAAAACTCCGTGAATGGTGGATACTTTATTGAGTGGTAGTGTGGTGCTGATTTGTCAGCGAACACCATTGAGGCGCGATGGGAGGTTGCCAGCTTGTTACCGTTGAGATAAAAATTTGTCGTAATTCGCTTATGAGCCAATCCAGAACCAGACGGCTCCATTTTCATCACGTTCACCAACATAATGTTTTTTTCATTGTTCAATGCCCTGAATTTAACCTCGCCCAAACTGATGTGATTTTGTCTGAAATGTACCGCTTTTTTAGAGAATCGTATAACATGCTTTTGGAGATCGCTGGAAAACTATTGTCCCATCGGGCAATTTGGTCAGCAGCCTGTTGACCAATTACCCTGGTTCCGTTGTGTTTCACAAAGGTCATCAAATCTTACATCTTTTGCATCTCATCAAATAAGTCAGGATGCCGATCAATGAGTTTCAACAACTTGACCAGCGGTGTCGGAGGGCGGGTTTTGCCACGTTCATATCGTGAAAATGCAACCTTACCGATACCGAATGCCAAAGCGAGCTTGGCCTGGGTGATGTTCAGCTTCTTTCGGATGCGTCGAATGTCCGCCCCAGGATCGCCCTTTACGGCTCTCACCAATCCTTCCTGAGCCTCTGTATATCGCCGATAACTCTCTTCATCCCAGATCCCTTCGCCACAATGTGAGCAGAACTGGCCATGCATTGCGTGCAAGGTCATTGACTTTCCGCCGTATGAAAGAGTTTCCTCGAAAACTTTATCGCTCAATCCGGCATAACCACATGATGGGCATTTCATCATATTTCCAATTCATTTTGCTTTAAACTGTATCACAGGTGGCCGACTATCCGAAAACCCTGTGATTTTGATATAAACGAGAACTCCATCCACTGTTTTGCCATGATACACATCCTGCCAGAGCTGGTGATCTGCGTGGGTTGTCATTGATTTGTAGAAATCGGCTCTTTTCAATGAGAGCACTACTTGACGCATGTCCGACTCGGTCAAGCCCAAAGATAAACCTCCCTGCAACGCAGTTCTCGTGAATGGCCGTGAGGTTCTATCACCAACTGTTGCCTGTACTTCCGTGAGCCTGTAATGCGGCGCTGTTTTCTCCACAAGAAAAAACCTGCCTTTTTGGATATTTTAGTCAAGATGATAAAATTCTTCAAAAAACCAAAGGCTTTTCAGTGTTCATTGAAAACTTGCCTGCTCTTAAATTGCCAACCACGCACTTTCTTGTGAAAGTGATTTTACTATATTGACTTGATTCTCTTGTAACTCAATAGTATTATTTGTACTTAAAACAAAAGTGTTCGCCATAATAAAACAAGATAATGACTGCTGGACAGGCTGGATAGAAGAAGTGCCTGGAGTTAATTGCCAGGAATACTCGAAGCCGCTGCCAGCTTGCTCAACCTACTCATCCAGGCGGATTGATTCATTGGTGCCCAGCCCATCAAGCAGCTTACGATCGAGTTCGTCAATGGCAAGTCCGACAGCAGCGCGACGTTCCCAGCGCTCGGTTTCGCGGGATTGCCGAACCACCATCTCACGCATTGTCGCAGCGTCAGCCGCCCGGATATCTGTCCCTTTCTTGATGTAAACCGCTCCGTCGAAAACATAGGGACGGTCAGAGCCTTCCGGTACATCCACAGAAATGACCCGGCCTCCCTGAACATCATCCAGAGTAACCGTGAATAATACCTGAGGAGTGACGTGTCCATGCAGGAAGTGACGGAGCGCGTCAGCCTCTTCTTCGCCTGGTTCACCGAGTACCAGTCCATGATCATCGACACCGATCAGTACACTGCCGCCTTTGGTGTTGAGCAGTGCACACACGGCACGCCCAATTGACTCTTCTGCCCAGGATGATGCAATAAACTCAATGTGATCGGATTTGCCTTTTCCCAAGAGTTCTTCTGTCAGGTTTCTCACATTCATTTACCCTCTCTCCTTTCTACTTCCCGGCGGATTGCATCGGGATTGCTGAAATGATTCTGGATGAAATTCTCCACCTCTCTGTATCGTCCGAATTGTGCAGTGGCAAAAAGCTTTGCATCATCATTCGAAGAGAATTTTTTTACCCAGTTGCCGGTACGATCCTGATAAGTTTTGAGATCGCGTCGAATCGCGGCATCATACATGTCGATTACCCTGAAATCATCAATAATTGTCTGCTCTCGCAGCTTGAGTTTTTTCTTTTCCTCTTTGGTGTCTAATCCGAGTTTAGCGAACATCTCCTCGCGCTTCCCTGGTATTATTGCAACCAAGCTTCATAAATAATGAGCGGGCGAAGGGAATGTGATGATGTGCAAGAATCCAGCGTGGTTTGCGCAGTTCGATAGCCTTCAGTAATTCCTGATGCGTAAAGCCAAGCCCGTCTGGCAATACGCCGCTACCATATTGGGGCGTAACGATACAAAGAAAGAGATCACAACGCTCGACCGCAGCCAAGCAACTATCCAGCGCAGTCTGATGAGGATATACCGTGACAGTGCCTTTATGTGAACACCAAACTTCATATCCAAATCCACTGAGCATTGCATAAATCTGCTCAAGTAACTCCTCAATTCCATACACGGTCGAAGAGACCATGATAGAGAGTCGGTTGTGTGATGTATTCTCTTTTTTCATTTGTTAAGATAGGGACATACACTCTCTTTGCCCAATGGATGCTTTCTTTTTTTCTTTATTCGATTT
>CAIOLC010000094.1 GCA_903859055.1 uncultured Chlorobiaceae bacterium | reverse complement strand
TATTTTCTTCTTTGTTCACCCCTGTTGGGAGATTATTCTGCTGCACTTCGAGTCAAAAAAAATTTTTCTGCCTCTCCATGTTGGTACTGCCTTGTTGAGTGAGCTTTCTTTTTCAGAGTTCCAGATATCAGAGGATCAGATTTTCAGGAAGAGGAAGAATGACTGGAACGAATCACTCGAAAACCCACAAAGCCGTCGTCGAAGTCCCCCGGAACGTAGCTGAGGTACCGGGAGGAGCAGCGCAGAGCATCAGCTTTACTGTTATAATACGCTCCCCGTAATGAGCGAAAGTTTTTATCGTTATCATGCCACTCTTCCATCCACTCCCACACATTCCCTGCCATATCCAGCAACCCTTCCGGTGTAGCACCTTCAGGATAACGACCGACCGGTGTTGTGGTGCCTTCATTTGAATTATAATTGGCGAGTTTTGGCGTCGGATCACCCTTCTCTTTCGGCCAAGGATAGCGGCGTCCCTCCTCACCCGCAGCCGCAAATTCCCACTCCATTTCCTTTGGAAGCCGGTAGAACAGATCCTTGTCACGTTCAAGCAGCGAAAGCCAGAGACAATAAGCACGGGCCGCATACCAGCTTGCAATCACCGGCTGATCATCTTTATTGAATCGTTTATCATCATCATAATAAGAGAGAAAACGTTTTGACAACTGTTGTTCTCCCTGCAACCAGCCACTGAACCCCTTGATACTCTCTGCCAATGCAAACAGTTGTTGCCTATACACATTGAGCGGCAGCTCTCTGGCAACATCACTCTCTTTTGCGTCCAAAAAGCTGATAAACTCACGAAAAAGCTTGTTGGTCACGGTGAATTTAGCCACGTAGAGATCCGGCACGGGTTCCCGTTTCTTCGTCAACGAGTAAGTAAAGGTGCCTCCCTTGATCAGGAGATACTCTGCGCCCAGAGGATCCTTGACAATTTCAGCAGCAATCCTCGGCTCTTTGGAGAGCTCCGATGCGTTGAACCGCTTCACCACATCAAGCGCATCGGTATGGGCTTCAAGCTGACCAATGGCGTTGAGGCACTGCAACAGGTAGCGCTGCCGGTTCAGGGTGGTCTCAGGCTCCATCAACTTGCTCTTCAAGGCATCAATGCTGATCTGTGGTGCCTCGCTGATCAGGGTCATCAGCAAATCCTGCTGTTTCTGCGTTATCTCTGCACTTACTGGCGAATTGAAGAGTTCCCGCATAAAGGCATCAAAAATTGCGGCATCAGCCTGGCCAATAAAAAATCGCAGCGGCTCGTTCCACCAGTCTTCACCGAAATAGCCGGCCAGTGTTGTCATGCGCTTTTCTCTGCCACATTCTTTGAGGAGCTGCAGGCCAGCCATATACTCCCTGAACGACTTGTGGCGAAAGAGGTACTCCCTGTTGCGATAATCAACCAGCAGACCGGCACGATCAACAAGGTTTTTGCAAAACTCCTCTGCACTGTAGCGTTTCGTCAGCGTCTTGAGTTCAACCTGCATCTGCTGCTGCATCGCTTTTTGCTCAACTTCGTCGCGTTGTACAACCTCCTGCATCCAGAGGGAGGTCGGAGCAAGCACGCGAAGGGCATCTTCTGCGGAAAGCAGTGGTTCAAGCCCCTTTTGACGGTCTCGGTAGTCGAGGATGTAGTTCAGGGCGGCTTCATAAAGTTTCAACCGGCTGGCAGGCAGATAGTC
>CAIOLC010000093.1 GCA_903859055.1 uncultured Chlorobiaceae bacterium | reverse complement strand
CCTCAACAAGCACGGTCTTTTGCTCAAGTGCCTTGTACTCTTCAAAGAAGTGCTTCAACTCAGAGGCAAAGTATGGTGGTAACTGGTCAATATTCTGAATATGGCCCACACTGACATCATCTTCAGCAACAGCGATGATCTTGTCGTCACCCTCTCCATGGTCAATCATGCGCATCACTCCGATGACCCTTGCTCTCACCATACACAGTGGTACAATATCTGACTGCGAAATAACAAGAATATCAAGCGGATCATGGTCATCGCCAAGTGTTTTCGGGATAAAACCATAATTGGCAGGATAAAACACAGCAGAATAGAGCACACGGTCAAGCTTCAGCATGCCGGTTTTTTTGTCAAGTTCATACTTGGTTCTACTGCCTTTTGAAATCTCGATAATGGCGTTGACAATACTTGGCTGCTCTTCTCCAATCTCAACGTCGTGCCAGGGGTTAAAATTCATGGTATGAAATGCTTATGGTCTGGTTAAAAAAACATTGCCAAAATAGCTTTTTTTTTTCTACCAGCAATCATGAAACACCATTGAAACAGCAAGAAATTGGGCGTTGGCAACGCGAAACTCTCCATATTGGCAAGCTTCTTTGTATCTTCAGCAAGAATTGCAAGAGGTCAATAACCGGCAGCATGGCTGCGTTGCTCAGGCAGAAGGGGTTGAATCGCCGCATCTCTGCAAGTGCATCGGATTTTTAGTGCATATCTGTATTGTCTTTTAAGTATAAAGTATAGAACAGGAAAAACCTGACCATCGAGCTGCTATCACCATGGAATTAATAAAGGAGACCGCACGAAGAAGAACTTTTGCCATCATCAGCCACCCTGATGCCGGTAAAACCACGCTGACCGAAAAATTTTTGCTCTTTGGCGGTGCCATTCAGACCGCAGGTGCCGTAAAAAGCAACAAGATACGAAAGACCGCCACCAGTGACTTCATGGAGATTGAGAAGCAGCGTGGTATTTCGGTTGCTACCTCGGTCATGGGGTTTGAATATGGAGGCAAACGGGTCAATATTCTTGATACCCCCGGCCATAAGGACTTTGCCGAAGATACCTATCGAACCCTGACCGCCGTCGACAGCGTCATTCTGGTCGTTGACTGTGTCAAGGGGGTTGAAGAGCAGACCGAAAAACTGATGGAGGTGTGCAGGATGCGCAATACTCCGGTCATCATCTTTATCAACAAGATGGATCGAGAGGGTCGAAATCCCTTTGAACTGCTTGATGAACTGGAGCATAAACTGCATATCGTTGTCAGGCCCCTCACTTGGCCGATCAGCCAGGGACAGACCTTTAAAGGAGTCTATAACCTCTATAAAAAAGAGCTGAACCTTTTTGAGGCCAATACCACCCGCATCAGCGAAAGCCTGATCAAGGTGAACGACCCGAACGACCCTGAACTTGAAAAATGGCTTCCTGAAAGTTTTTGTGAAAAACTGCGTGAGGCGGTTGCGCTTATTGAGGGTGTTTATGAGCCTTTTCACGTGGAGAGCTATCGATCAGGAGCGCTGGCACCAGTCTTCTTTGGCAGCGCGATCAACAACTTTGGCATAAGAGAGCTGCTTGAAACCTTTCTTGCTGTCGCCCCAAGCCCGGATGAACGTGAAGCCAACGAGCGGATGGTCAAAGCCTCGGAAGAGAGCATGAGTGGATTTGTCTTTAAAATTCATGCCAATCTGGATCCCAACCACCGCGACCGCACAGCATTTTTTCGGATCTGTTCGGGAAAATTTGAGCGCAACAAATTCTACTACCACACCCGCCTGCAGAAAAAAATCCGCTTTTCAAGCCCGACCCACTTTATGGCTAACGAAAAAAGCGTCATTGATGAGGCGTGGCCCGGCGATGTGATTGGCCTTTACGACAATGGCTCTCTGAAAATCGGCGACTCACTGACGGAGGGTGAAGAGCTCCACTTCCGTGGCATACCAAGCTTTTCACCTGAAATTTTCAAGGCGTTGGAGAACCGTGACCCGCTTAAAGCAAAACAGCTCGACAAGGGTGTTCGCCAACTCACCGAGGAGGGGGTAGCCCAGCTCTTTATCCAGCACGGTGTCCGCAAAATCATTGGCACTGTCGGCGAACTGCAGTTTGACGTTATTAAATTCCGGCTTGAACATGAGTATGGTGCTCAGTGCGACTTCACTCCCCTGCGCTTTCACAAGGCATTCTGGATCACCGTAAATAATAAAGAGATGCTTGAAGAGTTTATCAGGCGCAAATGGAATGCCGTCGCCCGTGATAAAGAGGATAATCCGGTTTTTCTGGCCGAGAGCGAATGGATGCTGAAAATTGCCAGGGATGACTATCCAGAGCTTGAGTTCCATACCACCTCTGAGATGTAATGAAGATAGCCATGAAAAAAGTTCGAGCATCGACATTGCTGCTGCTCTTTGCACTTGCCTCTCTCCCTGCGAAATCGGAGGAAAGGAGTGCGCCTGCTGAAGATCTTCATCTTCTGGTCACCGCTGCCGTAGCCAATAATCCAGAGGTGAAAGCTTCGGAGGCTCGCTGGAAGATGTTTGCAAGCAAGGCGAAACAGGCCGCAGTGCTTGATGATCCCATGCTCATGCTCAAACTGCAGAGCGTCTCCCCAACTGAACCATGGGTGTTGAACAAGGATCCACAGTCAGCAAAGGTGATTGGCCTTTCGCAGCAGCTCCCCTACTGGGGCAAACGTCCGCTCCGTCAAGAGGTTGCCAATCATGAAGCTGACTCCTGGAGATGGGCACTTGAGGAGCGCAAGCTTGAGTTGACCAGAATGGTGAAAGAGAGCTATTACCAGATTTGGGGGATCGACAAAGAACTTGCCGTTCTTGATAAAAACCTGAAACTCCTCACCGATTTTGTGGCAATTACCGAGTTGAAATACTCGCTTGGGCAGGGCGTGCAACAGGATATCTTTAAGGCCGGTCTCGAAAAATCAAGTATGCTTGAGATGCAGATTACCCTGCAGCAACAGCGTAAAAGCGTGGAGACGAACCTCAATTATCTTCTTCATCGCCCAGGCAACACCCCGTTCGGAACAGTTTCAGACTTTGCTCTGCCTCAGGTGACACTCTCACCTGAGCAGTTGTCTGCTTCGGCATCGGAGAATCGTCCCCAGATAAAAAGCCTGACAAGTCTTCTACACAAAAGTGAAGCGTCACAACGGCTTGCAGAGAGGGAAAAATATCCCGATTTCAACCTCTCCCTTGAATATATGTTCCGCAAGCCTGTCTCGACGGCCATGGCATCCGACCCCGGTGACGACATGGTCACCCTTGGAGTAACCTTCAACCTCCCTTTCCAGCAGGAAAAACGTCGGGAGATGCGTGCTGAATCATCCTACGAACGAATCATGGCAAGTGAAGAGCTGAATGCCTTGAAGAGCTCCCTGTCACTCACCATTAACGAAATCCTTCTTCAACTGGAACGTCGCCGCAAACTGGTCGAGCTCTACAAGGGCGGGATGATTCCCCAGGCAGAACAGTCTCTTGAGTCAGCACTTATCAGCTATCAGGTCGGGAAGGTTGATTTTTTGACACTGCTTGACAGCCGGATGAAGCTTTTCAACAATGAGCGGGCACTCTATGATTCGCAGGTAGAGTATATGATGAAACTGGCTCAACTTGAGGCTGCCACCGGAATTGAACTCGGCACAGCAGCCAAACCACCACATCCTTAACAAGAACGCTATCAAGCTTTTTTATCATGACACTGAACAAGAAAACCCTGATTCCTCTGCTGCTGCTTCTGCTTGCTGCGGCGACTGGCGGTGGCTGGTTTCTGTGGCAGCAGCAGCATCCCCTCAAGAACGGTGCGGGGGCTCCATCAGCAACAGAGAGCAGGCAGCTCTATACCTGTTCGATGCACCCCTCGGTGATTCGGGATCACCCCGGTCTCTGCCCGATCTGCGGTATGGAGCTGATCAAAAAAATTGATCAGCCCCGCAATGAAGCTGCGCAAGCTTCCGCAAAAACGGTTGATCGCATCTCGCTCTCCCCTTCCCGGCGTGTCATGGCCAATGTTGCTACCAGCGAAGCAAAAAAAGAGAGTTTGATCAAGGAGATCAATGCAGTGGGCATTGTGCAGTACGACCAGTCGCGACAGAGTAAAGTGACAGCCTGGGTCGCCGGTCGTCTTGACAAGCTCTCTGTCACCTCGGTTGGCTCCCTGGTGAGCAAAGAGAGCCCTGTCGCCGAGCTCTACTCCCCCGACCTCATTGCTGCCCAGCAGGAGTATCTGCTGGCCATCAAGAGCCGCGACCAACTCAAGAACTCACCATATCCCACTCTTGCCCAGAGTGGCGAGGGGATGGTTGCCTCGGCAAAACAGCGTCTCCTGCTTTTCGGAGTCAAGGAGAGTCAAATTGCAACGCTCGAAAAAACAGGCAGCTCAGAGATCAGGATCCCCATCTACACCCCTCAATCGGGTGTTGTGATTGAAAAAATGGTGCAGGAGGGTCAATATGTCAATATGGGGGAAGCACTTTTTAATATTGCCGACCTCTCGGTGGTGTGGGTGGAGATTGAGCTCTATGAGAACGAATTTGCCACAATACACTTGGGCCAACAGGTTGAAATTCGCTCCCGCTCTTTTCCTGACAAGCTCTTTACAGGCAAAATTTCTCTGATCTACCCTTTTCTCGATCCAAAAACAAGAACCATCAAGGCGCGAGTGGAGATGGCAAATCCCGGCCTGAAGCTGAAGCCCGACATGTTTGTCAATGCTACCATCCGTATTCCTCTCTCCCCCGCCATTGTGCTGCCGGTGACGGCGGTGATGGATACTGGCAAAAGGCAGGTTGTCTGGGTAGAGAGTACACCGGGCACCTTTGTATCGCGTGATGTTCAGGTTGGAGAGCGGATGCATGACAAGGTGCAGATTTTGTCGGGTATAGCGGTTGGCGAAAAAGTGGCCGTGTCGGGAGGATACCTTATTGACTCTGAATCCCAACTGAGATGATAGAGAAGATCATAGACTATTCCGCCCGAAACCGGGTTGTCGTGCTGATGGTGTTCGGATTGCTGATTGCCTGGGGTGGCTGGTCGGTCTACAAGACTCCGGTCGATGCCATTCCGGATCTCTCCGACAACCAGGTGATTGTCTTCACCGACTTTCCGGGCCGATCTCCCCAGGTGGTTGAAGATCAGGTGACCTATCCGCTGGCCGCAAATCTTCAGGGGCTTCCCCAGGTGCGTGCCGTTCGGGCATCAAGCGCCTTCGGTTTCTCCATGATTTACGTGATTTTCGACGACAAGGCAGATATCTACTGGGCAAGAACCCGTGTGCTGGAACGGCTGAACTTTGCCGCATCACTCCTGCCACAGGGAGTTGTTCCGACACTTGGCCCTGATGGCACGGGTGTAGGTCATGTGTTCTGGTACACGCTTGAGGCAAAAGGGTATGACCTGGAGCAGCTCCGAACTCTCCAGGACTGGTTTGTGCGCTACCAGCTCAACACGGTGCCGGGCGTGGCCGAGGTGGCCTCTATCGGCGGCTTTGTTCGGGAGTATCAGGTCGATCTTGATCCCAACAAGCTCTTTGCCTACAACATCAAGGTTTCGAGCGTCATGGATGCAATCAAGGCCTCCAACAAGGATACAGGGGGAAAGCTGATTGAACAGGCGGATGCCGAATACCTGATCAGGGGAAGTGGCTATATCAAATCGAGGGCTGATCTGGAAAACATCTCAGTTGGTGTCGATATGCGAGGCACCCCCATCTACCTGAAAAACCTTGGCACGGTTCAGGTTGGCGGCGCTCTACGGCGGGGTCTGCTGGATATCAACGGTGAGGGTGAAACCGTCGGTGGCATTGTGGTGATGCGCTATGGGGAAAATGCCAGCGAAGTCATTGAGCGAGTCAAGCTCAAGATCAAAGAGCTGGAGAAGGGGCTGCCTCCAGGTGTAAAGATAAAGATATCCTATGACCGTTCCGATCTTATCGCAAGGGCTGTTGATACGCTTAAGAAAAACCTGCTGGAAGAGTCAATCGTGGTCTCGCTGGTCATTCTCCTCTTTCTGCTTCACTTCAGAAGTGCTCTGGTGATTGTACTGACGCTGCCCATCGCGGTGCTGATTGCCTTTATTGCCATGAAAGTGATGGGTGTCAGCTCCAATATCATGTCGCTTGGCGGTATCGCCATTGCCATTGGTGTGCTGGTGGATGCAGGGGTGATTATGGTGGAGAACTGCTATCGCCACCTCTCCGAAATTCCACCGGAGGAGAGAGCTGCCAGACGGCTTGAGGTGGTCATTACCTCGGCCAAGCAGGTTGGAAGGGCGATCTTCTTCTCTCTGGCAATTATCATCCTCTCCTTTGTGCCGGTCTTTATGCTGGAGGGGCAAGAGGGGAAGCTTTTCCATCCGCTGGCTTTTACCAAGAGCTTCTCCATGATGGCCTCCGCCATGATTGCCATCACGCTGGTGCCGGTATTGATGTACTACCTCATGCGGGGAAAGATGCGGCCTGAGAGCGCCAACCCCGTTTCAACCTTTTGTATCAAACTCTATGCACCGGTGATCCGGTGGGTACTGCTCTGGAAAAAAACCACCATTGCCCTTAATCTTGTGGCACTTGGCATTGCTGTGCCGATGTTTATGAATCTTGGCTCGGAGTTCATGCCGCCCCTCGACGAAGGGTCGCTGCTCTACATGCCGGTAACGCTGCCCAATGTCTCCATCACCGAGGCGAAACGCATCATCCAGATACAGGACAAGATCATCAAGGGCGTGCCGGAAGTGGAGCAGGTGCTTGGCAAGGTTGGACGGGCCGAGACCTCCACTGATCCGGCACCGGTCTCCATGTTTGAAAGTATCATCATTTTGAAACCAAAAGAGCAGTGGAGAACAGGAATCAAGAAAGCTGATATCGTGGCAGAGCTGGATGCAAAGCTTCAGCAGACCGGTGTCCGCAACGGCTGGACCCAGCCCATTATTAACCGCATTAACATGCTCTCAACTGGTGTACGCACCGACCTTGGTGTCAAGATTTTCGGCAATGACCTCAATGTGCTGAAGGAGCTGGCACTTCAGGCTGAGACCATTCTCAAGCCGATCAATGGTGCCGCCGATGTGGTGGCCGAACGAGTTACCGGCGGCAACTACCTCGACATCACCATCGACCGACAGGCTGCGGCCCGCTACGGAGTGAGTGTCAACGACATTCAGGATGTGATTGAGACTGCCCTTGGTGGCGAGATGCTCTCCACCGCTGTTGAAGGGCGCAACCGTTTTCCCATCCGCCTTCGCTACCTTCGCGACTATCGCGACAACATTCCGGCAATCGGTCGTATTCTGGTCGGCGGCATGGAGGGTACCCAGATACCTCTCTCCCTGGTTACAACCATGAAGATCACTACCGGAGCACCAGAGATCAACAGCGAAGGGGGGCTGTTACGATCGCTGGTCTACCTCAACGTTCGAGGTCGCGACATGGGGGGCTTTGTCACTGAGGCAAAACAGCTCCTGGAACAAAAGCTCAAGCTGCCCTCTGGTTACTACGTCACCTGGTCAGGCCAGTGGGAGAACCAGATCAGGGCAAAAGAGCGTCTCCAGGTGCTGATACCGCTTGGCATGGTGATTATCTTCGTTCTTCTCTACTTTACCTTCAAGTCACTCCTCGAAGCCTCGATGGTGATGCTTTCGGTGCCTTTTGCCCTTGTTGGAGGGGTCTATCTGGTCTCAGCTCTCAATTATAATCTTTCGGTTGCCGTCTGGGTCGGTTTTATAGCGCTCTATGGGATCGCTGTTGAGACAGGCGTGGTTATGGTCATCTACCTGCACGAAGCGCTCGACAAAAAACTGCTTAACGGCCCCTGCAGCGAACAGGATATCTACGATGCCGCCTTCGAGGGGGCCGTACTTCGTCTGCGCCCAAAGCTGATGACTGTGGCGGTTGCCCTGCTGGGGCTGATTCCGATCATGTGGTCGAGCGGTACCGGGGCTGATGTGATGAAACCCATTGCGGCTCCGATGATCGGGGGAATGGTTTCGTCGGCCATTCATGTGCTTATCATGACACCGGTCATTTTTGTGATGATGAAAAAACGGGATCTCAAAAGAGGGAGGCTCCGCCACTCCGGCATGAAACACTGATTAATAAGAGGATAATATGCCGAGCTGGAGCTCGGCGTTCCCGGGTAGAGACTCAAAGATGTTGATACATCATCACCGTTGTGGTTCTGAAACGATCACAACAAAAAGAGCGTTCTCTTCTCTGTTGATGGTTCTGATGGCACTGCTGAATTGTGTACTTGCATACTGAACAAATTTTAAACGAGATAATAATGGATAGAAAGAGAATAATCATACTTGCAGCAGCACTCATGACTCTCGCTGCGCCGGCCACCATGTTTGCAGCAGAGGGAGCAAAAACATTTTCCATCAACTACACGAAGTCGAAAGATATCGCGCCAAGCTCCTTTACGGTTAATG
>CAIOLC010000092.1 GCA_903859055.1 uncultured Chlorobiaceae bacterium | reverse complement strand
CTCAGGGTTGAATTCCCCACCGCTTGCGGTGAAGTATGTTAAGCTTTTTCTAAAACCAGATACCCCGCTGCTTGCGGCGGGGAGTCTTCATCGGTTATCAGAAAACACGGATTCTCCGAAAATAATTCTGATTGAGTTATTTTTCTCTGGTTTTCAGTGCCCCTGATGGCACCCGCAAGCGTCATCGACTTACTGATTGTTCATGAATTGTGTCACTTCAACCACAAAAGGCACAATGCGGAGTTCTGGAATGAGGTCGACAAATATTGTCCTGAGTATCAAAAACAGGTCGCCTGGCTGAAAGTCTATGGCGCTGCGCTTGAGGTGTGAATGGGGGGCACAAGCTTTCCTGGAATGAGTATTCTACCGAACCTATCCGCAGATTGTGCGGACACTGTCGGCACAATTGCGTCAGTTGCTGCCAGTGTCAAAGCTTGGAAAGTATAGACCGCTTTTTTTCCCAACTGCGGTTAGCTTCGTCATCGGATACCCACCGGGTATCAGGATCGTCGGCTTCGGTCAAGCCTTTTTCAACTTTCTGAAGGAACCAATTGTCGTATTCGGCCACTTCATGGGTTTTGGCGGGAGGCACTGGTGTGCCGGTAACTGGTTTTACTCCCAATTCCGTTACTGGAATTACCGTTGTTGTGCTTCTTCTGTTTGTTATCATGACCTTTTTCACCATCCAGTTATCAAGCTATTCGTGGATTATGCGTATTATTTATCGAAATAAAAAAATGGGTCACGGTATAATGCAGCAACCGCAATTTGTCCCACAGGCTGTGGGACTTTTCAACATGCAACTATGGGATGGCTATGAATGAAAATGATCGGAGTCTTTCAGTGAATATCGATGTGTTGCTTTGTCAGTTACGCGCTTTGATTGCTGATGCCCGCAAAGAAGCAAAGCGGACAGTGGATGTTATTCAGGTGCGTACCTGTTGGGAAATTGGTCGTCATATCGTGGAGTTTGAGCAAGGAGGGCAGGCACGCGCTGCTTATGGCAAGAAGTTGTTGTCGCGACTGGCAGAATCATTGACTGGTGAGTTTGGCAAAGGGTTTGATGCCACTAATTTGCGGCATACGCGCCGGTTTTATCTTGCTTTTCCAATTTGCGACACAGTGCGTCGCGAATTGAGCTGGTCGCATTATCGGGCACTGTTGCGTGTTGATAACCCCGAAGCAAGGCTTTGGTACGTGAATGAAGCAGCAGCGCAGAACTGGAGTTTTCGCGCACTCGATCGGCAGATTGGCACATTGTACTATGAGCGATTGCTGCTCAGCAGTGACAAGGCCAGCGTGGAGGCTGAAGCCGAAGCCAATATCGCGGCACTGCCTCGTAGCCCCCGGGAGTTCGTGCGCGATCCCGTTCGCCAGCCGCTATTCATTGGTCTTGCCATCCGAAGAAGAGCTGCGTAGGGAGCTGGACCGGGAACGCACAATGCTGTTGGAGCTGGCAGAGGAGTATCAAGCGGATGGGGGCGACCATGAGTAAAGCGGCAAAACGCAGTTTCCATAAGGAGCTGTGAATGTGTTCATATCTTGTTGTAAATCTGGTAAATTCGCTATAGTTAAACCTCTCAAATTCGAGGGGGTTGGCACAACTCCATCTGAGATACAAACACCATGGCCAAACCAAAGAAAAGCACTATCGAGGTTCAGGGAACGTCTATCAGCATCCTTTCGGGACCGGGCGGTGACTACATTTCGCTTACCGACATGGTGCGAAATTTCGACGGTGGCGGTGCCCTTATTGAACAATGGCTATAAAACAAGGACACTGTCCTGTTTCTCGGTGCATGGGAGCGGCTCAATAACCCCGATTTTAATTCCATCGAATTCGAGGGAATTAAAAATGAAGCAGGGCGGAACAGTTTTTTTCTGTCAGCAAAGAAATTGATTGCACTAACTGGTGCAAAAGGATTGATCGCAAGTGCAGGTCGCTATGGTGGCACGTATGGTCACCGTGATATTGCCTTTGAATTCGGTTCATGGCTCAGTCCGGAATTCAAACTCTACCTGATCAAGGAGTTCCAGCGCCTCAAAGAGGACGAAAACGACCGTCTCAAACTCGGATGGAATCTCCAGCGCACCCTGTCCAAGATCAATTACCGCATCCACACGGATGCCATCCGCGAGACACTCATACCGGCGACCATCACCAAGTTGCAGATATCGCTGGTCTATGCCAACGAAGTGGACTTGCTCAATGTCGCCCTGTTTGGCCAGACCGCAAAAGAATGGCGCGAAGCCAACCCCGATGCACGGGGCAACGTCCGCGACAATGCGCTGCTGGAACAACTGGTGGTACTGACCAATCTGGAAAGCCTCAACGCAGTCCTCATTCGTCAAGGTCTGACGCAGGCGGATCGCCTGAACAAGCTCAACGAAATCGCCATCTCCCAGATGCGCACCCTCTTGGCTGACAACAGCATGAAACGCTTGAAGTAATGCACAACACCGACACCAAACGGACGCATCGGCTGGGACTTCAAGCCCCTATGTATCGCGGGATGCTACCGTATTGAGCTACGTTGAGGGCAGGGTTACATGGGAAGTGGTAGACCTTTATCCTCCATGTTTGATAACTGTCCGATAAGCAAGCTGCAGGAGTCAAAGCTGGAGCAGGCAGAGGAGTATCAAGCGGATGGGGGCGACCATGAATAAAGCCGCAAAACGCAGTTTCCATGAGGAGCTGGTGCTCAATCAATGGATGATGGATTTTATCAAGAGCGGATCAATGAAAAAATGGATTCGATGACTACCGGTGTGGGCGTCAACATTATTTTCTCTTTCCAATCACAAACAGGTCATAATTTTCTTATTGACTGGTAGCGTGCAATGCTGAGAGGAGAATAACTTCAAGAGAATTGCTTGATTTGATCCCTTTATCATTTGTTATTAGAGACATGCATCCGGCCCGAATTGCCGTAGCACAGTGCAGAGCATCAATAAATTTCCGGTTGTCCTTTGCTCTTAATTGAGCCGTCAAGTCAAATGTTTCAGCATCATGGGGAGATATCGTCAGAAAATTTTCCATTCTGAAAAAGGCCTTGATACTTGCAACCAGCGTCAGATTTCCGGATTGATAGGGTTTGACCAATATTTCAGCAATGGTAACGTCCCCTGTGCAGCCAATGATTAATCCTGACTCGACAGCTTCAATGACTGGGGCTACAAGCCGAAAAAAGTCAGGATTACGATCCAGAAAGTAGATGAAAACATTGGTGTCCAGATAGACCCTGTGCCCCTGTAACCGCTTGAGTGTTTCCTCTATTGTTCCCATGAATCACGGCTTTTATGTAATTCAGTATCAATGTCGAGAGTGGTTTTTCCCCAAGTACCTTGTGCGATTCCAGCATAATTCATCGCAGATTCTTTCCGCTTTTTGCGTGATATCGGTATCAGTGTCACAACCCCATTATTATAGGCAGCCTCAAGCAAGTCGTCTGGCTTGATGTTAGCCGATTCAGCGATGCGTGCGGGTATGGTGATCTGGTGTTTATTTCTGACGCGGACTTGTGTCATCGTTCCGGGTGTTTGTGAGAGTGAAAGTACGACTTGATGAAGATAATCTAACTTTTTTTTGCAAAAGCTCTCTTGCTGAGAGAGAAGATTTGATCAGTTCAGTCAGCTTTTTTTCCCAACTGCGGTTAGCTTCGTCATCCGATACCCACCGGGTCTCTGGATCGTTGGCTTCGGTCAAGCCGTTCTCAATTTCCTGAAGGAACCAATTGTCGTATTCGGCCACTTCATGGGTTTTGGCGGGAGATACTGGTGTGCCGGTAACTGGATTTACTCCCAATTCCGTTGTTGGAATTACCGCTGTTGCGCTTCTTCTGTTTGTTATCATGATCTTTTTCACCATCCAGCTATCAAGCTATTCGTGGATTATGCGTATTATTTGTCGAAGTAAAAAAAATGGGTCACGGTATAATGCCGCAACCGCAATTTGTCCCACAGGCTGTGGGACTTTTCAACATGCAACTATGGAGATGGCTATGCATGAAAATGATCGGAGTCTCTCGGTGAATATCGATGTGTTGCTTGGTCAGTTGCGTGCTCTTATTGCTGATGCTCGCAAAGAGGCAAAGCGGACAGTGGATGTCGTTCAGGTGCGTACCTGTTGGGAAATTGGTCGCCATATCGTGGAGTTTGAGCAAGGAGGGCAGGCACGCGCTGCTTATGGCAAAAAGCTGCTGTTGCGACTGGCTGAATCATTGACTGGTGAGTTTGGCAAGGGGTTTGATGATCGTAATTTGCGCAACATGCGGGCGTTTTATCAGGTATTTCCCATTTGGCACGCAGTGCGTACCGAATTGAGCTGGACGCACTATCGAGCACTGCTGAGAGTCACGAGCAAGGAAGCCCGAGAGTGGTACGTGAACGAATCTGCCTTGCAGAACTGGAGTGCCCGCGCACTCGATCGGCAGATTGGCACATTGTACTATGAGCGATTGCTGCTCAGTAGCGACAAGGCCAGCGTGGAGGCTGAGGCTTGCAGAGCTGCTCTATGCACGCATCAAAGAGTTCATCCTGATCCCTAATTGCTGGCAGAAATGTAATGAGCGCCGACAACTTGAGAGTGATGTTCGAGACGAGTTGGATTATTGCGGGATTGATGCCATAAAAGCTAAAGCGGCAAAACTTACTGCTGAACTCATCAGCCTTGCCGAAAAACAGGAATCAGAGATCCGCCATTCATGACCCTTGAACAGAAGATAACGGTCAAGCGCAGCAAAAGGAAGACCGCCAGCATTTACCTTGAGCGCGATGGCTCGATCTCTCTGCTTGTGCCTGAAAACACCACTGAAGAGAACGTCAACGATATTCTCAAGGCGAATGAATGAGTATAAAATCCACAAATACCAGACCAGACGGGAGCTGCTGAACGAAAAAGCAATCAGGCGTGAGGCGGTAAACGGGCAATCGTTCCTCTATCTGGGCAGGAATTACTATCTGCAATACCATGGAGGGGCAAAAGAGATTGAATGCAAAGGGCGTTATTTTTATGTGCCAGAAGGGTCACGTGAAACGCTTCATAGCCTGTTCAAAGAGTTTTATCGGAAACGGGGCAACAAGTTTATCCCCTCTCGTGTTCACAAATACGCCAGCATGATGGGGCTCACCATTGACGAGGTTGCAGTGCTGGAATTAAAGAGCCGGTGGGCCTCCTGCTCGGATAAAAAGCGGAAAGTCAATTTCCACTGGAAGGTCATGATGGCTCCCGCAAGCGTCATTGATTACCT
>CAIOLC010000091.1 GCA_903859055.1 uncultured Chlorobiaceae bacterium | reverse complement strand
TTTTTCGGGCTTTCGGTCGAGACCGGCGGGCTCGTTGCTGCCGATAATGTGGATCGCAGCTCCACCCCGGTTATTGATGCGATGTGATATCGGGTAGAGCTTGGAGTTCAGTTCTATGCTCTTGGCCTCGTACTCCAGTTGGTAGCCAAGAAGTCCAAGAAGCGGTACCACCAAGAGGTTTCGGGTTTCAGTGGTGGCTGGTGACTCCTTTTTCAGCGTTTCAAGCTTGCGATTGAAGATGCGCCAATAGTCCTGGGCATCGGCATAAGCTCTTGCAATTTCCTCCTTGACCTTGACTGATGGCTCCAGACCAAAATCGACCGGGCGCTGGCCGGGTATATCCTCAAGCTTTTCGAGAATATCGGGTGAGAGTATGGCCCCCTCAATGCGGATGGATGGGTAGATCATGCGGCACCTCCCGCAGTTTCACCTTCTGGCAGGAGAATATAGACACCGAGCAGATCCATCGGCAGTACCGGGTGCACCACCTGGAAACGCTTGCCGTCCATCAGTGAGCTGAACCGTTCATGGGCTTCGACCAGTTTTTTTGATTGTTGTTCAGCCACGCGGTCAAATTCAGGTTCAAACGATTTGAGCAGTTTCAGTTCATTCTCCAAAAACCCTGTTCTGGCAGGGAGCGACATATCGGAGCTGGCACGAACAGAGGCGAGGAGCGCTTTTGCCTCTGCCTGATCGAGGAACTCCTTCTCCTGCGGAGTCCCTTTCCAGCCCCAGAGAATCATCTCTTCGGCCACAATCTGCTGGCTCCCTCTCCGGTCTTCGATGACGTTGCGGCAGCGGAAGAGGAGAATGGTTGTTTTGATGGCCACCTGACGGGTGCGAATGACGGCGGAACGGGCGGCCCGTTTGCCGGAACGGTTGACGGTGTTGGCCATGAGGAGCTGGCAGAGTTGTTCCACAAAGCGGTTGTTGCGCCCAAGGTAGTGATAGCCTTGAGGTGTTGGTGAGAGAAAACTGAGTTGGACAATATCGCCAACGGGCAGGATGCCGCGCAACTGGTCGGGGAGGTTGGCGGTAATGAGGCGATAGCACCCCTTTTTCTGTTGGGCAATAACCTGTATGCCAAACAGGTTGTTGAGGGTGCTGGTCACGAACTGTTCAACGGCAAAGGGGTCACCAATGGCCTCATCCACCTCCCGGAGGTCAGCCTCTATTTCGGAGGCTTTGATGGCGTTCTGGGCAAAGATGGTACGGGTCACTTTTTCGCGCTCGGCGGCCTCCTCTATTTTGCGGGAGATGGTGGCCTTGGCTGTGAGAGCCTCATCAAACTCGCTGAAGTCGAAGGCCAACTGTTGCTTTCCTTCACGCCGCTGGGTAATTTTGCGATCGGGATTGAGCAAAAGCGCTTGGGTTATGGTGTCAATAATGCTCTGTGAATCTTCCGGAAAGGGGACGTTGATTCCGGTTGAGCGTTTGATTTCGCGAACCTTGCGCAGCAAAACATCAAGCACAATGCCGTCGATGGGATTATCGGCGCCATAGAGAAGGCAGGTTTTGACTTCCGGCGCTGGCTGGCCGAAACGGTCTACCCTTCCCTCGCGCTGTTCGAGGCGGTTGGGATTCCAGGGGAGATCGTAGTGCAGCACCGCCGTAAACTGCTGCTGGAGGTTGATCCCTTCGCTAAGGCAGTCGGTTGCAATCAGGAGCCGTTGCTTTGCCTTGCCCATCTCATCAATTTTCTGCTTGCGGAGTTCGTCAGGCAGTTCGCTGGTGATAACCTGAATATCAAGCTTTGGATATTTTTTTCGGAGGGCTGGAGCGAGCAACCTCCCGACGTAGTTGGCGGTTGCGATGTAGCGGCAAAAAACAACGGGGTTGAATTCCCCATCGCTTGCAGTGAATTTTGTTTAGCTTCTTCTAATAACAGATACCCCGCTGCTTGCGGCGACGAGGCTTCATTTAAAAAATTATAAGATGGGATTTATTTATAGTTTCGACATGAGCAAAGACATAGCTCACTTCAAACGCTTGCCTGAGAACATCCGGTCAAGTGCCGAATGCAACGTTGTTAATGTCATTTATGAGTCTTTTGTTGTTCCAGGTGATCAAGATTATCTGATGTCACGACTATTCGCGCAAAATGGACTTGAACGAGGATTTTACTGGGCAGCAGCACAAGCTATCGAAAAATACTTAAAGGCTTTTCTAGTAATGAGGG
>CAIOLC010000090.1 GCA_903859055.1 uncultured Chlorobiaceae bacterium | reverse complement strand
TCACAGGCAATTCAAACAGGTTCATGATGGAAGCTCTCCTTTGGCAAGAAGGTCAGTGAAGATATAATTGACACTACACACCCCAAAATCGGGTTCCCGATTGAAGGGCATTTTAATGTAATGCACCTTGTGCGTTTCGGCATCAAGAAACTCGACAATGGCAAGAATAAAGTCGTCAGGCTTGTTGAGCGAGTAGAGAATTTCGTTGCGGGTAACCGTGATGGTTGGGGCACCGGAAACGCGCCCCTTCACTTCAATGAAACGCAGTTTGCCTGTGCCGGGAATGCGACTTTCGATGTCGTAGCCAAGCTTTTCAAGTTCCCGATCGGTGGGGTCAAAACCGAGAGTACGCTCGATCTCCATGATGATTGCTCGTGCGCGGGCAGCGCTCGCCTGGGTGTCGGTCGGGATGCTGGCCTCTGGTTCGGAGTGACCCGCCATGGCGTGAATGAGGCCAATCGGCACTACCAACATGCCGCCAAGCACAACGGGAGGCAGTGGTGAAAGCTGGGCTTCGAGCCGTAACTCTTCAAGCCTTTTATGCATGCGCCCTTGCAGCAGGTCGGCACGTTTTCGCGCTTCGCCGGAGTTGAGTCGGGCATTGGGTTTTCCTGAACGCTCTTGCAGCTTCAGCTCTTCGGAGCGGTGATCCCAGTAAGTAATCTCCTTGGTCAGCCGATCTTTTACGGCTGCCTCGGTTTTGGCTATCAGTTCAAGTTTCCGTCCTTTGATTTCTGCAAGATGCTCTGGCACGACGTGGGTGATAGCATAAGTCTGGGCACTCTGCTCCAGTTCACGGGTGATCCACTGGCATTCCGAGCGATCGAGCAGGGTTTCAACACCGGGTTCACCTGCGGCAAGTGGACGAAAATCGAGGTAGGGTGCGTATTGAACGTGGCGCACTGTTCCCAGGTCGTCCAGTTCGACATACATCAAACGACGGGAAACTATGCGGCGGTTACCGTCACGGGTGAGGCTGGCATCCTGAATGGCGTGTTCCAGATAGAAGAGCACTCTTGGTCTGGTTCCATGGTCTCGTTCATCAACCAGCACAGTGCCACGTTTCAGCAGATCGCGATGCCGTTCGAGGGTCAGGTCAATAACGGAATCGAGCAGCGGATGACCGGGACAAACAAATGCTGCCAGAGGCTCTCCCCGCGGGGCAATCAGGGTTTTCTCGAAGGCGATTCGCTCATAGCGTGGCAGCACGGGCTCGCCGATGCCAATGAGGCGGTCACGGTTCCTGATTGGAGCGGGTACATGGGTGATCTCGAATCGGCGGGGTTCACGCTGCCGGGAATTACCGCCAAGTCGCTTGAATGCTTCCAGAAAAAATGATTCGATGTAGTGTGGCTGCAACCGGCGAGCATCGGCCCGTTCCATATCCGCACGGATGCGCTGTACGTTGCTGGCATCCATGGCATCATGAACCAGCATCCTCTCTTCAAGCAGGGTTTGCAGGTGGCTGCTGTCGAGAGCGGTATCGAGTACCGTGGTGAGAAATGCTTTAGTTTCCGGTTTTTCGCCATAACGGATTGCCTCGATGAGCAGGTCACGCAGCGACATGAGACGACCATCGGCTTCAAAGGCGAGTTTGCCCAGCACATCGAAAACCTGACCGCCCAAAGCCTGACGTGCCTGTTCCAGCTTTTCGAGGAGCCGACGATAGACATCGCCTTCGCGAGTGTCATCAGCCACCAGATTCCAGAGGTAGCAGACCTCCGTCTGGCCAATACGGTGGATTCGCCCAAAGCGCTGTTCAAGACGGTTGGGGTTCCAGGGCAGGTCGTAGTTGACCATCAGGTGGGCGCGCTGGAGGTTGATACCTTCACCGGCCGCGTCGGTTGCCAAAAGCACCTGCACGGTTGGGTCGTGTTTGAAAGATTCCTGTACCTTGAGACGATGTTCCCGGCCTGTGCCTCCGTGGATAATGACCACAGCATCCTTGCGTCCAAGAAATCGGGTGATGCGTTCTTCCAGATAGTTGAGTGTATCGCGATGCTCGGTGAAAACAACCAGCTTCTGGAGCGGCGAAGGCTTGGGAGGCGGAATCGGACCGGAACCATAGGGCACTTCCGGTTCAACAAATTGCTGCCGCGCTGCGGTGGTGAATATTTCACCAAGCAGGCCTGAGAGTTCCGCCCATTTGGTATCAGCGCCACTGCTTCGGACAAGCAAGGCGGTCGCTTCGAGGTTCTTCAGGGTTTCAATCTCACTATACAGCTCAGCAATTGAGCGTGCGGCGGTGGCCTGATCGAGGATCTCTTCTTCGATTGCTTCAACTTCGTTCTCCGGGGCCTCATCGAGCTCCTCAATATCGTCGCTGTCAATCGTTGGTGCATCAAACGACGGGTTCGGTGCAACCTGACCGGCACGCTGGAGCAGCTCAAGTTCACGCAGTCGGCTCTCAAGTTTTTCTTTGCGGCGGCGCAGCGACTGGTAAATGGCTTCCGGGGATGAAGCAAGCCGCCGTTGCAGGATAGTTAATGCAAAGCCTACCGTACCTGCTCGCTTGTTATTTTCCAGCGCCTCAGCGCGATTGAACTCTTCGCGAACATAGCTCGTGACGGCTTTGTAGAGTGCTTCCTCCTGGGGCGACAGATGGTAAGGAAGTGTGTAGGCAATACGCTCAGGGAAGAGAGGTGTGCCATCGAACTTCCGCAAATTCTCTTTGACCATGCGACGCATCAAGTCGGAAACGTCGGATGAATGCACGCCGTCGCGGAACTTGCCCTCGAAGCGATCGCCATCAAGCAGTGCCATAAAAAGCTGAAAGTCAGCCTCCTTGCCATTATGCGGTGTCGCCGTCATTAACAAAAAATGACGCGTCAAGGTCGAGAGCAGTTGGCCAAGTCGGTAGCGTTTGGTGTATTTGGTTTCACCGCCAAAAACCGTAGCCGACATTTTGTGGGCTTCGTCACAAATCACCAGATCCCAACGGCAATCCGGAGCTTGCAGCTTTAACTGCACCTCTTCATTTCGCGAGAGTTTATCGAGGCGGGCAATGACCAGGTTTGTTTCAAGGAACCAGTTTCCGGTACGGGCTGCTTCCAGTTTATCGTTGGTGAGAATCTCAAAGGGGAGATGAACACGGCGGTAGAGTTCATCCTGCCACTGCTCCGCCAAACTTCCGGGGCAAACAATCAGACAGCGTTGCAGGTCACCACGGGCAATCAGCTCCTTGATGAGCAACCCCGCCATAATGGTTTTGCCTGCACCGGGGTCGTCCGCCAAAAGAAATCGTAAGGGCTGGCGAGGCAGCATGGCTTCATAGACCGCCGTAATCTGGTGTGGCAGTGGCTCAATATTGGAAGTATGGACCGCCAGCACCGGATCAAACAGGTGAGCCAACCGAATGCGCTGCGCTTCAGAGACCAACCGGAAGAGCGCGCCATCACCGTCAAAACTCCAGGGTCGTCCCTGCTCAACAATGTCCAATCGTGGTTCGTCGTGGCGATAAACCAGCTCATTGGCCACTTTGCCATCCGGTGTCTTGTAGGTAAGCTCAAGCGCCTCCGAACCAAAGCATTGCACACTGACGACCGTAACCGAGACGCCCGGTACAATACCTCGCAGTGCGGCGTTGGGTTGGAGTTGTTCGAGTTGAATCATTTGTTAGTTTACGTTGGCGTTCTGTTCTTCTGTGATGCTACCCAAGAAGAAAATCCGTTCTTTTTTCCAGAGATGAGTGTTCAATCCCGTAACGGTTCTAACTTACATTTTTTTCCGTTTATTACGGCAGGATAGGTTACAGCACCATCTGGAATTCCGAATAATGATCAAAGGATTTCCAGAATCCACCATTCGTGCTTTGCATTGCCCTCACTTTGTCGCGGCATAAGCAGCATAGAGCGGTAAAAACGTGATCTTCTGCTCAGGAAAATCTGCATAAGGGCGATCCGAAAAGACGAGCGCCTTGCCACACTCTGGATATGAGGCCAGAAAAAGATGCAAGCTTCTCAGACTGCCGGTTGCGCCGCTTTTTACCTCTACCGGATGAATTCTGCCGCCAAGAACAGCCAGATAATCAACCTCAGCGGAGCTGCTTTTCGCCTGCCGATCCCAGTAATAGAGAGCCCCTTTTTGCGATACCAGCATCTCCTGACCCACAAACTGCTCAGCCATGGCCCCTCGATACATGGTGAGCAGGTTCCCCTTGGCATACTCAATATCGTCAGGCATACCAGAGAGATAACGCATTACTCCAAGATCGAGCATGAGCGCCTTGAACACCTTGGCCGAAGCACTCGCCCCCAGAGGGAGTGCCGTGGGATCAGCCGAAGGAATCCGGCGGGCAAGCTGAGCCAGACATAACGCATCAAAAGCCTTTTTCAACGTCAGATTGCTGTATCCCGCTCCCAGCCGTGCATATTTTATCTGATCTCCAACACGTTGTGCAAGTGAGGTGAAGACAGAGTCGAGGCAGTAACGGTCTACCTGTGGGGTATATTTGGCAAAATCCATTCGGTATGATTCGACAATCTCCCCCTGCACTTCAAAAGCCTCCCTCATCGAACCATGTTCCACATAAGCATTGACCGCCGAAGGCATACCACCGATAAAAAAATAGTGCTTCAGCTCATCGCGGAGCAGTTCATGCACGACAGGTGAGATTTCAGCCGGATTGCCAAGCAGAGCCGAAGCCGCAGGAGTGTTGCCAGTCGCCTCCAGATATTCTGCGAAACAGAGCGGATAGAGGTTAAGAAACTGAACTCTGCCGACAGGAAACGAAGCCTCCTTAAACGCAAATTCAAGGAGTGACCCTGCCGCCACCACATGCAGCTCCGGCATCTCCTCATAAAAGTAGCGCAATGCGGTTATGGTTCGAGGAGCAGCCTGGATTTCATCAAAAAAGAGCAGGGTTTTTCCTGGAGTAATCTCCTGCCGAAGCAGTACCTCAAGGTCAGAACAGATTCGTGCCGCATGAAGATCGCCATCAAACACCCGCCGCAGAGAAGGGTTGCGCTCCAGATCAACCAGAGCAAGCGATTCAAACCGGTTTTTCCCAAACTCCTTGAGCGACCATGTTTTACCAACCTGTCGTGCTCCTCGCAGAATCAGCGGTTTTCGCCTTGTACTCACCTGCCAGCTCAGAAGTTCGTCGTCAATAAATCGACGCATTGTTTATCTGATTAAGTGCCTGAATAAATGTACAAGGCAAATTATCATTTTCTGAATCAGAAATACAATGCTTTTTATGTTTTTCTCCTCTTGAGAGTGCTTCTGACGGGTATTTCCTCAAGTAGTAACTGCTGCAAAAAAGGAATAATATCGCGGTGGACACACTACTGAGACTACCTTCCCGCTGACGAGTTGAACTCCACCAGCTTTTTCCAGTTGATTGCTCCATTGGCCTCACAATACTCCACACCAAATTGCTGAGTAAACTTGTTGATCATCTGCGCATAAGAGTGACAAAATTCGTTATTTCTCTCCTTTGCGGTGTGCCCCAATGGATCGATAAGGTCAGTGTAGAGATTTGGATCTGATGAGATAAACTCCCAAAAGGTCTGACCACAGTATTTGAAATAGTCGCCCTGATCGGGAGTATTGCTCTTTCCGTAACAGCATCCATTGACAGCAACAACCTGAATCCCTGAATTACTGGTGCGGAGAGTTTTCGCCGCTGTTTTGAAGTCAGACTTCATCTTGGCAATCTGACTGCTGTTACCCCAATTCGGGCCTGATTTGATGTTGACAATGAATCGTTTTCCATCCTTGTCAAACTCAAGATCAACTCCAGGAATACCGGATTTCCAGCCGCCATAAACTTTGCCGTTGATAAATATGGCCAATCCCTCAAGCCAGTCTCCAAAAACAGTCTCCTCGTTTGACGAGATATGGGCATCAACCAAGCCTTTGACAATCTCATGGGCTGTCAGAACATACTTTGCCTTAAAGAGATAAGGGTTCTTCCTTTTCAGTACTTTTGAGAGGCTCAAGTCATCAAGAGTGGCTATTCTTTTTTGATGAAAAGTGCCAATATTCTCTTCAACATACGCAGAGACATCGTTAAGGGCAAGTGGGGTCATAATCGTCCTTTTGTTCCAGCAGATAGAGTTCAACAGGTTTCAGCTCTTTTTGTACCATGGAGTAGTACTCCTCTACAATTTCAATGCCGATGGAGTGGCGCTTCATTCTTTGTGCCACAGCATTGGTTGTCCCTGAACCCATAAAGGGATCGAGAACGGTATCGCCCTCTTGGGTAAAGAGTTTGATAAACCATTCGGGGAGAGCTTCAGGAAATGCAGCACTGTGTTTTTTATTGTTGCACTCGGTCGCAAGGTGCAACACGTTGGTCGGATAGGCCATATCCCGGTCGAGCCAGTTTGAGATGTTTTTCCCAAACCCACTCCCCACCTTCGACGTATCTCGTACCTTATCAGTTTCACTCAGGTTTTTGAGCCGACTCTTTGACCAGTCGCCCATCGGAACCATAACAGCTTGCTGATTCATGTAGAACTGTTTACTCTTGTTAAACTGAATCAGCCGTTCCCATGAGTCCCTGAAGCGGTTTGGCCATTTACCCGGATAAGAGTTTTTTTTGTGCCAGATAAACTCTTCAGTCCAGAGCCACCCCTGTTTTCGCATATCCAGAATAAGTTCCATAACATAGGTGCTCCGTTCGCCATTGACAACCTTCTCCTTAATGTTCAGCACAAAGGTACCGGTTGGTTTGAGTACCCTCAGCAGTTGCTCCGATATCGGCAAAAACCACTCGACGTAGTCATCTGGATGAAAACCTCCATAGGTCTGCTTTCTCTGGTCAGCATAGGGTGGAGAGGTAAATATCAGGTCTACCGAATCGTCCGGCAGATCTGTGAGTACTTGAGTACAGTCTCCAAAGTGGAGCTCCGTTCTTATTTCCATAGGTGATTGTTCAAAAGCATAAGACATTCATAATGCTCAGTAATTGTATAAAACCCAATCAGACACTCTCTTTTTTCTGCGCACTGATCACACGCTGCGTATCTCTAAACCAGTTGGCGTTTTCTGTGGATACACGTTCTTCAACTCGTTCAGCCAGTTGAATCAATCTTTCTGATTCCGATAAACCTCGATATGGGCCAGCAGCCGAAAGAAATAAAAACTTTTCATGTTTAAGATTTTCCGCTGTTGAACGATAGGTTACCCAAAGCGTTGAGTACTGCTTGAGTTGCTGAATTGCCTCTAAAAGCGCAATCATGGTACCCGCTCCTGCTGTTGCCCATTTGACATCTTGGGTAAGCAAGTTTACTATCGGGATCAAAAGGGCAAGTACTGTTTGAATTATTTTCAACAGATTACTCCACCGGTGATTTTTCACACTTTTATCGCCATACCACGACAATTGATTTTCAAGCCTTACCCAAGCAGGTTTACTCTTTATGGCTTCAGGAATGTCAAAAGAATAATTGCGAGGTTTATCCTCTCTATTTTTTTGTAAAAACATGATTCAGGATGGTTTTTCTAATTCGTTTATTTTAAGACTCAACCAATCTTTAAAGAAAATCATCTCACTTCCATCACCATTTTCAGAATTATCAACTTTTTTATCAGGATTATCAGAAAAAACAGTTTCAGAAGAAATAATGACTCCAAATACCTTCGTTCTATCAAAACGTGCTCCGTATAATTTTGATCCGGAAAAATCGGCATAACGAAGATCCGCTAACATGAAATTAGCATTTCGACAAAACGCATTAACAAAAATAGCATTTTGCAAATGTGCTTCTCGAAATCTCGAATCAATCAAAATAGAATCACGAAATGATGCTATATTAAGAACAGCCTTATGAAAATCTGCCCCTGTAAAGTCAATATTAGCCCAATATGCATCACTTGCATTCACACTGGATAAATCGATCTTTTGAAGGTCATAATACTCATTATTTTCTATTTTTGACTTAACCATTGAGTTAAACCATTCAGAGAAGTCCTTGCCAAATAAGGGATTTTTTTTTAACTCATCAAGCTTAGCAATAGAAAGACTATGGAGTGCGATAGATTTTGTTAAATTTTTCAATACCGACTTTTTTTTCTCAATCGAGAGTGACGCTGCTAATATCTTCTTGGTCAAGTCAATAAGTTGATTTCTTTTATTTATATTTTCATCTTTATCTTCACTAACACTCCACTCTTCAGGAAACGATTCCAATATCGAGCCAAGCTTTGCACTAGCTGCTGCTCTTAAAAGATGTGATTTTGCCGATAATTCCTGCACAATTGACTGATATGCTGCATCGACATTTTTTCGACCTTCAAATTTCATACGGGAACGAGTTGCTCGATCTTCGAATTCCATACGTGAACGAGTTGCTTGTTTTTGCCCAACCAAATAACCGCCAACAGCACCTCCTACGGTAACAAATAACGCTATCAACTTTAACCAAAACAGGCTGCCACCAGTATCGCTTCGAATTTGGCGAATTTCCGAGTATATCTTGGCTATTTCATATTGTTCTTTTGTGTTTGTAATGGCGCTTTTTTGCGGCAAAGGGAAATTAATAAAAACATCTCTTTCGGCAATAATTTGTAACCCATAAGCACCAATGCCGATAAAAAAAAGCAGTGACATCACAATACCAATAATTTTCCAATGGTCAGGAACAGGATTATTCAAAAAAGTTTTTGCCATTTTCGGTATTATATGGTTGTTCAACAAGGCATTTCGATAAATTCATTTACAAAATGATGCGTTACTGTCAAATCAACAACATTAAGATGTATCCACGACTTGTTCAGTCGAACAACATTATCTACCGCATGACTCGTCCCGCAGATAGACATTGCCGGATAACCATCCCAAACAACCACAAGCAAATCGGACTGAGTGACAACCAAATTCATCGCATTTGTATATGCTTCATCTGAACGGGAAGTATGTGACAGCACAATCTCTCTGCACGAAGCCGCGCATAATGTGGAATAACGATTTCGGGCAGATACCGTAGAAAAATCAGAATGATACGACTGGTATGGCCTTATGATTTCAAGGGGCATCCCCAACGCAAGCGCCGCTTCAGCAAATATGGTATCTGCACCCTCTGCAATTGCAGACAATGCAATCAGATCTGGATACAGACCACAGAAACCATCCAAAATACTCGTAATTTCTTGAGTAACATATCTCAAAACATTATCGTCAGGAATAAACCGGTGACCAACAATTCCAATCCTGTGCATAAACATACATTTCTGTTAAAGGCCAGAACTTTCGCTCTTTAAAAGCAAGAGAATCATGATAAATGTTAAAACGTCGCACTCAGCTCATTCCAGACAATCGAATTATCTCTCCAAATTACAATACCGCAATGAACAGAACTTACATTTTTTTTCTGATTATTACAGCACGATTGATTCCCACAGCCTCGGAACATCACGCTGTTTCGGATGAGAGGATTCACTTTTGACAGCCACCAGAACCCCTGCACTTAATTCTCAGTGCGTCTTATGTCAAATCTTCGCTGACTCTTTTTGTTCCCAATCCTGCCCACTTTAATCCTCCGTCTTCATCAAAGCCACCTCAAGCTCGGCCTTCCGGGCCTCCAGTTCATTCAGCTTCTTCTTCATTACCGTCATCTCTTTATTGATCACACGCAATTCCGTCTGGCGGTTTTGCTGCACCAAATAATCAGCGCCAAACTTTTCGGTGATTAACTGTCCCAACTGCCCTCTCAATACCCTCAACCAGGGATTACCCTGCATATTGCCTTCACGGTATTCCAGCTTGCCCGCAGAAATACCATTGACAATAAAAGTATAGTCTACACCGTACTCCTTCTTCGCCGTAACATCGCTGAGAGTTGCGCCTTTACGAGTCCACTCACCGTATTCTGCCATAGTTTATGATGGTTGAAGCTTTACTTGACAGGGTCTGACCTGATACCCCATTGCCTGATAACCACGATACCGTTTTTCCCACATTCTCGCAAGCTGCACATTATCATACTCGATGTAATCGTAAATGCGCACATCCTGCTTGGAGGCATGTTCCCTGTGCAGGCGCCC
>CAIOLC010000089.1 GCA_903859055.1 uncultured Chlorobiaceae bacterium | reverse complement strand
TTCGAACCTGCGGATGTCGGCTCCAAAGGCCGATGCCTTACCACTTGGCGACGCCCCATCATCTTCTGCAAGAAAGAAAGGCCGGAATATACGCACAATAAGAGAGAATCACAAAAGGTGGTATCATGCAGATTCTGTTCAGTAGAGCTGTAGTGACAAAATGGCATGACCCCACCTCGCCGCTTTGATGGTTCTCAGTGGAACCGTATCTTTACCATCAGCTTTTTGCTCATTATATTTCAGCCACCGGCTTATGACAAAAATTAAAATCTGCGGAATCACCCGTCTTGAGGATGCTCTTGATGCGTGTCGAGCCGGGGCCGATGCACTTGGCTTCAATTTCAGCAACACAAGCCCTCGGCAGATAACGCCAGTATTAGCCCAGGCAATTATCGCACAACTGCCCCCCTTTGTTCAGTCTGTCGGAATCTTTGTAGAACATTCCCCTCAAGAGATCAATGCCATCTGCCGCCAGTGCAAGCTGCAGGTGGCACAACTGCACAGTGAAAAGTACCATTCGGAACAGGCACAAGCCATTACTGAAGCAAAAGTCATCAAAGTATTTCGACCGGAAGAGGATTTTTCGGTACAGGAGGTTCTTGAGTTCACTCAAAAGAGCGGAATAAGCACCTTTCTCTTCGATGCCTTCCGCCCGGATATGGCCGGTGGAACCGGAGAGAGCATCAGTGCTTCACTGGCAAGCCGCATCTTCAGGCAACTGGGAACTTCATGCTTTCCCATCCTTGCCGGAGGATTAAACGCAACAAACGTCAGAGAGGCGATCCTGACCACTCAGCCTTATGGAGTCGATACGGCAAGCGGGGTCGAAAGCAAGCCCGGATTCAAGGATCATGAAAAAGTAAACGCCTTCATCCGGGCAGTACACAGCATTCGCTCTCAGGTGCCACTATGAGCCCGCACATGCCCCAGGATAAGCTCCGAAGCCACATCCGGTAACTCAATGGTGATCAAATGTCCACATTCAGGCACACAGACGTAGCTTCCCTTGTGGGTAAGATCAACCAGCTTTTTTGTATTCTCAGCGGTCATGATGGAATCGCCATCTCCTGCCACAAAAAGAATAGGCATATCCACAGTCTGCACCATAACAGGCACTGAGTCGGTTGTGCTGAACGCCGTAATGTGAGAAGTTGTCTGTTCTATGGCCTCTGGAGCACAAAGCCCGAGGCTTTTAAAACCAATAAGAATATCATGAAGCGTGACGGTATTCTTGGCAAGGACAAGTCGGGCAAAAATATAGGCTGGCAGCCACCATGTCAGTTTTCGTAAAAGGCCATTGAAAACAAAAGTAATCGTGTTCGTGGCAAATGCCTGAATAAATTCGCTGTTCGGGAGAAAACCAAAATTGAAAAAGGTCATCGACCGAATCACTCCGGGATGGGAGCAGGCATAATCGAGGGCAACAAATGGACCAAAAGAAAATGCCGCAACATGGAATCTTTTCAGCCCAAGTTTTACAACCAGATCATCAAGATCATGAGCAAAAAAATCAATATGATAATGGTTTTCCGGATCGTTGTCTGACCATCCATGTCCACGCATGTCGTAGGCAATGGTACGAATTCCCTTGTCGTTGAGATTTTTGATCACATGATGCCACCACATCCACCAGCAGTCCCAGCCATGAATCAGCACCACCGTCTCAGCAGCATCTTTCGGACCAGAATCGTGATAGTGATGAACAACGCCGTTGGCTTCGATGAAGCAACTTTTTTCCATCAAGGAGAGTTCATAAGTGGCCCGTTTAACAGCCCCGCTCTCCTTTGAATTTTGAAGATCAAGCAGTTCCTGTCGATAACGGACAAATTTTTGCGTGGGTGCCGGAGCTGGATAAGCCATAACAGGTTTGAACTAAATTGGTGAATAGAGATACGGTCCCTTCTCATACAACAAATATATAAAAAAAAATACCGTCACCGGAAAAAACAGATTCCGGTCATTGCATTGTGGTGCGTCCCCGTAAAAAAATCTGTTCACATTCGCGCCGAATAATAGACTGCTGTTCAAGAATCAGTTCAGGAGCAACCGTAAAATGGTTCAGCAACTGCGAAAAAATCTGGATCGATGTTTCAAATTTTTCTGTCACCACGACATCTGCGCCAGCTTTGTAGAGCGCGGCCACATCATCAAGGCTTCGCGCCCTGACAATAATGAATGCTTTCTGATTCATCTCCCTGATGATTGAGATACTGTTTCGAATCGCTGTCGTATCCGAAATACCCAGCACAACAGCCCGGGCATGATCTATTCCGGCACGAAGCAACGCCCTTTTTTCTGTACAGTCTCCATAATAGATCGGTTCACCCTTTCTTTTCATCACTTTAACCATTTCGCGGTCTATTTCAAGCACCGAATAGGAGATGTTGGTTGCATGCAGCACCGCCGCCACATTTTGTCCGTTAATGCCGAATCCAATAATGGCAGCATGAATCTCCCCTGCACAGATAATGGTACTGTCGGCGGGACGAACGAAGAGTAATGGTGTGGTTTTCCTTGAAACAAGAGGGATAAATCCCAAAGCCGGCACCATCTGGTCAGCAACCTTTGGGGCAATGGCAATCATTGCCGGGGTAACAATCATGGTGACAACGATGATGGCAAGCATTGGCTGAAAAACCTCATGATTAATCACTCTGTTATTAAGGCCAGCTTCTGCCAGCACAAACGAGAACTCTCCTATCTGTGCGAGCGCCATACCGGCCATCATGCTGACTCTCAGAGAGTTTCCAAGAAAAAGAGAGACTCCTGCAACCAGCAGTGCCTTGAGCAGCAAGACAACAAGAGCGATGGAGATAAAAAGTGGCAGATTAATCATCTTGACATCAAGCAAAAGACCGACAGAGATAAAAAAAATACTACTGAAGGCCTCACGAAAAGGATCAATCGTGACACTGATCTGGTGACTCTCATCGGTACTCGCAATAATCATACCCGCAACAAATGAACCCAAAGCAAGCGACAAGCCTGCCAGAGAGGTGAGCCAGGCCGCTCCAAAACAGATAACCAAGGCTCCAAGAACAAGAACCTCCCTGGCTTGCAGAGAGGCAATAAGACGAACCATTTTCGGCATAAGAAGCCGTAGTCCGGCAAAAATCGCAGCGGCAAAAAGCACAATGATGCCCATTTTTTTAAACACTATGGCCAGCGAAGGTGCGCCCTCAGGGCTCAAAAAGTTAATGCCGATCATCAGGGGGACAATGGCAAGATCCTGAAAGATCAGGATTCCCATGGCAATACGCCCATGGGGATGAGCAAGCTCATCGCGATCAGCAAGAATTTTCAGACAAATTGCCGTGCTGCTGACCGAAAAGGTAAATCCAAGAAAAACAGCCGCAGAAACCGTAATTCCATAACCAATGGCCTGCATAAACCAGTAAGAGAGAAAACTGATGGCCATTCCCGTGAGAAGAACCTGAACAGTACCTCCCACCAGTACAATCTTTTTCAGCTTTTTGAGTTCATCAAGCGAAAATTCAAGGCCTATGGTAAAGAGCAACAACACAACGCCCAGCTCAGCAAGTGTTGAAATCATTTTTTGATCATACACTGCACCAAAACCTGACGGACCAAGAAGAATGCCTGTAAAAATCAACCCGATGACCGAAGGAATTTTCAACCGCTGGAAAATCAGAATAATGGCAACTGCCAATGCTCCGATAAGCACCAGTTCACCAAGAAAATCGAGGTCGTGCATAAACGAATGTGTTAATCAACAAGACGGCTGCTGAACATGAAAGAGGTGGTCACGCAGTATCATCAATCCAGAACGCAAAAGAGTAATAAACGTGCGTTTTCGCCTCTCCAAAGAGGGAACCGATACAATAATAAGCCAATTTTAAGAAATATTCACCGATTGCATGAAATGTATTTGAAAATGATCATCAATTACGTTAAACTTGGAGCATCAAGTCAATGGTTGACTGATCGCTATTCAGGTAATTTGTGCTTTGGTTACCTGAAAGTTTCTCTTTCTATCAATGCATAAGTTTACTGAGACTAAAAATGAACATTTACATCGGCAATTTGGCTTATTCTGTTACTGAAGATGATCTTCGTGATTCTTTTTCTGAATTCGGTCAGGTAGAGAGCGCAAGTATCATCAATGACAAATTTTCAGGCCGTTCCAAAGGCTTCGGATTTGTTGATATGCCAAATGACAGTGAAGCTCGTCAAGCCATCGAATCATTGAATGACAAGGATTTGAACGGTCGCACTATAAAAGTGAACGAGGCCAAACCACGTGAGGAGAGACCAGCGAGAAGAGATCGCTATTAATCTTTTCAGCTTTTTTCTTTTAAGCCAGACAGAATGTAAGTTCTGCCTGGCTTTTTTTATTGACATATTGCTCAATCGTCATGCCAGCTCAGGTCATCTACATCACCGCACTCATGCTTGTTCTTGCAATTATTCCCCTCCCTTCGGGATATTATGAGCTGTTGCGCATCGTCGCTGCAGGCACCTTTGCATGGGGAGCCTACAAAAATTTCAGCCAGAAAAAGGTTTTGTTGCCACTCGCTTACTCTCTGCTCGCTCTCGTGTACAACCCTGTCAGTGAAATCGCTCTTGCAAAAGAGCTGTGGATACCGATCGATCTCCTTGCCGCAACACTGCTGCTCTTGACAAAAGATCATATTGCACAATAGGCGCGAAAGTTTGAAGAGACTCCCCGATAACAAACATTTTAAATCAGCAAAGTCCTGGAGTCTCTTCACAACACACAACCACTATTTTCCGGCAAAAGAACTCGCTTTACCTCATTTTCCGAAAGAGAGAGAGGCATAATGTGCGGGTATACCAGATGCACTTTATCTTCTTTTTCCAAAAAAAGAGGGATCTGTTACACTTGTACAAACTGTGCTGCCTTCGCGCCGCAGATCGGGCAGATTTCCGGCGGCTTGACCAGTTCGATATGGCCGCAGAATGGACAGAGCCACACCTCGGTAGCGGTGATATCCTGGCCGTTCCTGACCGCTTCAAGCGCTTTGCGGTAAAGCCCGGCATGAACCTGTTCAGCCTTGAGTGCAAAGGTAAACATCCGTTTGGCAGGATGCCCGTCAGCTTCTGCCTGATCAAGCATCGGGGGGTACATTTCGGTATGCTCAAAGGTCTCGCCACCAATGGCGGCCTCAAGATTTTCAACCGTTGAACCGATACCGCCAAGGGCCGCAAAATGGCCTTCAGCATGAATGCGTTCTGCCTGTGCCGTTGTCCTGAACAACTTTGCCACATTGCCAAAGCCAGCCTTTTCAGCCTCTTTGGCAAAAGCAAGATATTTCTGGAAAGCCTGACTTTCACCGGCAAATGCCTCTTTAAGATTCTCTTTTGTTGTAGCCATAATCTTTCTGTTCTCCGTTAATTTTTTTGAGATGATCTTGACAACCCAATGGCATTCCATCAACCACCAGACCACTCCGTCAAACGCTGGAGTTTCAAGACTGGCAATCAAATATATCAGGAAACATCCTGTTGGATTCATCTCCAAGATAAGGAGCACCGCGCAACAAATACCACAGGAAAAAGCCATTTTACCCGATGAATCAAACTTTTTTTGGCAGAACAGGGTGATGTGTTGATAAAACAAAGCAAAAAGAGTATATAGAACTTCACCCTGCCTTGGGCGACTTGTTCATTTTTTTCTCTCTCGCCATGTTCAAACCAAAACTCTTCTCAATATTACCTGAACTGACCCCTGACCGGATCATGAAGGATGTCATTGCTGGTGTGATGGTCGGGATAGTTGCGCTTCCACTTGCCATTGCCTTTGCCATTGCATCAGGAGTTTCACCTGAAAAGGGACTTATTACCGCCGTGGTCGGAGGATTTCTGGTCTCCTTTCTTGGGGGAAGCCGGGTACAGATAGGAGGGCCAACCGGTGCATTTATTGTCATTCTGTACGGTATTGTCCAGCAATACGGGGTGAACGGACTGATGGTGGCAACCATCATGTCAGGAATTATTCTGATGATGATGGGATTTGCACAGTTCGGCTCACTCATCAAGTTTATCCCCTATCCGGTCATTGTCGGCTTTACCAGTGGCATTGCTGTTATCATTTTTTCAAGCCAGATCAAAGATTTTTTGGGACTTGCTCTGGCTGTTGTGCCTGCTGATTTTATTGGAAAATGGAGTGCCTACGCCACCAGCCTGCCAACCTTTGATCCTGCAAGTTTCATGATCGGCACTCTTGCCCTCTTGATTATTCTCTTCTGGCCAAAGGTGTCACACAAAATTCCCGGTTCACTGGTTGCCATTGTGGTGACAACTCTGATCGTACAGTACACTCCCCTTCATGTCGCCACTATTGCCTCCCGTTTTGGTGAAATTCCCTCCACGCTGCCTGCGCCAACACTCCCCTCTTTTGATTTTGCCACCATCCAGCACCTCCTTATGCCCGCCACCACGATTGCCCTGCTTGGTGCAATTGAGGCGCTGCTCTCGGCGGTTGTGGCCGACGGCATGATCGGCAGCCGCCACAAGTCGAATATGGAGCTGATTGCACAGGGTGCAGCAAATATCATCACCCCTCTTTTTGGGGGAATCCCGGTCACTGGTGCTATTGCACGAACCGCCACCAATGTCAAAAATGGAGGCAGGACACCAATAGCCGGGATGGTTCACGCCATCACTCTTCTCCTGATTATGCTGCTCTTCGGCAGGTGGGCAAAACTTATTCCTATGCCTGCTCTCGCAGCCATTCTTATTGTTGTGGCATGGAACATGAGCGAAATCAAGGTTTTTCGCCAACTCCTGAAAAGCCCAAAAAGCGACGTTATCGTTCTCTTGACCACCTTCAGCCTGACCGTGGTTTTTGATCTGACCATCGCCATTGAGATCGGCATGTTGCTGGCCGTCATTCTCTTTATGCAGCGAATGGCACAACTCTCCAATGTCGGGGTCATTACCAGGGAGCTGAGCGACCGGGATGAAGAGGATGACCCGAACACCATCGTCACACGAAAAGTGCCTGATGGAGTGGAGGTTTTTGAAATCAACGGGCCATTTTTCTTTGGGGCTGCCAGCAAGTTCAGGGAGGCGATGCGTATCGTGGAAAAAGCACCAAAAATCCGGATCATCAGGATGCGGAGCGTTCTCTCTATTGATGCGACAGGCCTGAATATGATGCGAGAGTTGCTCAAGGATTGCAATAAAACTGAGACACAGCTTATTCTTTCAGGGGTTCACGCACAGCCACTCTTCGCCCTCCAGCAGTACGGGCTTTATGATGAAATTGGAGAGGAACATATTTTCGGTAACATTGACGATGCCCTTGACCATTCCAGGGAGCTGCTTGGATTGCCCAAAGTTGGACGGCAAAAAAACTTCACCCCCACCGTGCAACGTGAGAAATGAGATAAACCTCACCACAGGCAGCAGACTCTTGACCCGATCGCTTTCAAAAAAGCTGGCATTCTCGCTTGCAGATCAGGATGCCAGTACCGCTTGCGACCACAGTCGCTCCGTTTTTACACAAAGTCAAAAAAGGGCACTCTACTGTCGTTGCACAAACTGATGAAAATCTGCGCATAGAGTTCTTCAACAACTGAAGCGTTTTTACTACATTACTCGCTTAACTAAGCCTCTCCCTCCACTTGTTGCGGGGAACCGAAAATAAAACCATAGCGAGTCATGAAATATTCAGAAGCAAGGCAGGGTAGAGTCTTTGTGATACGCCTGGAAGATGGCGAAATTGTGCATCAGGTGATTGAGCAGTTTGTGCAGGATCATCACATCGAACGCGCCTCACTGATTGCGGTTGGCGGAGCTGACAAGGGCAGCATTCTGGTGACCGGCCCCGAAGAGAGCCGCACATTTCCGTCAACCCCGATGACCCACGAACTGTACGATGCCCATGAAATCACGGGCACCGGCACAATTTTTCCGGATGATACCGGCATGCCTGTACTGCATGGCCATTTTGCCTGTGGCAGGGCGGAGAGTACGGTGACCGGCTGTATCCGCACCGGGGTAAAGGTGTGGCAGGTCATGGAGATCATCCTGACGGAGCTGCTTGAGAACACAGCAAGCCGTCAGCTTGATCCCCTCACCGGCTTCAAGCTGCTCATACCCTGAGCGGCTGCCTTACCGCCCTCTCCCTGGCCGTTCAGACCACCGTTTGGCCGTACTGGCAGCAGGTGGCTTTGGCCCGGGATGGCCCGAGTTCCCCCTTCCCTGCTGCTTTGGGGCTTTTACCGGATTGTGATCCATCAAGGGGAAAGAGTGATCATCAATAACCGGAATTTTTTTGGCGATCAGTTTTTCAATATCGCGCAAATACTCTTTCTCCTCAGCATCGCAAAATGAGAGCGCAGTCCCTTTTGCTCCGGCTCTGCCAGTCCGACCAATACGGTGAACGTAGGTCTCAGAGATATTGGGCATCTCATAGTTGATCACATACTCCAGATCATCAACATCAATGCCCCGTGCGGCAATATCGGTCGCCACAAGAATCCTTGTGGTCTGCGACTTGAAATTGGAAAGAGCGCGCTGACGGGCATTCTGCGCCTTGTTGCCGTGGATCGCCTCAGCCTTGATATGGTGCTTGTCGAGAAGTTTGACCACCTTGTCAGCACCATGCTTTGTCCGGGTAAAAACCAGCGCTGTCTTGATGTTTTTATCCTGAAGGATATCCACAAGGAGCGCGCTTTTATTGCCCTTGTCCACAAAGTAGATCGATTGATTGATAATATCGACCGTTGAGGAGACCGGTGTCACCGAAACCTTTGAGGGATTATGCAGAATGGTGGCCGAAAGCTTCACAATTTCCGGAGGCATGGTGGCCGAAAAAAAGAGTGACTGCCGCTTTTTTGGCACCAGTGCCAGTATCTTTTTAACATCGTGAATAAAGCCCATGTCGAGCATACGGTCGGCTTCATCCAGCACCAGAATCTCCACATCGCGCAGATTAAGAAATCCCTGATTGAGCAGATCAAGCAACCGTCCGGGAGTGGCAATCAAAATATCGACACCTTTTATCAGCGTTGCTGTCTGGGGATTCTGGTTAACTCCGCCAAAAATAACCGTATTGGTTAACCCGGTATGACGGCCGTAGGCCTTAAAACTCTCCCCGATCTGGATGGCAAGCTCTCTGGTCGGGGTAACAATCAGACTCCGTATTTTTCTTTTTCTGTCATAGACCTTGTTGGCTCCAAGCAACTGCAGAATCGGAATGGCAAATGCCGCCGTTTTTCCGGTTCCCGTCTGGGCACAACCAAGCAGATCAGTTCCTTGTAAAATAATAGGTATCGCTTCAGCCTGTATCGGGGTCGGGGTGGTATAACCCTCTTCCTGCAGCGCCTTCAAGATTGGTTCTATGATGTTCAGTGACTCGAATTGCATATTGTCTTGTAAAATTATTGGACAAAAGGGTAAAAGGAATAATCGGTCAGGGCTTACCCGAAACCCATGCCGGCACATATTTCCATGCGCTCTTCATTTCGCGATTATGAATCCGCCAGAGTGGGTCATGCCGCTGGACAAGAGCCCAAAAGGAGCGGGAGTGGTTGAGATGAACCGTATGGCAAAGCTCATGAACCATAATGTGACGAATAAGATAGTCCGGCAAAAAGAGCAGCTTGGTGTTCAGCGTTATCACATGCGCAACGGTACAGCTCCCCCATCGGGAGTGCTGGAGGCGCACCTTGACATCAGCATAGTCAAAATCAAGGGATGCTGCAAGTGATTCAAACGAGGGGAGCAGATGCAGCCCTGCCCGATGCTTCAACCAGGAGTAGAGAAGCTTGCGGCACAGTTCAACATTGGCAACATCACCGGAGAGCAACAGGCTGGTTGGGGAGAGTTCCTCAATATCACCCTTGGCAATCGCCGTCGTCTGCTGGTACTCCAGCTCCCACTCCTCATCAAAATGGGGAAAGAGTACCTTGCGGGGCCATCCATTGCCTGTCGCAGGAGGAGGCTCCAGGCGATGCGCATCAAGCTTCTTCGTCGTCTTTCGGATCCACTCCGCATGGCGGAGCAGAAGCACCGGGATCTCCTTTTTGGGAAAGCCTTCAGGCAACACCACAATCAGTCCCTCATGCGGTGTCATCTTCAGCCGCGCATACTTCGACCTTGGGCTCACCTGCACGGTATAGGGCGGAGGAAATATCTCCTCGTCGCGACTATGAGATAAAAAAGTGCTCAACCAAGCGCACTCTGTAAATCTGCAACAAGATCCTGACCATCTTCAATACCTACCGAAAGCCTGATAATGGTATCGGTGATCCCCGCCGCCTCACGATGCTCTTTATCCATCGAAGCATGGCTCATGGTTGCCGGATGCTCAATCAGTGACTCAACACCGCCGAGACTTTCGGCAAGCGCAAAGAGCTTCGTGGCTGTCAGCACACGATTGACATCATCCAGAGTACCATCAAGCTCGAAGGAGACCATGCCGCCAAAACTTTTCTGCTGCTTTTTGGCAAGCTCATGCTGGGGATGGTTGGCAAGACCGGGATAAAATACCCGTTTCACCTTGGGGTGCTGCTCCAGAAACTGTGCCACCGCAAATGCATTGATCTCATGCTCTCTCATGCGAACGACCAGTGTCTTGATTCCGCGAAGCACCAGCCAGCAATCAAACGGCTGGGCACAGGTGCCAAGCGCATTGACGGTAAACTTCAGCTTCGCATCCAGCTCCTCACTGTTCGAGAGAACCGCTCCGCCCACCACATCAGAGTGGCCGTTCAGATACTTGGTTGTTGAATGCACTACAATATCCGCTCCAAGTTCGAAAGGCTTTTGCCCGTAAGGAGAGAGAAAGGTGTTATCAACAATCGTCAAAAGGCCTCGCTCTTTGGCAAGTGCCGCCACTTCAGCAATATCAATAAGGTTCAGGAGTGGATTGGATGGAGTTTCAACCCAGACCGCTTTGGTGCGCTCATTGACATAAGGGAGAATATCTGCCGCACTCTGCATGTTCACAAAATGCACCTTGATGCCAAAATGCTCTTCAACGGTCTTCATCAATCTGGAGGTGCCGCCATAACAGTCATCGGTGCAGATAATCTCATCACCTGAATGAAAAATGCTGAGAGTCGAGGTAATCGCAGCCATACCCGTGGTGACGGCAACAGCAGAAGAACACCCCTCAAGGACGCAGAGATTATCTTCAAGCGCCTTGCGGGTCGGGTTGCCGCTTCTTGTGTAGTCAAACCCCCGATGCTTGCCAATGTCCTCAAACACAAAGGTTGAAGACTGGTAAATCGGGGTCATAATAGCACCGTAAGCCTTGTCGGGGCCTACACCGGCATGGATTGTATCGGTCTGAAAACTCATAAACAGCTCGTTTGGAAAAATGAAAAGGAAAATTACATTAAAAAACCTCTTCCCTGATAAGCAAGGAAGAGGTTTTTTAATAGAATTCTTTTTCTCTTATGGCCAGCGCCGAAAGCAACCCGCCTGTTTTGAAAAAAGAAACTGTAAAAAGCTCTTTTTCACTCATCGTTCTTTTGCTTCATCCGGCTTCAACAAGCCAGACGCATAGATCGCAAAAGTAGAATGTGGCACCGTGTTCCACTGTAACAGGAATCGGTTGTCAAGGCTTCACCGGGTCTATTCCCTCAGCCTTTCTTGATGACCAGTAATGGATAAAGAACGTGTTAACGATCGTCAATATAGGGTTTCGCGAAGAATAATACAACCGGCTCAGCCATTCCATGAAAAACCCATCGACTTTTCAATAAAAGCCAGGAGAGAACCAAAGCACTCCACTGCAGCGTTTACTGATAAAGATTGTCACCGGGGTGATACAAACAAAAAAGCCAGTCCTTTCGAACGGGCCTTCTGTGGAGATGGCGGGAGTCGAACCCGCGTCCAGAACATTGCTCAATAAAGCTCTCACACTCATCTCAGGTGTTTGGTGTTTCGTGAACCATTGCTACACCTGTAAAGACCGATTCACTATCCCTGTTTGAATCACCCGACTGCCTTTTAGGGCAAAAACAGAGGGGGCTTACTTGCGCGAACCGAAGCTCAAGCGCTGGTTATGCCATCCGTTGGCTTTAGAGTAAGCGCCTCCCCCAACGGACGATGGCTGATTAATTAACTTGTGCTAATCAGGCAGCCATTGCATACGAATAATCGTCTGCATGTAATGTTTGCATAGACTTCTTTAACGAGTCC
>CAIOLC010000088.1 GCA_903859055.1 uncultured Chlorobiaceae bacterium | reverse complement strand
TACAAAGTCATTTCCAAAAAAGAGTTCAGGGCATTTGTTGATGCACTTGTCAGCAACAACCGCTCTTATGGACCACAGCAGGTTGAGACCGACAGAAATGGAAATCCTGTCTATCAGTTTAAACCGGTACAATCGGTTGACGATATCGCCTTCGACTATACCGCTACCGCATCATCGGCCAAACATTTTTTTTTACCATTTCGCGAAGAGCTCTCCCGCTTCTCTTTTGAGCCTGCCGAATCCGACCGGTTACCGCACACGGACCTTGAACTTGTTCATGGAATGGAAAATGGCTGGACACAGAAAATCAATTATGACGCTGAGCCTGTGGTGCTCATCGGCCTGAGGCCCTGCGATATCAGTGCCCTCAATATTCTTGACGATGTGCTGCTGAACGGCCATTTTCCCTCACCCTACTATCTGGCTAAACGGAAAAATACTTTTGTGATCGGCATGGATCATCTGCCGCTGCCCGACTGCTTCTGCAAATCAATGAACCATCACACGGTCACGACCGGATTCAACCTCTTCTGCTCCGATATTGGCGACCACTACTACCTCTCCATCAACTCGTCGAAGGCCTTCAATTTTCTGAAGAAGTTCGAGACCCGCGACCCGAATGATGACGATAACTGTATGCTGGTCGAACGGCGAAAACAGATCCAGAATGGTTTTACCACCGAAATTGATGTCGCTGCCCTTCCAACCATCCTCGATATTGAGTTCGACTCACCCGTATGGGAAAAATGGGGCAACAAATGCCTCAACTGCGGCACCTGCGCCATGGTCTGTCCATCATGCTACTGCTACTCGCTCACAGAGTCATTTGACACCAGTCTGAAAGGGGCCAAGCGGGAAAAACAACTCTACTCCTGCAACCTTGTTGACTTTGCCGTCGTAGCAGGGGGACATAATTTTCGACCGAAAAACGGAGACCGACTGAAATACCGTTACTACCATCAGCACCGGGGCTTTGCGGAAAACGGCAACCAGCAGATCTGTGTTGGCTGCAATCGCTGCGGGAGAGCCTGCCTGTCGGGCATTAATCCGAAAGATGTGATCAACGACCTTAGAATGGAGAAAGAGTCATGCCTGACCTGCGTTTCGTCATCCCCCGGCAGGAGATAAATCGTGAAGCTTTTGCCTCATCATCGCCTGATTTTAATCGTCGCTCGGAGATGATGAATACTGACAGGGGATTCAAGTGCCGGGTTACCAACATTATCCGCCTGACAGAGCTGGAGAAGCTTTTTCAGCTCCGCATTGTTGAGCCATCTGAACGGGCACTCTTCAGGTTCAAGCCAGGACAGTTTCTCATGCTGGAACTTCCCGGATACGGCGATGTGCCAATCTCGATTTCCAGCTCCAGCTCGAACCATGAGTTTCTGGAGCTCTGTATCCGAAAGGCGGGTCATGTGACATCGGCACTTTTCAATATCGAAGTGGGGGCTTCTGTTGCCATAAGAGGCCCTTTCGGTTCCTCATTTCCGATGGATGAGATGGCCGGGAACCATGTTCTCCTGATAGCCGGAGGGCTTGGCATTGCGCCACTTCGCGCCCCGCTCTTCTGGATCAACGAGCACCGCGACCGTTTTCTTGATGTCAACTTGCTCTACGGTGCCAAAGATCCCTCGCAACTGCTCTTCACCTGGCAGTTTGAGGAGTGGGAGATGATCAACCATATCGGCCTGCACACCATTGTGGAACATGGCGATGCTGAATGGAAAGGAAAAAACGGTATGATTACCGATCTCTTCAACGACATTTCGATTGATGTGAAAAAGAGTTATGCCATCGTCTGCGGCCCTCCAGTCATGTTCAAATTTGTCTGTACCTACCTCGACAAACTTGGCATACCGATGAACCGCATGTTCGTCTCACTGGAGCGGCGAATGCACTGCGGTATGGGCAAATGCTGCCGCTGCATGGTGGGCTCAACCTTCACCTGCATTGACGGGCCTGTGTTTGATTACTGGTCGGTGATGAATTTGAAGGAGGCGATTTGATAGGCTGAAATTGTACATGGGGGAAATAAAACCTGGATACAGCGAATAAAAGTTCAAGGTTCAAGGTTCAAGGTTCTAAGTTCAAGGTTCTAAGTTCAAGGTTCAAGGTTCAAGGTTTAGGACGATTGCAGCATGGTAATCGGCACACCGGCAATGCTTGCTGCTTGTTCAGTACTCATGCCGATCTCTACCAACCTTTGGGCAACCTGAAGCTTGCCCTCTTCAATACCCTCCACCTTTCCTTCAGCCTTGCCCTCATCGAAGGCTGTATCAATGACATTTTTCAAGTCTCGATATATTTTGAGGCTATCCTCGTAGGCAGCAGCTTCGGCTGGTGAGTATTTGGCTATCTCTGCTATTTCGAATACTTTGCTGAATACTTTTTCTTGCAGTCGTTGTGGACGATCAGTGAGCTCCGGCAGGTGGCGAAGAAGATAGCACCATTTATCAAAATCTGTTACCAGTTCGTCAACACTTTTGCGAAACTTTGGCAGTTCAAGGTAGATGAAAGTGAGTTTATTGTAGAACACCTGGCCTGTTGAACGGTCAAGAAGCTTCACTTCATGATGAACAACATCACGCGACGATTGATCCTCATCAAAGATAAAGTCAAGAATTCCAACCATATAGACCGGTTTCAGGCAAAAATCCCATGTTCCTTTTTTTGCTTGCTGCTGAATGGGAAACGAGGCGTAAAAGACCGAACGATCTTTGAAATAGTTCTGCTTTGCCCGCTGCATCTCGACAATAAAGGTGTCGCCCTGCTCATTCTTGCAGTGCAGGTCAAAAATGGCGCGCCGGTCATATTCACTGCGACCAGTCTGTTCGGTGGGCATAAATGAGAGATCTGCAATAATGCCTGCATCATCAGGCAGTAACGAGTTCAGAAAAGCGATTAAAAGATCTTTGTTCACCTCCGAGCCAAAAATCTTCTTGAAGCCGAAGTCGGTGAAGGGGTTGATGTAGCGCTCTTGCGTCGTCATGGGATCACAAAGTTCAAGGTTCAAGGTTCAAAGTTCAAAGTTTAGGACGACTGCGGCAGGGCAATCGGTACACCTGCTGTAATTATACGATTTTTATGGCAATTGTCGAGAACTATGATGGGTGTTTTGCATAATACCACGGTGCCGACACACACCACGTCTTCGATAACCTGGAATGATGGAACCCACTTTACTGCTCGAACAATTTACGATCTCACCTGTGCGACATTTGACAAGTCAGGTCATCCAACATCTTTTACTGTTGATAGTAGTGGAACAGCCGTTACTAATATTTACTCAATTACTTGGCTTGCGGCAAAGGCAACGGATAACAGTGTGGCAACATTTACTGATACAGCAACGGGCACAGGCAAATTTTACGATACCAACCTAATTTCCCGATAATATTATAACGAGGAAGCGCCAAACAGCACAGCAATGTTTCTAATTCCATGAATTATAGGTTATTCGGTAAGGATGTATTGCAATCTTTGAGCTTATACCCGGGAACGCCGAGCTCC
>CAIOLC010000087.1 GCA_903859055.1 uncultured Chlorobiaceae bacterium | reverse complement strand
CCGATATTTTTCTTCTTGATCGTTGTGCGGGGACTCCATAGAGCATCCCCTCTGCACTGATATCCTCGTCGATATCAGGCCAGTGAATACCGATTCCGTTACCAATGATCTCAAAGTTGTTTCTCTGCTCCACGGAGCTTTCGGTTAAACGCCATGACCATGTCAAGGGGACACTGATTGCTCGTCCGTCATCAAGAGTTGCGGAAATCACCTCGTCAGTGATTTCAACGGCGCTGATCCTTGGTTCATTATTGACAGCAGTGTTCATGGGGTTGAGTCACGCAATGATTTTGTCATAGTCAGCATGAGAGCCTATCCAGATCCACTGAATCGCGCCTGGAGCATCAATTCCAATTGCACGATAACGTTTGCCTGGTCGCACTGACCATAGCTCGTCAATTCGTTTCAACTGCAAAGAGGGATGGCGAGGATGAATAGGGGCACTGTTTCCACTCACTGAATCGAAAGGTTCAGTTTTTTTCCAAGAGCTTCAGTATAGTGCATCAACATTGACAGTCGTACATCCTGCGAGTGATTTTCAATACGGGAAATAGTGGATTTATTGGTCTTCATTTTACCAGCAATATCATCCTGTGTTAACCCAACACTCTCACGAGCCTGACGAAGGAGCACCCCTATCTTGAACTGTTCATACCCTTCATCAAATGACTCCGCAAACTCCGGATCAAGAGCTTTTTGCTCATCAATAAATGCCTGTAGCTCATCCATGCCTTTTTCCCTTCTCGTATATTTTTTTTCGTTGCTCTGCCAGAGCGATCTCCTGATCTGGTGTTTTCTGACTTTTCTTGCTGAACCCGTTTGTTAAAATAACGAGGCTTCCCTTATCCATAAAACCAAGCAGTCGGAATGCGTTGTTGCCGTGTTTGGCTCGAACTTCCCAGATCCCGTCGGTGTTTTCAAGCTTTTTAAAATACTCTTTTGGTACTATCTGAATATCTCTGATTAAAGCGAGAACCCAAAAAACCTTCTGCTTCTCTTTTGCTGATAAAGAACTCAGAAAATCTTTAACAGGACTTTTCCCGGCAGAATTCTTGAAAAAAATTATTTCTCTCATCTGCGATATCCTCAAAAGTTAACTTGAGACGAAAATTAACTGAATTATTTGTAATACCAAGCCATTCTATGCAGGATATTTCGACGAGTTGATGGTTCAAAGTCGTGGCGCTTCCGTTTTCACAAATCTTCAAACTAAAAATGGCAGGCTCTATTTTATGGTTGTTTCTGGCAAATTGCATGGGTAACGCCTGAATAAAAAGTAAATTGTGCCACTACCACAGCATGCCTTAACCAGCTACAAGAGTCTGATGATGGATGCTTGTATGGATTCCTTTTAACAGATAACTAAACGCCCACTTGTCGCAACTTGAACACATCGAAGCTATAGAAAAGCGCCTCTGGAACGCGGCGGATACTTTGCGGGCCAACTCAAACTATGCGAGTAACGAGTACTTTTTGCCGGTCATGGGGCTGATTTTTCTGCGCCATGCCTACAGCCGCTTTCTGGCGGTGCGGGAGGGGCTCGAAGCGGCTCTGCCTATACGCGGTGGTAAAACCCGTCCGCTCTCCAGGGAGGATTTTTCCGGCAAGAGTGCCATCTACCTGAAACCGGAAGCACTTGCGGCAGCTATCAAGAGTAATTTTCAGGAGTTGTGGATATGAGCAAGAAAAGTAACACCGAGAATTTTCGGAAATCAAGAGGCCGGAGCCGGGATGATGCAATGTTTCCTGTGCCGATCTCCAAAGATGAGCTTCCCGCTGATTATTTTGGTGTATTGGCAGGAATCAAGGAACGGATACAGTCAGAGCGTTTACGTGTTACGCTTTCAGCTAATGCAGCAATGGTGCTTCTTTACTGGGATATAGGCAAGGTGATTCTGGAGCGTCAGGAAAAACAGGGGTGGGGTGCAAAAGTTATTGATCGTTTATCTTGTGATTTGAAAACTTCCTTTATGGATATGAGCGGGTTTTCGCCCCGTAATCTGAAATATATGCGCAAGTTTGTTGAGTCATGGCCTGACAGGGAAATAGTGCAACGCACCGTTGCACAAATTCCCTGGCGCAGCAATCTTGCTTTGCTTGACAAGCTGAAAGATTCCAAAACCAGGCTCTGGTACGCCAGTAAGACTATTGAACATGGGTGGAGTCGCGACATTCTTGCCATCCAGATTGAAACCCGTCTGCATGAGCGACAGGGTATAGCGGTCAACAATTTTACCCTTGCATTGCCGCCAGCCGATTCAGATATGGCGGCACAAGTGTTCAAAGATCCATATCTGTTTGATTTTCTCGGAACTGCTGATCCTCGCAAAGAGCGGGAGGTAGAGCAAGCACTTGTTGACCATATCCAGCGTTTTCTTCTTGAAATGGGTGCTGGTTTTGCGTTTGTTGGTAAACAGGTTTTACTGGAAGTAGGCAGTCATGATTTTTATATTGATCTGTTGTTTTATCATTTACAACTCCGCTGTTTTGTGGTGGTCGAGCTGAAGGCGGTGCCTTTTGATCCTGCATTTGTTGGACAACTTAATTTGTACCTCTCTGCTGTTGATGACTTGATGCGCCATCCTGATGACAAACCGACAATCGGACTGTTGCTGTGCAAGAGCAAAGATAAGTTGATCGTCGAATATGCACTGCGTGGATTTAATACTCCGATCGGTGTCGCTGATTGGGAAACCAGGCTGGTTGAAATTCTTCCTGATGATCTCAAAGGAAGTTTGCCTTCCATAAAAGAAATTGAGTCTGAGTTGGAGGATATGGACTGAATCGTAATAATCATGCAAGATTACTCCCAAAAATGATCTGAATTTAAAGGCATCCGCTTTTGATATGTGTCGGGTTATTGAATATACTTGCCATAATGTCAAAATATTTCCAGTGGAGACAGTTGTCATGAATACGACTTAAAGCTTTTTATTGTTCCGTCAGAAGGCTTGTTTGTTCATCGAAGTAAATGCTCATATTCCCTGTTACAGCCAGACAGAGTTGTATCGACGGGCGAAAAAAAAAGTTGTACCAAGGAAAATTGTTCACAAGGATTGCCCAACAGTTATCGTGCCACTGAAAGTGTGAGTTTAGCAAAAAAAACTATGAAGCCGTGGGAAAGAGATGAGTTGATTCTTGCAATAAATCTATACTGCAAGACTCCTTTTGGACGAATACATGTCAGAAATCCTGAAATTATTGAGTTGGCAATGCTACTGGGTAGAACTCCTGGATCTGTTAGCTATAAATTAGCAAATTTTGCCAGTATAGATCCTTCTCTTGATCGAAAAGGGGCTTCAAATGTTAGTAGGCTCGATAAAGAAGTTTGGCATGAATTCTTTGAGGATTGGGAAGCTATGGCGTATGAAAGTGAAAAAAAGATGGCGGCAATACGAGGAACTGAAGCAGATATTTTTAACCAGAATATCCTCGAAGGAAAAACAAAAGATGCAGTCGTCAAATTAAGAGTGAATCAACATTTCTTCAGAAAAATGATTCTTGCAGCCTATAACTCGAAATGTTGCATTACAGGTCTGCCGCTTGAAAAACTTCTTGTAGCAAGTCATATTGTTCCGTGGGCGAAAGACTCCAAAAATCGACTTAATCCACAGAATGGATTGTGCCTTAACGCGCTACATGACAAAGCATTTGATTCTGGATTGCTAACAATTGATGAATCATATCATGTTGTCTTATCGAAAGAAATACTTGCTCTTGATAACAAAACGATTAAACTTATCAGGGATACTGAAGGAGTGAAAATGTCTTTTCCTAACCGTTTTATGCCGAGGCAGGACTTCCTGCAATATCATCGTGAAAATATCTTTATCGGTTGACTTATAAACACTCCAAAGAAATGGAGCACTTATGACTAAATGGAACCGGAAGCACAATAAGGCGGAAGGTCAACAAAATTGTCTGGGATGGGCACTCCTTTTCTCCGATGCAGTTGATTGATGAGGTTTGGCGGGAAATTCCTGATTTTCGTGAGAGCTACGAATTGCCTGATGGTTTGTTCCGCCAACATATCCCGGTTTATGATGGTCGCATAGTCCGGGAGCTGCTGGTCAATGCGCTGGTGCATCGTCCCTATACTCAGCGGGGCGACATCTATCTTAATTTGCGGGATGATCAGTTTGAAATTGTCAATCCCGGATTGCTGCCGTTGGGTGTTACGCCTCAAAATATCCTGCACCAGTCAGTCAGACGCAATAATGAGTTGGCGAGGGTTTTTCATGATCTCGGTCTTATGGAGCGCGAAGGGAGCGGCTATGATTTGCTCTATGAGGTGCTTCTCTCTCAAGGGCGTCAGTTGCCGAAATTGCGTGAGGGGATGGATTCTGTCACGGTTATTATTGAAAAACGTATTGTAAAACCAGAGATTATTGATTTTCTGACCAAGGCCGACCAGACCTACTCTCTCAGGCAGAGAGAAAAAATTGTGCTTGGTTTACTTGCCCAGCATGAATCTCTTTCTGCAAGCGAGTTGGTTGGTCTGCTTGAGCTGGTTGACACTGAAGAGATAAAAGTATGGATCGATCGTTTGCTGGAGTGGGATCTTGTGCGGCAGACGGGGAGAACCAAGGGAACTCGTTATTTTGTGGCTCCGGATTTGTTGAGGAGATTGAATTTTCCAGCTCAGACAAGTTTGGCACGAATTGAATCGTATAGACTTGATGCTCTTGTTTTTGAGGATATTGGCCGCTATCCGGGCTCTTCGATTGGTGAAATTCATGCAAGAATAGGCAAGGAAATCAGTCGGCGTCAGGTTCGGTTTGCGTTGAATCGCCTATGTAAAAAGGGCGAATTGCGTATTGAGGGAGAAAAACGTGGATGTATATATTGGACACTGTAGAAAGTTATTGACACAATTGGCCCGAATAAAGGGCGTTACGTCGATAACTTGCGTCGATAACTCCTGGGATAAATCTCTAAGCTATTGTTTTAAAGCAATTTGCAATATTGACGTTGTTTGTCAAAATGTCAATAAAGTGTCAATAGATGGTCGATATCTTGCCATAAAGCCTGAAACGGATTGGTTATAATAAATTTACTTCCTTTTCAATCCTTCTGCTTTACCTTTTGCCTCACGCCGCACCTGAGAAACTCCTTTCAAATACCACCAAATACGGTTATTTTCTTTTGTTGCCAGCAGGGACTACAGAGTTTTTATGTTACAGAAAAAAGGGCACTTATTGAATTGTTCCCAATAAAACATGCCGCTACTATGGAATACACTGATACTACCAAACAGCAGTTACTCTGTGAGATAGAGCGATTGCCTGATGTCTGTCTATCGGAATTGCAAAACTTTATTCAATATTTGCAGTTTAAGCAAGCCAATGCTAATAGTTCAGTCCATCATACGTTACAACCAACGGATGATCCGATTCTTCGTTCATTTGGATTCATTGATATTGAACCATTTTCCGAAACCATTGATAATACGTTGTATGGTGCATTATGAAGAGCATATTTATTGATACATGGGGTTGGATAAATCTATTCAATTGTAAAGAACCTCATCACAACAATGTAAGCCAACTTTACAAGAGCTTGCGACAAAGGCAGGCGACAATTGTTACAACCGATTTTGTTTTAGATGAAGTATATACGTTGTTATTCAGGCGCGTTCATGTTACGCAAGCGCAACAAGCCGTTCATGTTATCTCACAAGCAATGAATGCGGGCTATATTAACCTGGTTTGGATTACACCTGAACGATTTGATGCCGCGCAAACGCTACGCCTGAAATTTAACGATAAACCAGATATCTCTTTTACTGATTTGACATCAATGGGTGTTATGCTGGAGCTGAAAATGAGCAAGATTATTACTGGAGATGCCCACTTTACCCATGTTGGAATGGGGTTTGTATTATTGCCATAAAAAACAACCATCTATCAAAACAATAATACCAAACAGTAAAGCAACAAAGAGATATTTTGGAGAAAAAAAATGAAAAAGACGACATACATCGATAATGATGAGCAAGAATTAGCGGAATCACTTGAAAAGGAGAACTGGATTTCCGATCTCGACACGAAAGAGAAAAATCAATATGCAGAAAATGCCCTGTATAGCCTGAACACAAAAAAAGGCAGAAGAGACGGGATGAACGCAGTTTGATTTTCAATTGTCAATACGTCGTCACTTGTTCTCCTTCGTTCCCCTCGACGGAAGTGCCCTCTTCACCATTTTCTCTACATTCGGTTCCATATTTACTGGCAACAACTCAATGTCAGGATGATTTTGGGCATAAACACGAAAGATTTCGTCGGCAAATGACTGGCCTATAGCCGACACCCCGTCAAAGTCAAAAATGACGTGGTTGAACCTCTCTATGCGAGACAACAGCCTTTTCGCCTGGGATCGAGAGACAAGTTTCTCATTTTCATATTGTGCTAACCGAACCGGAATAACGGTTTTGTTAAACTGATATTCATCCGGCCCGGCATAATCATCAAAAACCGTCTGGATATCACGCTCCGAATCTCGCTTGAGAAGCATATATACCGCAGTACCAGATTCATTTTCAGAAAACTCCGTCTCCAGAATAAAATCAAATGCTGATTGATCATCATGACGAAAACTCACCCCTTTTGAATCGATTCGGAATTCATCAAATACACGCGAAGTAAAGAATATCCCTTCTCCTGTGTGATTATCCGGATCTGTCGTCAATTTTCCTTTAGATAATTCAAAGAGAGCCTGGCGCTCATCGTTCAGATTGCATAATCTCTTAATTCTCCTGAAAATGCCCTCTCCATCATCAGCCACCATGATGATGATTTTTTCATTATCTCTTATGGCGGAGATAGAAACATGTTGCCCGCCAGAATGATCAATGGCGTTGTTGACCATTTCGGTAAATCCATATTGGCTTATGTCGACAATGTTTTCAGGCAACCCTTCAACAATAAATGAATAGTGATCCCTCCAGATGTCATCTTCTGTAAATTTATCTTCGAGTTGAAACAGTGACTTGTACTCCCTTACATCCCCCAAAAAATATTTTTTTCCCTTCCCGGTACCGTCAGAGTTCAAGCGCCCCTCTTTTTCCAGGAGTTTTATATGGCTATGTACCGCTTGAGGGGTTATCGAGAATATTTGGGCAATATGTTTACAAATATCAGCAGGATGGTGCCTGACTTCCCTGACGATTTGGCGCCTTATGTTCTCGCCTCTTTCTTTCTTATTCATGCGCTATCCTTGAAAAAAATTGTTTTCTTAAAGGATAATTGTTTTTTTCTTAAAGGACAAAAGGTATTTTATTCTTTTTCAACGCATGATAAATGGGGCAAATCCCGGTCTAACCGAAAAATGTATGATGCTTTATTCGGTCAGATACGTTAATTTTGAAAAAAATACGCAGGCAATAACAATCACTGAAGAGGTGGCGATATGGTACATGCTGGCGCGTGGCTGCTGGCAAAGGATATCCGCAAATTTACCATCAGTGCTGATGTTGCCTGCGCCTTGTTTCTCGGTACCGACAAGGAGCGAATTCTTGACAGGCGAGGTTTCGACAGCGATATCTATACCATGATTGATGATGTGATGGTTTATCTTCTCTCCAAGATCAATGTGGAGTACATTATCAAGCATGTCAAGCGTGATGAGCGGCCTGAACTGCCTGAAGAGGCGTTGCGCGAGGCGGTGGTGAATGCGCTTGCCCATCGCGATTATCGTTCCACGGCAAATGTGCAGGTCTATATCTTCAAGGATCGGGTGGAAATTGTCAGCCCCGGTGGTCTGCCTGCGGGCATGACTGAGGCTGATCTTGGCTTCAAGAGTATTCCACGCAATCCGCTCTTGTTCGGGATGCTGCACCGCATGGAGGCGGTTGAGCATATCGGTTCAGGAATCCGGCGCATCCGCAATTTGTGCCTCGATTATGGGGTTGCAGAACCGCAGATTGATGTGTCGGAGCATTGGTTTACCGTGACTTTTCCCAGACCAGGGAGTCGAGTTGAAAACCAACAGCCAGAGTCGCAGCCAGAGTCACGGCCAGAGTCATTGGATATTTTTGTATTGAGGCTGCTTGACAAATCCACTCTTTCTAAATCGGATATTTCAAAAGGCCTGGGGCAGAAATCTGTTTCCGGTCAGCTCAATAAGGTCATACGGCGACTTCTGTTGGATGGTTACATAGAGTATACTATTCCTGGAAAGCCTGTGAGCAGCCTTCAGCAATACCGCATTACAACGAATGGGAAAAGATTATTGGCTGATTCGGAGATAAAACCATGATACCGAAGTTTCAGAATTTTCGTGAACAGCCAGAGTTAATCCCACATGAAACCCCTCATGTCGGGGCCCATGATGAGGCCCATGATGGTTATCCGGTCGTTCCTTGTCGGGCGCGGCGCCTCTCTTGATGATGTTATCGGCAAAAGCGGTTTCGAACGTAACGCTGCGATTCTTGCAGCCAAGGAGACGGCGAACGAGAACGATGAGAGCCGCAAGCGTTTTGAGGTGATGTGCCGGGAGCTGTTCAAAAAGTTCAAGGCCTGTATCAATATTGAGGGGATCAATGGAGTGCGTGCCGATTACCATGCCATCACGATGGTCTACAGGAGCCTGCAGGAGGATCGTGAGCAGGCCGATATCACCGATATCATCCGGCAGTTTCACCATCTTGTTGATGCGGCTATTGAGGTGATACCCTCACAGCTTTCAGAAGCATCGGAGCCGTTCGATATCAGCAAGATTGATTTCGAACGGCTTCGTCTGGAGTTTGAGCGGAGCCGGGTCAAACGCACTGCCATCCAGAATCTCAGTCAGGCAATTGACAACAAGCTGCGGCACCTGATGGAGCGGAACTCGCTTCGCACCAACTTTCAGCACCACTATGAGGATATTGTTGAGGCTTACAACCGGGAGAAAGATCGTCCCTCAATTGAGAAAACCTTTGAAGAGCTGGTGCGTCTGGTGCAGGAGCTTGATGAGGAGGAGAGCCGGGCCGTGCGTGAAGGGCTTGACGAGGAGTCGCTTGCTATTTTTGACCTTCTGAAGAAGCAGGAGCTGACCCCGCAGGAGAGAGGTCGCATCAAAAAGGTGGCGAAGGGGCTGCTTGAAACGCTGAAGGGTGAAAAGCTCAAAATCGACCATTGGCAGGAGAAGGAGTCAACCCGCGATGCGGTGCGCACGGCAATCCATGATTTTCTTTGGAGTGAGGCTACAGGTCTGCCGGTGGAGAGCTATACCGAGGAAGATGTGAAGGTGAGGGCTGAGGAGATTTTCCGCCACGTCTACCGCGTCTACTCGAGAATTCCTTCACCGTTCTATGAAAAAACGGTGGCGGCGTAACAGGCTATGCCTTCCTCTCAAGCTCCCGCTTTTCTCTCCTTTCTTTGCGCCAAAGAGAAGCGAATAATTTTCCATATCCCATAAGCACCAGTCAGCACGGCATATTGCCTGAGACCATCCCTTGCTGCCGCTGAGGCTGTATCAGGGGAAAAAAGAAGATACAGTGCTATGCCGACAAACAATAGACCGGGCAACAGGCCGGTGAACAGTGATGCGGAGCTTTTTTTCAGCATTTTTTATCAGAATAGAATCTCCATTCACGGTTGACAATGAGCCTGGCACCATAGCTGAAGGTGAAGTATGACCATCCCCATTGCAACAAGACAAAGACTCTGTGTCGAAAACTGGTCAGGAAGTAGATATGGACCAGCAGCCAGGTAAACCAGGCAAAAATACCGTCGAATTTTATTTTGCCAAACTCAACGATAGCCTTGTTTTTTCCGATCGTGGCCATCTGCCCTTTATCCCGATACCGAAAAACTTTTCGGGACTTTGTTCTAAGATCAAGCAGGATGTTTTTGCCGATGCAGCGCCCCTGCTGCAGAGCGACTGGAGCAAGCCCTGGCAGTGGAGTGCCACTCTCGGTTGTAAAGTGAGCAAGGTCGCCTCCAACAAATATTTCAGGATGGCCGGGAATGCTCAGGTCTTGCTCAACCATGATTCGTCCGATGTGGTCGGTTTCCACCCCGGCCATGGTTTTGCCAATTCCGACAGCAGTAATCCCTGCCGCCCAGAGCACTGTTGCCGCCTCAATGCGCTCATTGCCGATCTGCACGCCGTTTGCATCAACATCACTCACCATGCTGCTTGTCCATACCTGAACGCCAAGTTTCTCCAGCGAGCGCGTTGCCTTGCTGGCAAGATCCGGTGAAAACGAGCCGAGAATGCGTGGCGCAGCCTCAACAATAAAAATTCTTGTCAGTTTCGGATCGATGTTTCGGTAAAATTTTGAGAGGGTATAACGGCTCATCTCACCGATGGAGCCCGCCAGCTCCACCCCTGTCGGGCCGCCACCGACAATCACAAAGGTGAGCAGTTTTTTGCGTTCGACAAAATCGGTTGTTCGTTCCGCCCGCTCATAAGCCTCCATCACCCGTCGTCGAATCTCTTTTGCCTGGGCGAGGGTTTTCAGGCCAGGGGCAAACTCCTCCCATTCGTTATGGCCGAAATAGTGGTGCTGAACTCCGCAGGCCACAATCAGGTAGTCGTAGGGTATCGTGTTAAAATCGGTCAGGAGAGTTTTGTTCTCAACATCAATTCCCTCAACAATCCCCTTGAAAACCGTAATGTTATGGTAGTTGGCCAGCATGTTCCGCAGTGGTGCGGCAATATCGCCCTCTCCAAGAGCCGCCATGGCAACCTGGTAGAGCAGTGGCTGAAAGAGGTGGTAGTTCTTTCGATCAATCAGGGTAATCTCTATATCGGGTTTATTGCCAAGAATTTTCGCCGCGTTGATTCCGGCGAATCCTCCGCCTATAATCACAACCCGTTTTTTCATCTCCAATGGTATCTTTTGTTTGAACTGCGTAAAAATATTCTGCTACATGATATGGTCTGCAGGTGGAGTAAAGTATAAAAAAGAGTGAATTATCCGAATCTGTTCCTGATTTACGGTAAAAATCAGGTGAGGCGTTCAACAAGTGTTGAGTAACGGGGAAATCTGGCGAGCAGCTCTTGTTTATCGGCAAAAGCGAAGTCGCTAAAATCAAAGCCGGGTGCTACCACGCAACTTACCAGGCTATAACTCCCATCGTCAGCTTCTGCACAGCAAGCACCGAACCAGCTTTCTGCCTGAACGGTCTCCTGTAACACCTGCCCTTTTTCAGGTTTCAGCCCAAGCGTAAAGTTGGATGGCTCGCCAGTTTCAGGAAAAACGTACACCGTCAGCGGTGCACCGGCGTGGTAAAACCACAGCTCATCCGAATGAATCCGGTGCAGTTTTGAACAGTCATTGCCTCGAAGCAGGTAGTAGATCGAGGTTGCCCAAGAGCGCGGCCCCTTGAAAAGCGTCTTCTCATCAAAGGGGTACGACCCGCCACTCCGCCAGGTTTCGCGATAGAAGCCGCCTTCGGGATGGGGCTGAAGCTTCAGCTTCTCTATCCAGAATTCAGCCTTTTGCATAGAGCTTTTCGCGGATTTTGGCGGTTTTCTGGCGCGATGCGTCGGCCAGTTTTTTACGGAACTCAAGTAGGGAGGCCATCAGTGCTTCATCGGAGAGAGCAAGAATTTGTACCGCAAGAAGAGCGGCGTTCCGTGCATTGTCAATCCCCACAGTGGCCACAGGGATACCTGCCGGCATCTGCACAATCGAGTAAAGCGAGTCCTGCCCGTTCAGCTTTTTGCTGAAAATCGGTACACCGATAACCGGCAGAACCGTCAAGGCAGCGGTGACACCTGGCAGATGCGCGGCACCACCCGCTCCGGCAATAATCACCTTGAGCCCGCGCTCTATGGCTGAAGAGGCGTACTCTTCAAGATCATGCGGTGTGCGATGGGCTGAAATGACGGAGATCTCCGAGGCAAGAGCAAAATCATCAAGGGTCTCCAAGGCCTCCTTCATGATGTCAAAATCAGAGTCAGAACCCATCAAAATACCGACAACTGGCCTGTTTTTATCTGTTGTAGATTGTTTCATAAAGAAAAAAGTGAGTAAGCGGATTTATTAAGAAAGCCCAGCAGGGGCGAAATACCGGGAGCCCAAAGTGTAAGCCCTTGGGGGCAATGATTTCACAAGGGATGTAAGCTTTGATTTATGAAATTGCCGAGTTTTATGTATTTTCACGAGATCCAATTTAAAAAAATAATCCTTGCAGAGGAAAAGATAACAATGGCAATCAATCTCGCAGTAAAGTACAGCAATCCTGGTCCCCGTTACACCAGTTATCCTACCATTCCCTCCTGGAGCACCGATGGTGTTACCCAGGAGCAGTGGAAAGAGGCAATGGTCAAAGGTTTCAACGACAGTAACGAGACGACCGGAATCAGCCTGTATATTCATATTCCCTACTGTGAGAACCACTGTTACTTTTGTGGTTGCAATGCTCACCGCACCCAGGATCACTCCTACGAAACACCCTATCTTGAGGCACTGCTCAAAGAGTGGCAGATGTACACCGATGTTTTTCCCGGACGGCTCAACGTGAAAGAGCTGCATATCGGCGGTGGCACTCCAACCTTTTTCAGCCCTGAAAACCTGATTCGCCTTATTGACGGTATCTGCAAGAATGTTAACAAGATGGACAACTACATGTTCAGCTTTGAGACCAATCCAAAGTCAACATCAAAGGAGCATCTCGAAGCGTTGTACAGTGTCGGTTTCCGTCGCATGAGTTTCGGTATACAGGATTTTGACCCGATTGTGCAGCAGGAGATCAACCGGCTCCAGTCATTCGAGCTGGTCAAGGAGAAGATCGATCTTGCCCGTGAAATCGGCTTTACCTCAATCAATTTTGACCTCGTCTATGGCCTGCCAAAGCAGACGATGGCCACCATTACCGATACCATTCAGAAGGTGATGGAGCTGAAACCTGACCGCCTTGCCTTTTATGCTTACGGCCACAACCCGCACATGTACGAAGGGCAGCGCAAGTTCAAAGAGGAGGATCTGCCGGTAGGCGACGCGAAGCAGGAGCTGTACGATAAAGGGAGCGCAATGCTTGAATCCATCGGCTACCATGAGATTGGCATGGACCATTTTGCCATTGAAGGAGACGCACTCTACATTGCCGCCAAAAACGGCACCCTGCACCGCAACTTCATGGGTTATACAGAAAATACCACACAGATGATGCTGGCGCTCGGCTCATCCTCCATCAGTGACACCTGGTATGCTTTTGCGCAGAACGAGCGTGACGACACCTCCTACATCAAGGCCGTGAACGAGGGTCGTTTCCCTCTCCACCGTGGCCACCTGCTTACCGACGAAGATCTTGTTCTTCGCCGTCACATTCTTAACCTGATGTGCAAACAGAAAACCTCATGGGCCGACCCTAAGCTCTACACCGGGGAGCTTGATATCGCACTCTACCGCCTTGAAGATATGGAGAACGACGGGCTGGTTGTTTTGGGTGACAAGAGTGTCAGCGTTACCGAGGTTGGTATACCGTTCCTCCGCAATATCTGCATGGCCTTTGATGCCAGGCTCTGGAGTTCCGACAGTCTCTCGAAGGCATACAACGTTTCACGAGATATTCAGAAGACTTACATTGAAAAAGCTCGTTTGGCAAAAGCACAAAAGAGTAGCTGACCCCTCCGTGGTTTCTTGAAACTATAAAGGGTGATAGTGTTGTCGCCCTTTTTTTATGTCCACTTTATGACAAAGACGATCAAAATAGGGTTTCTTGGAAGCGGCTGGTCGCGGATTGCGCAGGCTCCGGCGTTTTCACTGATAGAGAATGTCGAGCTTGCTGCGGTGGCGAGTCCGACTGAGCTGCACCGTCAGAAGTTTATGAAGATGTTTGATATCAGTCAGGGTTTTGCCAACTGGCGCGATATGCTGCAGTGCGACCTCGACCTCATTTGTGTTACAACGCCGACTTTTCTGCATACGGAGATGGTAAATGCGGTTCTTGAAAGCGGCAAAAGTGTGCTTTGTGAAAAACCTTTTGCTCTCAATGTTGAGGATGCCAGCTCAATGGTTGCTGTTGCCACCACGGCTCCGGGTTTTTCGCTTCTTGACCATCAGCTCCGCTTTCATCCGGCAGTACGTTGCATGAAACAGATGATTGACGGGGGAGAGATAGGGAAAGTGTACGAAGTGCGATCAGTGGTGAATCTTGCCAGTCGCAGCAGACCCGATTTGCCGTGGTCATGGTGGTGCGATGCTGAAAAAGGCGGGGGAGCACTTGGCGCAATCGGTTCCCATCTGGTTGATTTGAACCGCTTCCTGATTGGCGAAATATCGGAGGTCTCCTGCAACCTTGGCATCAGTATTCCGTTTCGTCCCGACAAGTCAGGTCAGCCCTGTGCCGTGACATCGGATGACCATTTTGCAATGATGATGAAGTTCGGTGCCTTATCCGTCGCTCTTGGCAGCTCTTCACTGATGCATGTTACGACCGTTGGCGCTTACACCTGGTTCTCCTATGAAGTGGTTGGCAGCCTCAAAACTATCAGGCTTGATGGAGCTGGACGGCTCTGGGAAGTTGATAACGACAACTCCGGGCGCAGCCTTGTTGATGCTCCCCGCTGGAAGTTGGTTGAGCCGATGCTCGCCTGGGATGAGCTGGTTTTGCAGGAGAAAATAAAACAGTCCTCACTTGCCGTTCATGGTATTTTTGCAGTCGGATTCGCCTTTCTTGCCCACCGGATTGTCAAGGCTCTCAAGAATAACGAAAGGAGTGTTCCTGATGCGGCAGGTTTTAAGGATGGGCTGATGATCCAGAAAGTGTTGCAGGCAGGCACAAAATCCCATAAGCTGCACCGTTGGGTGAAAATTTAACGGCGATCGTTCTCCCCCTGCTTCTGGCCCTTATCCATCAAACCGGAGAGTAAGAATACTCAATGGCCAGTCGCAGGTGACGGTGTGCTTCCTTTTTTTTGTCGCTGTCTCTGCAATAATATCAAGCTCCAGTTCGCTGTAGAATTTTCGGGCGGATGTGAGGCCATCGAGGGCAAACGAAGGGATGCCTTGCAAGCTTGCCATAAGCGGGACGCCCCCCGTCAGCAAGATGCTGCGATAGCCGTCAATGCCGACAAATGCGGTCGTTGTATGCATTGCAGCCTGGGCTATGATAATGGCCAGTTGACCGGGAGTAAAGTGGTGAAGGCTCTGCGAAATTACCATGAGATCAAATGACCCTGTAGAGAATTCTGGCAGGGCGAAGGCATTCAGGAGTTGAAAGGAGAGTGGAAGCTTTTTTTTTGTTGCTTCACGCTGACCCTCCTCTATAAATTTTGGCACAATGTCTGACGCAGTCACAGAGAGAGACAAACCCCTTCGTTGTGCCTCTTCTGCCAGCGCAATGGCCAGTCCCCCTGAGCCACATGCCAGTTCAAGGATGCTGACCTGTCGCTGTTCACGTGTAGCCAGCTCTTCGAGGAGAGAGAGAAGGAGAGTGACATATCGGGGGTAGAGGCGCATCATGCTGTTCTGGCGGTCGAGTGCCTTGACCATTTCCACTCTTTTGCTTTCGTCCAGGCCGCTCTCATCCATCCACTCTTTTTCCGTCGTACGCAGTGCCCTGTCGGCCAGCTCTGCGAGAAAGGAGGTCGCGCCAAGCTGTTGCGACACCTTGAGCCGCTCCTCAAGAAAGCGTGCCACAACAGTGTTGGTATTGCTCTCCAGCTCCTCCATGGTGTGCCAGGCAGGCGGGAACTCTCCGGACTTCCGAAGGTTTGCAAGTGCCAGCTCTCCCTCTTTTTTCAGTTGAAGCATGATAGAACGGAAAGATTAATGAGAGCGTCAGTACCGTTCGAGGCTAAACTTTTCTCCAAGGTACATTTTTCTGACCTCAGGGTTGGCGGCAATCTCTTGAGAGGTACCCTGCATGAAGATGCTTCCGTCAAACAGCAGGTAGGCGTGGCTGGTGATGGAGAGCGTTTCGTGGACGTTGTGGTCGGTAATAAGGACTCCAATGTCGCGTCTGGCAAGTCCCTCAACAATCTGCTGGATATCCTCAACAGCAATGGGGTCAACTCCGGCAAAAGGTTCATCAAGCAGAATAAATTTTGGGTTGAGTGCCAGTGCTCTTGCAATTTCAGTGCGTCTGCGTTCACCTCCAGAGAGGGCGTAACCCATGCTTTTGCGGAGATGGGTGATATTCAGCTCCTCAAGCATTTTATCGGCGCGCTCCTTTTGCTCATTTTTTGAGAGAGAGGTAAACTCCAAAACGCCGCGAATGTTCTCTTCAACCGTCAGATTTCGAAACACTGAGGCCTCCTGTGGCAGATACCCTATACCGAGCCGCGCCCGTTTGTACATGGGCAGGCTGGTGATTGTTGTCGAGTCAAGAAAAACGTCGCCGCTGTCGGGTCGAACCAGCCCGACAATCATATAAAAGGTTGTGGTTTTGCCAGCACCATTCGGGCCGAGAAGCCCTACAATTTCCCCCTGCCTCACCTCAATCGAAGAGCTTTTTACAACTTCACGCTTGTTATAAATTTTTTTCAGCTTGCTGCAGCTCAGTGTGGCTTTCATGCCGGTAAAATTAATTCCCGGATCAGGTGGTAGTACATCTACAATAAAATTTTCATTTGCCTCTCACACTACTGCATTGAGCGAATTTTTGCAAAAAGCTCTCGATATGGGCTTGTGGCAAGCTCGCTCTCATCTTCAGGAAGCGCCACATACTTGGCCAAAATCTCCAGAACAGGGCGCTCAAGATAATTAGCAATGTCAAGTATTCGGGCAGGATCCTCTTTCAGTGTCATGATGATGAACTTTTCTATCTGGCTCCGTTTCATTTTTGTGAGAACCTGAGCCATCAGTTTTTCGTCAAGATAAGTTGAGATTTTGCTGAAATATTCCAGCGGAAGGTCGTTGGCGTATCCCGTTGCCTGATCGATCCCCATCTTGATGCATACCTGGGCTGCTATCCGTGGACGGATGTGCTCAACCATAAGCGGTATGACCATGAAATTCGGGATGTATTTGACAATCATCCCTATGGCGTTGTAGAGGTCGTCAAGCCCTTCGGTTTCATGGTCGACAAGGTTTTTTGCCCATGAGAGCACCTCCTGTTGTTGCTTTGGCTGTAACTGTCGCAGCCCTTCGGGTACTGGCACCTTGCTCCATGCAAGCAATTCATCAAATTCACTCATCTGTGGTTCAGTTTAATTATCTATTTCTGCGGAGCACCTGGTTTTTTGATTTTTTAACTCTGCATAGTTTATAAAAAAAAAGGAGAATAGAAAACCGGAAAAGCACTTTGCGAGATGGCTGTAACATCGAACGTAATAGTTATATTCCCCTTTTTTGCACGATCGTGAGTGGAATATAATGTGAAGGAATGGTGAAGAGGTATGGTGCTTTTAACGGTTGAGGGGTTACAGAAAAAATATGGTCTGAAGCATCTGTTCGAAGATGTTTCATTTGGCATTGATGACCGCGACAAGATAGGTATAATAGGGGCGAACGGGAGTGGCAAGAGTACCCTGTTGAAAATTCTTGCTGGTGTTGAGACCCCCGACAAGGGGAAGGTGATGGTGGCAAACCAGAAGAGGATTGCCTATTTGCCACAGGATTCACCCTATAATCCTGAGGATACCGTGCTTCAGGCTCTTCTGAAGTCGAGCGGCAAGGTGATGGATCTCATCTATGAGTATGAGCTGGTATGCAAAGAGCTTGAAACGAAGCACAGCGATGATCCTTCGTTACTGGAGCGGATGAGCAGGCTTGCGCATGAGCTTGATGTGACCGGTGCCTGGGAGCTTGAGTCAAATGCCAAAACAGTGCTGGGCAAGCTTGGCCTTTACGATTTGACGGCAATCATGGGGACGCTCTCCGGTGGTCAGCGCAAGAGGGTGGCACTCGCTCATGCGCTGGTGGTGCCGAGTGACGGTCTGATTCTTGATGAGCCGACCAACCATATTGATGCCGACAGTGTTGAGTGGCTGGAGAATTACATTAGACGCTATCAGGGCGCGGTGCTCCTCATTACCCATGACCGATATTTTCTTGACCGTGTGGCGACGCGGATGCTTGAGTTGGATGGCCGCACTGCAACCACCTTTACCGGTGGTTACTCAAGCTATCTGGAACAGAAAGCCGAACAGGAGGAGCAGGCGATACGGGACGATCGCAAGCGCCAGGCTCTTGTCCGCCAGGAGCTTGACTGGATGCGCAGTGGCTGCAAGGCACGAACCACCAAGCAGAAAGCGCGTATGCTTCGGGCCGAGAGTCTGGTCTATGCTCCGAGAAAGGAGAAGACGAAGGAGCTTGATATCGGCCTTGGCGCTGGACGACTCGGGGATAAAATTATAGAGTTTCACAAGGTGTCGAAGTCTTACGGCGACAAGGTGCTGCTTCGCGACTTTGAGTATCATCTGCAGAAGGGCGATCGCATCGGTATTATCGGGCCGAATGGTTCTGGTAAAACCACGCTGTTTGAGATGATTACGGAGCGCGTCAAGCCTGACAGCGGCCACATTGCTCTGGGCAAGACGGTGAAAATTGGTTACTACGATCAGCAGAGCCGTGGTCTTGACGATGACAAGCGGGTGATTGAGTGCATCCAGGCGGAGGCTGAACAGATTACCACAAAGGATGGTACGGTGCTCTCTGCCTCAAAAATGCTTGAGCGATTTCTTTTTGCCCCCTCCACCCAGTACAGTTATGTGCGTACCCTCTCCGGTGGAGAGCGTCGGCGCCTCTACCTCTTGCGGCAGCTTATCGGTTCGCCCAATGTGCTGCTGCTTGATGAGCCGACCAACGATCTCGATATTCCCACACTTCGGGTGCTTGAGGACTATCTCGACAGCTATCAGGGCTGTCTTATGGTGGTGAGCCACGACCGCTATTTTCTTGATCGCACGGTTGAGTATATTTTTGCCTTCGAGGCAAATGGCACCATTCGTCGCTATCCCGGCAACTACACGCTTTATCTGGAACTGAAGGCTTCGGAGGCAAAGGGGGAGCCGAAGGCGGTGAAAAAAGCGCCGGAGCTTCCGAAACCTGTAGCCCCAACGTTGCCAAAGCAGAGCAAACTTTCCAGCAAGGAGAAGCGTGAGCTTGAGCAGCTTGAGCTCTCGATTCAAGTGGCTGAGAATCGTCAGTCGGAGATAGCGGCGCAACTTGCCTCAGTTGGAGCTGATTTTGGGTTCCAGCAGAAGCTTGGTGCCGAACTTCAGGGGATCCAGCAGCAGCTCGAAAAGGAGATGGCCCGATGGAGCAAACTTGCCGAGCAGGCATAAAAAACTTGTTTCCGTGTCACCTGTCGATAACGCATTACAAGCCCCGAAGGGGCGCAATCTACCAGCGCAGGGTGAAGCCCTGCGAATGTGGTGGTGTGGCGGGGTGCCACGGCGAAGCGAAAAATATTGAATTTCGTCCATGAATTTCAACATCATCATGTCATGAGTGTTACAGCATCCATGATCATCAATAATCTTGAAGCGCACTCTCATCCAGAGGCCGCCCGGTTTGCCCAAAGGTATTTCAAGACCGGCCCCGGGGAGTATGCGGAAGGTGATCTTTTCCGTGGTATTCGGGTGCCGGTGTTGAGAAAAATGGTACCTGCGCTTGATGGTACGCCATTGCCGGAGGTTATCCGCCTGCTCGAATCTGCTTTTCACGAAGATCGCCTGCTTGCCCTTTTGCTGCTCATGCGTCATTTTGAGAAGGGCAATGAGGCTGTCCGTCAGCACATTCATGATCTCTATCTGGCGCATACCCGCTTTATCAACAACTGGGATCTTGTGGATATTTCATCCCAGTACATTGTTGGCGTTTATTTGTGTTCTCGTGACCGAACTCTGCTCTACCAGCTTGCCGCATCGAAAAGTTTATGGGAGCGAAGGATAGCGATTACCGCTACCTTTCATTTTATCCGGAATGGTGAGTTTCGGGATACGCTTGCGCTGGCAGAGCTGCTGCTTGATGACCCGCAGGAGCTGCTGCACAAGGCGACAGGCTGGATGCTCCGCGAGGTTGGCAAGCGCGACCAGCCAACCCTCGATTCATTCCTGAAGCGTAATTACCGCCAGATGCCGAGGGTGATGCTCCGTTATGCCATTGAACGGTTTCCCGAGGAGAGGCGACTGCGTTATCTTAAGGGGCAGGTGTAACTGCTTTTTGTTGGTTTGAGAGATGCGCTGTACGAATAGAAAGAGTTACGATTTACAAATTTTCGTTGGATGAGGGAAGAGCCCTGATGGAACCTCATCAGGGTTGTCAGCGGAGAAAAAGGAATGAGACTGCTCTATCGGCGAGCTAATACAGTGCCAAGTGCTTCTGATGCAGAAACTTTTACCTATCATGATTGAAAAAAATGTGTGGAATGAACTGGTAAGCTCACGACCCGTCTCATGATAGACCATGCTAAAGTAGCAATCAGAGCATGGATACGTTCACAGCACTTGAAAACTATCGCCTGCGTGAAAAAATAGAGGAGCTCTTCGCGGTGAATAAGGGGGGCTTGATGGCGCACGGCCGCGCACATGGTATCCCGACAATCTGCGGGGAAGGCAGTTCGTGCAGTTTGTCTCACTGGGTTATCACTGCTTTCTGACGAAGAAAATCAAGGAAATGCGGGAAGTGCTTGGAAAAAACAAAAACGAAAAGACCGCCGCGCTTGTCAAGCTCGAAAATAATCTGGACAAGTGGCTTGAGCAACGATCACTCGCCCAGATTCTGGACTGGTTCGACTGCATTGAGACGACCAACGTTCGAACAGCCATGGGCAACTACCGTTGGTCTACCGAATCAGTAGCCAGAGACAGGTTGTTCCTGGAATATCTGGGAGTGCCCTGCAAATAGTGTGCGCTTTATCCCACTTTCAGGTTATTACATGACGACAGGGATTTCGATCCAATGGTTACCTTTCTGGGCTTGTCCGTTTTGAGGCCACCTGAATCAGCTCCGCGTTGATCTCTACT
>CAIOLC010000086.1 GCA_903859055.1 uncultured Chlorobiaceae bacterium | reverse complement strand
CGATCTAGGAGGGCTTGTCATGAAGGGAGCTATCAAGAAAATAAGTATCAACGGGTTCAAATCGATTCGTGAACTACATGAATTTGAACTCAGGGATCTGAATATCATTATTGGAGCGAATGGTTCCGGAAAAAGTAATTTTGTCCAGGTTTTTCAGTTACTTATGGCGATGTCCGGCAAAAAGTTTCAGAATTTTATCCTTGAAAACGGAGGATCTGACAATTTTCTGCACAATGGCCCAAAGAGTAGTCCGATAATATCGATGGAGTTTGAATTTGAGTCTCAAAGTAGCTACAGTAAAGGCTCGAATTTCTATCGTTTTGAACTGACCCCTACTGTGGATGAACGGTTTCTTGTCAGTGAAGAACGAAGATATTTAACTAACAAATGGATGCCTTACGGCAGCTCGTCACAGGAAAGCCGGTTGTCTGACGAGCGGGAAGAAAAATCCCTGTTGGATGAACAATATCATGGCGTTGGCTATTTTGTCTATCAATCCATTGCAAAATGGATGGTGTACCACTTTCATGACACCAGTTCTATGGCTCCTATGCGACGTTCTGAGATTATCGATGACAATAAACTTCTCAGAAACAACGGCAGCAACATTGCCCCGTTTCTGTTGAAAATAAAAAACCAGCTTTTTTTCCATTCATATTATCGGGACCTTGTCAATGCAATCCGGCTGGTTATGCCGTTTTTTGACGACTTCCGTCTGGACGTGCAACAAAAAGGTGTTGAGGAAAAAGTCAAACTTAGTTGGCAACAAAAAGGCTCCGATTTTCCGATGCAGCCGTATCACCTCTCCGATGGCTCCATTAGGTTCATTTGCCTTGCTACAGCCCTGTTAAATCCATTTCCACCATCCGTTATTGTCATTGATGAACCGGAACTTGGCTTGCATCCCGAAGCCATCAGGATTCTTGCTGAGCTGATTCAGGATGCGGCAAAACGAACCCAGATTATTGTCGCAACGCAATCTCCTCTGTTGCTCGATCAGTTTTCCATAGAGGATATTGTTGTAGTGAATCGTAAGGATGGGCAATCCACTTTTGAACGATTACATCACGAAGATTTCAATGAATGGCTGAATACTTATTCTGTTGGAGAACTCTGGTCGAAGAATGTCATTCAGGGAGGCACGAGCTATGAATAGTTTTGCAGAGGTGGTTGTTCTGGTAGAGGGTCCAACAGAACAGCAATTTGTGAAGCGGTTACTTTCACCATATCTGGCGCAACGCGGGGTATATCTTACTCCCATTATTTTGGATAAGCCGGGTGAAAAAGGCGGGGATGTGAAATTTGCGCGTGCCAAAAACGACATCGAAAAACATCTGAAGCAAAGGCAAGATACCTGGTTGACCCTTCTTGTTGAGCATTCCGGTGAAAGTGTACATCCTTCATCCAGAAAATTTGTGCCAGAGTCACCGTTTTGTCGTACCCTTCGTTATGAAAGACACCGAGGATGACCGAATAACTGTTGGATTCGCGAAGGGCAACCGGCTTGGCACCTCCTCCGAGGCTCTCCTGCCGCTCCGACTTGAAGTAGCCCAGCACGTAGGAGCGCGCAGGGTGCGTTCACGGTTGTCGGCACCTGCCGCCTTGTTGTAGGCAATGCGCTGGCTTGGCACCAGGAGGGTAGTCACGGCATCAACCAGCGTCGATTTTCCGGAGCCGATATCTCCCGTGAGGAGGGCGTTTTTTCCGCCCAGTTTGAGCCCAAAACTTGAAGCAGCCCTTCAAATTTCGCTTTTGATGTTTTTTTACCGCTGGCGAGAGATACAGAAACCGAAATTGTGCAAACTTATATACCGATGCACAAAACCATGCTGACAACGACAAAACAACAGTAGCTGTGTCACTCTCAACAAAACCACCACGAAAAGGTGCGTCCCGCTTAAGCGCAATGTCAGGCAGCTTTGGGTGTAAATTGGGGTTTTCGTGGTGGCCGAGAGACAAGCTTTTTCTCAGGTTGGTTCTGACGTTTAAGAATATCATCAAAGATAGCCTCGGGGTCATGGTTAAACTTCTCCGCGTATTCTTCTCGAAGCTCACGAGTTTCTTTTACTATTGGGTCTTGCCACATAAAATTAGCCCTCCATAAGTTCTTGTGGTGTACAAATTATTGGCGGTTCATAGCCAAATTCTCTACACAGAAATTCGATTTTAGGGCGCATAATAGCATTAGCGATGTGAGTGCAATTCCAGGTAAGCAGATATTCCATCCCATGCACTGCCGCAACTGCAATATGGTAAGCGTCGATTTCTGCTTTAACTGGCAACGAACCCTTATAAATTAATGCCTTACCAAGTCTTCGAACGTCTTCGAGTGTCGTAAGTTCTGGAATATCTTCAAGAACGGTCATGCGACGGTTTGCAGCGTCAGGGTTACCGAAACTCGCTTCGGTCAAGACAAATTCAGAAACATACAAATCGAAGAGAGGACTACGGGTTTCCCACCATTTCAATAGTTGTGTTTTGATTTGCAGCTACACGAATGTCATTACTTGGTCTTGATGTTAAATAGCTGACTATTGAGGTTTCTATATAAACTGTTTGTTTCAAGAATGGCCCCTTCAAATCTGTTTAATGTTCCTCGTGATCAGGCGACAAAGGCCTATACATGGTATAAAGCCCGATGCGGCCTGTAGATTGGGATGAAGTTAAAGATTTTTCTCCGTTTTTCTGTGGATTTTCCTTTTCCCACTCCTGCTTGAATGCCTTCGAGTGTCAACTTGATTATGTAAAGTAGCTGTGTACTCCATTCCTGATGGAACGATCCTGGCAGGTGAGCTTTGAAGAGCTTCGAAATCCTGATGAATTTATGATGGTCCGCAATGGCGGATACTTTATCGAATGGGAGTGTGGCGCCGATTTGTCAGCCGATACCATTGAGGCACGATGGCAGGTTGTTGGTAGTGCAGTTTCGCAGAGAGAGTCTAATGGTGAAGAGTCCTGAAGGGTTCACACCCTTTCCAGCGCCCCAACCAGCCACTCAAACCCAATCCTCTCCTGCTCCAGCCGTAAATGACTGCCCAGCTCATCCCTGCGTAACTGATCATAAAGCGCACTCTCATCAGCGGTCAGTCGCGTGAGTGCACCGGTTTCGGGAGATGGCTCAACGCCCCAAAGTGCTTGATGCTCCATCAGCGTTTCACGATCCATCAGAAGGGAGGCCACGTGGGGAAAGTACCCGCGCAACTGATTGAGAATGGCGAAGCCGTGGGTGTCGATGTCTCCCCAGTAGTGGATGATGCGGTCTCGCAGCCACTTGACTGCGGCCAAATTCTCGACCCATAACCGGCTCCGAAAATTACCATTGCGTCGGGAACATCGGGAAAGGCGAGAAAGTTGATTTCGTTCTCGGTGATGAAGACCCTGGTAACAGGCAGCTCCAGTTGGGCAAAGGTTGCCTGCGTCACCGTGATATCCTGATCGCTCTTCGTCGAGAACAGCGTCAATGTCGGGTCGAGGATTCGGAAGCGCACCCGCAGGGGTTTATCCTGAAAGCCATAACGGCGGCAGAATCCTCCAACGCCAACCGCCGTTGCATCAATCTCCGCAGGAGGAAGGACGAGATCGAACAGCTCTCCAAGCACGCCACGGTGCCCTTCGATGAATTTGCTGTGTACGCCGGGCAGGTCGATCTGGCGCAGATAGATGCTTGGCCGGGGATGCTTGAGACGCCAGGCGACAATGGAGAGGATGCGGGGCCACTCTTCGGCAAGTTCAAGGGCACGCAGGGGGCGTTTTGCCAGCCAGGGGAGAAGTGTGGGCTGCCCGTCGCGGGTGAGTGTAACCATGGCTGCAAACTGCCGAGCTTCTTGCCTCTTGCCAATCAGCCCGAGGGCATCGTCCAGCGTGTCAATCCAGATTTCTGCCGGAAGTTCATTGGCTCCCAGAATGCGGTGGTTTACGCTTCGCCAGACAATACGGTACTGTTTCGCAGCACCGGAGAGCCGGGCAATCCAGTCGCGCACTTCGGTAAAAGAGTCGCTTAACTCCCTGGAGTCGGGCCCTTTCAGCGTCAGGCGACGGGGAAAAACTGATTCACCGCTAATCAGGGAGGAGAGGATGATGCCCCGATCCCAGAGTTTCTGCACTTGGGCCTTCAGTTCGGCGGGGGTTGTCCAGCTCATTCCAGTGCCTTCTCTTTTTCGGCGCGATACTCTTCGATGGTCAGGTTGCGCAACACCGAGCATCGACCCTCCTGATTGTGGACAAAGCCGACGCTGGAGACGAAGGGTTCGATGATGTGGATTTTCTGCAACGGTGTAACGATGAGCAGTTGCAGGTTGAGCTGGGCGAAGAGTTGCAGGCCGTACTGCGCCGATTCGTCGGAGCCGCGTCCGAAAGCCTCGTCAATAACCACAAAACGGAAGGATCGCGAGCGCACGGCACCCCATTCCAGACCGAACTGATAGGCAAGGCTGGCGGCAAGGACGGTGTAGGCGAGCTTCTCCTTCTGCCCTCCCGATTTGCCGCCTGAATCGGCGTAGTGTTCATGTTCGCTGTCATCTTCGCGCCACCGTTCGCTGGCGGCAAAGACAAACCAGTTGCGCACATCGGTCACTTTGGCTGTCCAGCGCCGGTCGAGGTCGGCATAAGCTTCACGGCCCTGGAAGCGATCGATGATGCGCCGCACTTGGAGGAATTTGGCTTCCGAATATTGCGCGTCGTCCGATCCGGTCAGCGAGCCTTCGGTGCAAGCACGCAGCTCCGACTGAAAGTCACGGATGTCAGCATCGAGGTTCATCTGTGCTTCGAGGGTGATGTATCGGCCCGCATTGAAGTCGATCTGCGTGAGCGACTCGTTGAGGCGGGTAATGCGCTCCTTGATGGTCTCCCGCTCTCGGGCAAGTTGCGACTGAAAATTGGCAACCTCGCGAATGGTATTTTCGTTGAGCAGATCCTTGAACCTCCCCTCGAAGCGCGGCAGATCGTCCGCCTGAAGTTGTGCAAACATTGAACGATACTCCGGCCCGGCAGCAATGTTGACATCCACCTCACGGGTCTCCAGTTTCCACTCCTCCTTGTATTCAGTCATCGCCCTGATGATCTTTTCGCCCAGTCGAGAGAGCTTCCTCTCCTCGCCGTCTATCTTTACCTGCAACCAGTCACGCATCTCCCGCTCGCGATTGTCGCACGATTCAACCGTCAGCGACTGATCGCCAAAAGCCTCCTTGCGCATGAGCTGGAGCATGGGGAAACGAGTGGTAACTTCCGCCCCCGCTTCAGCCAGCAGCCCAGCCGTCTGCTGCTGCAACTCCATGATACCGCTGATTTTCTGCTCGATTTTGGACCGTTTATCCTTTCGGTCATCAAGCTGCCGCTCCGTCTCATGCAGCTCCTGCTCCAGCACGGCAAGCTGCTCGGTCAGGGTTTGCAGAATATTGGAGGTGGCTTCGAGGTCGCGCTTTTCCGTCTCCAGCCTGGCGATGGCAACGGCGAGAGGCTGCCAGTCGAGATCGCTGAAATCGGGATACTCGTCAAGCTTGGAGAGGATGGTCAGCCGATCCTTGAGCGTTTTCTGCTCCTGCTGTAGCGAGCTGATGCGGCCTGCAAGTTTGGTCAGCTCGCTTTGTTGCTGTTTGGCCTTCTCTTCAAGGACGGCAATTTTGGCGGCATTGCTCCATCCGAGGACGTAGCGGCTGCGGTCGTCGAGGCGGTGGCGGTCATCCTTTTCGTGCCGTTCACCGGGCGACTTGATCTGTCCGGCCTGGGTGATGGCTTTTTTCTCCCTCCGAAACTCCTCCTGTGTCGTGCAGCAGACCAGATCGAAACGATGGGCCACCTCCCGTTCGAGCCAGTCAAAATAGGGAGAATCGCCTTTGATGGCGAGCTTGCGGCTGAGTGAGGCCGGATGGTCGGGTAACTGTTCGCTGCGGGAGAGCTGGCGCACCCGAAAATAGACAAGACGCCCTTTCAGATTGGTTCGCTCAACCCATTCGGCCACCTTCGGGTAGTGATGGTCAGGCACCAGCAGCGAGAGACCGAAGTTGCGGAGCACCCGTTCAATGGCTCCTTCCCAGAGCTGCTCTCCCTCCTGAACCTGAAGCAACTCGCCAGCAAAGGGCATCTCAACCTCCGCGAGATTCAGCGCCTTGCAGAGCGAGCGGCGCATGGCAATCTGTTTTTCATCAATATTGCTCATGCGGGCTTTCAGGCTCTTGATCTCGGCGCTCAACTGCTCATGCTCCTGACGCCCCTGGGTAAAGCGGACACCCTCCTCATTGAGTTCGTTTTGCACCCGCACTTCAGCCTCAGCAGTTACCTCGTGCATGGCTGCATGTCCGGCACGCTGCTGATAAAACTCCTCGGCGTTTGTTGCAGGATGCTCCCCAAGCTGGCCTGCCAGTTTTCCATATCGGGTTGCCTTCTGGTTGCGCCGTTCAAGCTCTTGCTGATGCTGCCGAATCTCCAAGGCGATACTCTCAATCCGGTCGCCGCCGTTTTCAGCGATGGTTCGGCGCAGCTCGCGATCACGTCCTTGCATGGTGCGCCGCTCTCCGTCCAGACGCTCAATAACGATCTGGTGACGGCTCAGCTCCTCATGCAGCGAGGCATGGCGTTTGTCGAGCAGTTCAAGTTTGAGGGAGGCGAACCAGGGGCGAAGGCAGTCGCGAGAGCCCCGCAGCTCTTCCGATCGGAGCGCCATAGTGTGGTGATTGTCACAATCTGCTACGAGAGGGCCCAGCATCTCTATCTGCCGCTTCGCCTTGAGAACCGCTTCGTGCGCCCGGTTGAGGTCTTCAAAATGCTGGATAAGGGCGGCAATGCGAGGCTCAACCGTGAAGGGCTCAAGCATGTGGAGGCGCACAAAATCGGTCAGGTTGCCCACCGACTTGAGCGAGACGGTTTGATGAAACAGCTCCAGCGCCTGCTCGTTCTCAATCCCGAAGCGTCGCCGGAACCAGGCTCCATAAGGTGGAAAGCTCTCAAACAGCTCAACTCCAGCCCCGCGAAGACGTTTGCGCAGGGTCGAAATTTCGGTGCCGAAGGATGAGAAATCGGTGGCGATGGAGAGGTCGCCCTCATAAGCGGCATAAATGCGGGCAGGCTGTGCGGCATCCTTCATCCAGAAAATTTGTGCCAGGGTCACCGTTTTGTCGTACCCTTCGTTATGAAAGACGCCAAGGATGACCGAATAACTGTTGGATTCGCGAAGGGCGACCGGTTTGGCGCCGCCTCCAAGGCTCTCCTGCCGCTCCGACTTGAAGTAGCCCAGCACGTAGGAGCGCAGGGTGCGTTCACGGTTGTCGGCACCTGCCGCCTTGTTGTAGGCAATGCGCTGGCTTGGCACCAGGAGGGTAGTCACGGCATCGACCAGCGTCGATTTACCGGAGCCGATATCTCCCGTGAGGAGGGCGTTTTTCCCGCCCAGTTTGAGCGTCCAGACCCTGCCGTCGAAGGTGCCCCAGTTGAATATCTCCAGCCGTTGCAGCCGAAAACCCGCCAGACGGTCATCGGCAATAAAACCCATTTCAAGCGATTCACTCATCATTTTTCTCCATCGGTTTTACCGGTCGCGCAAGGTATTCGTCAAGCTGGTTATCAAAATGGGCCTGCCATTGGGCATCGATACATGACTTGATCAGATTGGCCTGCGAGAGAATTCTCACATGCCAAGCAGGGTGGTTCTGACGGATCGGTTTCAAGGTGGAGTAGTCGAAAGCCAAAAGTGCCGCATTGATTGTGGTGGAAAAAGCGTCGCCTGAAGCGAGCTGGATTTTAGGGTGAAGTTAAAGATTTTTCTCCAGATATGAATGAGCATTTTTGCAGCAGCATGACGTAACGGTATCATTATACTTTGAACTATATGGCGCAACTGTCTGGCTGAGAGAGTTCGCCAAATTTTTTACGAGTAATTGCTCCTGCAGCTTGGTCTGCACGAATAGCCGTTTGCAGCTCACGGCTTTCGTTTTCCATGTGGTATGAATTGGTTGATTTTCTTGAAACGCTATAAGATAGCAGTTTTTTTGTAGGCATGCTGGCCTGATGTTTTATGGTTTTTAGAAGTAGCTTCTTAGTTGCTTGAGTCTTCGGATATTCTCTTCAGCGATATTCAATTCACGAGCAGCTCCAATTTGCTTAAAGAGCGTTGATGCCTGTATGTAGTAATCGAGAGCCTCGTCGGGCTTACCTTTTTGTCTGTAGATATTGCCGATGTTACCAAGTTGGTTAGCTTGTCCAAGCTTGCTCCCGAGTTCATAGTGAATTTTATAAGATTGAGTGAAGTATTTGAACGCGTTATCAAACTCATATTGGTCTTGATAAATGAGCCCGATATTGCCGAGAGCTATGGCTTGTCCAGACCTGTCTCCCATCGTGGTTAGGATTTCGAGTGCCGGTGTTAAATATTTTAGAGCATTATCAGGTTCACCTTGCATTTGATAAATGTATCCGATGCTGCCAAGAGCGTTAGCCTGACCAAGCTTGTTCTCGATAGCTTTATGCAGCTCAAGAGCCTGTTTGTGGTAAGCGAGTGCCTCGTTTAACTTGCCCTGTTGTCCATAGGTGCTTCCGATGTTGCCAAGAGTCTTAGCCTGACCAAGTTTGTTCTCGATAGCTTTGTGCAGCTCAAGAGCCTGTTTGTGGTAAGCAAGTGCTTCTTCGAGCTGGCCTTTTTGTCCATAGGTGCTTCCGATGTTACCGAGATCTTTAGCCTGCCCAAGTTTATTCTCGATAGCTTTGTGTAGCTCAAGAGCCTGTTTGTGGTAAGCAATTGCGTCGTCAAGCTGGCCATTATCATGATAAATTAATCCGATGTTGCTGAGTGCATTAGCCTCTTCGAGTTTGTTTTTGATAGCTTTAAACAGGTCACATGCTTGCATAAATTGATCGAGAGCATCGTCGGCTTTCCCTTTGCCTTTATAAATCAATCCGATGTTGTTGAGTGCAGTAGTCTGCCCCACTGGATTCCCGATGGCTTTGAAAAGATCAAGTGCCTTTTTATGGTAGGCAAGAGCATCATCGGGTTTGCCTTTTTCTCGATAAATCAATCCGATGTTGTTGAGTGCATTAGCTTGTCCAAGAGGGTTCCCAATGGCAATGAGAAGCTCAAGAGCCTGTTTGAAGTAATCAAGAGCGTCATCAGGCTTGTCTTTGTCTTGATAAATCAATCCGATGTTGTTGAGTGTATTACCTTGCTCCAACGGGCTTCCGATAACTTTGTCAAGCTCAAGAGCCTGTTCGAAGTAATCAAGAGCCTTATCGAGTTTGCCGTTGTCTTTATAAATCAATCCAATGTTGCTAAATGCATTAGCCTGCCCAAGTCGGTTCCCAATGGCGTCAAAAATAACGAGTGCATCTTTGTAATATGTGAGAGCCTTGTCAAGTTGGCCTTTGCGTTTATAAACCAATCCAATGTTACCGAGGTCTTGAGCCTGACCAAGTGGGTTCCGGATAGCCTTGTCAATATCAAGCGCTTGTTGGTGATAAGAAAGTGCCTCCTCGAATTTACCTTGTTGAAAATAGATGTTGCCGATATTACCGAGTGGGCTCGCCTGCCCAAGCGGATATTCAATCGCTTTAGCAAGATCAAGTGCTTGTTGGTGATAAGAAAGTGCATCATCAAGTTTACCTTTACTTTGGTAAATCATTCCAATAGTGTCAAGGGGCTGAACCTGCCCCAGTGGGTATTTGATAGCTTTGGCCAGATCAAGCGACTTTTTATTATAAGCAAGTGCTTTCTTGAATATTCCTTTTTGAAAATAGATATTGCCTATGCAGCCGAGGGAGTTTGCCTGCCCAAGCAGGTATCCCATGGCTTTGTGAAGATGAAGTGCCTGTTTGTGAGAAGCAAGTGCTTCGTCTATCATTCCCTTGTGAAAATAGATGTTACCTATGTTGTTGAGAAAAGCAGCTTCATATTTTTTATCTCTTTTTTTCGTGCTTATCTCCAGTCCTTGTTGATACATCTGTTCTGCCTCAGGATAATTGGAAATATTGGAAAGAGAGTTGCCAGCATTCAGATAGGCTGCCATGGTATGTAGGTGTTCAATAGAGGCTTTGTAGTTATTTGCTGCGCTTGTGTAGTTATCGGCAGCAAAATCTTGCTCGCCAGCTTTGAAGTATTCTTTAGCTTTTTGTTTTTGTTCGTCAGCAGCATCTTCCGCCTCCTTTTCAAATCTCGAAAGCGGCGCTTTTAAGATTGTGGTTCCATTCGATCTTGAGACGGTTTCAAAGTCATTACGATCGTTATCGTTTTCTTGGCTATTAATTCTCAAGGTAAGAATTAGTGCTGTGATGCAAGAAAACACGGCTGTTATAAAAAAGATTGGTTGCTGACCATTAACAAGTTTTAGAATATCCGGCCACTGATTCCATATTTCTTCATTTAATGGTAATCCTATTGCAAGACCTGTGATTACTGAAACGGTCGCAAAAAGATCTCGCATATTGCGAACAGTAAGTCTATTATTCATATTAGATCTTTGGGTGTCCAAGCGTTTTTTGTGTGCCAGCCAGCCGAAAACCGGGTTATGTTGTGGCTGAACTTGGTTGGCAGCGGTTGCGCAATCTTTTCGAAGCTAATAAACTCTTATTCTTTGTGAAACTTATGCTCAAAAAACTTCTCCTCTGCCTGTATCCCGCCCCTGCTTCTTTTTTGCTTAGGATTATGACACCTTTTAGCTGCTGTTGGGGACGGATTCAGCAAAGTATTGGCAAAAGCAAGCTGGCCTTCGATGGACAACTGTATAACGAAATTTCCCTCAATTGCTTTCATTGCAGTTTCAAGAGCCAATATCTCCCGTGAGGAGGGCGTTTTTCCCGCCCAGTTTGAGCGTCCAGACGCGCCCGTCGAAGGTGCCCCAGTTGAATATTTCAAGCCGTTGCAGGCGAAAACCGGCCAGACGGTCATCGGCAATAAATCCCATTTCAAGCGATTCACTCATCATCTTTCTCCATCGGTTTTACCGGCTGCTGCAAGGTATTTGTCAAGCTGGTCATCTTTTTTGCTGGCTCTTTCACATCTTTTCGATTGAGATTGGTGAGTAATGGCATCATCAACATCTGCCTTCTCGTTGGGGTACAGCCGCTTGTATGCTCGCCTGAAAAGAGTGCTTTGATGAACCTGAATGTCGTTATTCATCAAGAAAGATTTCCTTCCGGGACGAATGGTGTTGAGTGCGACTTTTCCTCCGCCCTTGCAACCAGGGTATCCCGAACAAAATAGATTGGCAAATCTGGATTGTCGAGAGCCGTCCGTCCAATCATCGCCCAAAACTCAATCTGCCCGGCAATGGTGCGATGTTCAGCCTTGGCCTGTGCTCTTGCCTGACCATACAAGGTATCATCTATTCGTACTGGCATTCCCATAATCTTCACTTTTGGACAGCGTTAAGTGACAACTTGATAATGGACTCTCAACAAAAATAGTATAAATTACCCCAAGGAACGGTTAAAAGCAATCGTTATCAAGAAACACTCAAGGTTGAACACTGAATTACCATGCCGCGCATAGCCTTTTTCTTTGGTATTTCGATCTACATGTACATGGATGATCATGAAAAGCCTCATTGTCACGCAATGTATGGGGATTATGCTGGCTCATTCAGTCTGGAGAGCGGCGACTTATGCGCTGGTCAGATGCCAACCGCACAACTAAAGAAAATAAAAAACTTTATCCTGGGTAACCAGGAGGAATTAATGGCAAAGTGGAATGAGCTCTCTTCTTGAAACACCATGGGTACAGGTTGTGGAGGTGATGCCACTTTCAGGACAGAGATTGAAAGTCCGGCTCACCAATAACAAGGAGCTGACCTTGAATCTTGGACCTTTGAT
>CAIOLC010000085.1 GCA_903859055.1 uncultured Chlorobiaceae bacterium | reverse complement strand
CTTCTCCGGATCTTTTTCAAAGTCACTCTTCTTTATCGCGTGATCATCGCCCATGATAAAAAGCAGGATGGGCCTTCGAAGCAGCACCGCTTCGTTACACTCAAGCTCGGTAATTGAAAGCTTGCCGGGATTCCGCTTCGGGCACTCCGGTGTCTGACCATATTTGTGACTGATCAGAAGGATATAAGCAGCGCTATCCCGAACCATTCGAAGCGAAGAGTCGAGCACATCCACGTCAGATTTGGTAGAATCATTCTCCATCGCCACATCTTTAAACTCTGAAAGACCAATAATTTTGATCAGCGCTGCACGGTGCTCCTTCAGGTCGGTGAAGGTACTCGAAACCATAACTCCCTTGAAATCAAGCGGCATAGTGGATGTATCGTTTGGCATCACATTGAGGAGACTTTATAAACTGCTTACACTTGTCAATAAAATAAAATTAATCCCGGTCTCTTCTCACGCAGCAAGAATCGTTTTCAAATCATTCCCCGATCTTGCCAGCATCAATAATAGTCATCCTCCCGCTGGTGGCGCATTGCGAGAATGGTTACAGTAGCCTGATCCTCAATTTCGAAGAGAGCGACATAACCAGAGTTTCCGAATGAAACGAGCAGTTCCCGAAGCAGCGGATTTTCAGGAAGGGCTTTGCGGCAACTGAACGGAAATTCCCTTAAAAAGTCGAATCCCTTTGACAGCGCATCAAGCGCCTCTTCCGCAGCCTTCAGATCTTTTTCAAGAAGAAATGTATAGAGCCGGACAAGGTCATCTTTCGCATCGGGGGTAAAGCGGACGGAGAATTTCACTGCCTCTTCTTTTTTTCTTCGAGAAGCATCTTCTGAAGCTGCTCCACGACAACCTGAGCATCCTCATACTCTCCGGTTCTGCGGGCACGCTCCTGCGAAGCAAGTCCCCGCGCAATGAACTCCTTCTGACTAAGCCGACGTTCGATGTTCGCCCGAAGCGATGCCTCGATGAATGAAGAGAGGGTTTCCCCCTGCTGCAGAGCCTGTTCAGCCGCCTGGCGAAGTTCAGGTTCGACGCGGAGTGACGGTAATGATGCGCTTTTCATACGTCCTGCGATAGTCATGTTGGCGTTGCAAATGCAATACAATATACTCTTATCTGACCAGAAATCTGCAAACGCTTCAACTATCCTGCGGCACCAAGTACTCCAGGCAAAAGCTCAATGCGCTGGCCTTACTCACTTGCAAGATAAGTTTCAGCAACCAATGCACTCGATTTACGCAACAACAGCGATACTTTTTTCGTATAGAAACTCTGGATCAAGATCAAGTCGGTTCGGCCACTCTATTGAATCATACTTGACTGCTACTGATCGAAAAAGCAAAGGATCCCGCAATTCAGAAAATTTTCCTGTATCCAGATATGGCGACATATCAAAAATTCTCTTTTCACGATTTTCAAACTCAAGCATCAAGGTATGATCGCCCAGAGGAGTCACGCCAATTACAGACAAATACATTACAATCTCCTGTTTTAGAGGCTCTATAGACAAAAGGATGCTCACCATTTGATGCCAGTTCCCAATCAGCCAAGAGTTCTTTTTGATGAATCCCGGCCCAGGCCAAATAATGGTTCAAGACTTTTTGGCACCAATAAACTCCAATCTCAAAAAAAAAAATTTCTAACCCACCCTGTACGTTTGCCTTTTTCCGAGGGTCTTTTTTTCAGAGTTCCAGATATCAGATTGCCAGATTTTCAGGAAGAAAAGAGACTGGAACGAATCACTCGAAAACCCACATCGACGAGGTCGATGCTGTACCTCGGATAGTTGAGGTACCGGGAGGAGCAGCGCAGAGCATCAGCATCATCGTACCAGCAACCCCCTCGCCATGCACGGGATGAAGGATATTGTTCATGTTCATTCTCCATCCACTCCCAAACATTGCCCGCCATATCATAAAGCCCTTCCGGGGTAGCACCTTCAGGATAGTTCCCTACCGGTGTCGTTGTGCCTATGTTTTTATTATAGTTCGCAAATGTTGAGTTGGGCTTACCCTTCGCTTCCAGCCACGGATAATGACGTACTTTCTGACCCGTAGTCCCTTGCGTTCCACCCGCCGCCCATTCCCACTCCATTTCATCAGGCAGACAGTAAAGTGTATTATCACCTTCAAGCAACGAAAGCCAGAGGCAATAGGCTCTGGCAGCATACCAGGTGACCCCAACCACCGGCTGATCCTCTCCATCGTATTTGCGATCTTCATCCAACCATGAACGAAAGAGTGCCGCAAGATTATTTTTACCGTTATTGAAATAGCCACCAAACCTATCTCCCCACCTGTTATCATTTGCGATAGCATCCAGTTCAGAGGTGAATGCTGAATACAAAACTGGTGACTCTTTTGCCTGCAACCATGCAATGAAGAAGCGGTAAAGTTTGTTGGTTACCGGATACTTGGCAAAGTAAGCATCCGGCACATCCACAATTTTGTCTGTCACTGAATACCGGTAGTTTCCACCCGGTATCAGGATATATTCGGCATTCAGTTCATGAGGATTTCGGAACGAGTCTGGTTTGCCGCCGACACTCTTTTCTGATTGAACAAGAGAGAGTTGACCACCCAGAGCGAGAAATACCTCTTCTACCCTGTCGGCAACATCCCTGTTTTTGGCACGTGCCTCAACAGTGAACTTCTGCAAAACATCAAGTGCTGCAGGTTTTCCGATAGCTTTGAGGCAGTCAAGAATCACCCGCTGCCGACTGGCTGTTGTCGCCGGCTCAAGCAGTTTGTTGCACAATGCGTCAATTTTTTTCCCTTTTGCCTCTTCAATGATTGTCTGCAACAACAACTGCTGCTTTGGCGTCATTGCATCACTTTGTGGGGAATCGAAGAGTTTTGCCATAAAGGCATCAAACACTCTGGCATCAACCGAAGCAATAAAAAAGCGGAGTGGCTCTTCCCACCAGTCATTACCAAAATTCGCAACCAGCGTCTTGATATGCTCATACGGACGGTCTTCCTTGAGCTGAACACCTGCGAGATATTCACGGAATGATTTATGCCGAAAGAGGTACTCTTTGCCGCCTGTCTCAACGAGCAACCCGGCGCGTTCAACCAGATAGTTGCAAAAAGCTTCTGCTGTTGGAGGGGTATTGAGAGTATCAAGCCACTCCTTCATTTCACTGTGCATTTCAGCTTTTGCCGCTTCATCTTTTTTGAGCCTCTCCTGCATCCAGAGCGAAACCGGCCCAAGCACCTGCCGGGCATCAATTGCAGAGAGCAACGGTTTGATGTCCCGGCGTTTATCGCGGAATTCAAGCAGATAGTTGAGTGCTGCATCGTAAAGTTCAACACGGCTTTCCGGCATGTACTCCCTCTCTTTCCACAAAATAGCCATGATCAGCAGAATCATGGGTATGGCGGCCAGTTGACGCAGTCCCTTGTTTTTCTCAACCTTGAGATGCGCAACAATGGTGGTGATACGTTTTCCAGCCTCCTTTTTTTGCTTCTCCTGCCACCTCGCCTCGTCAAATCCTTTTTCACAAGGCTCTTTCAGGAATGCTGCGGTGAACCAGTTACGCAAAAATCTCTCCTGCTGCTCCGCTGTAAAGTCCTGCACATCGGCTCGTTCGTACTCCGACTCAAGCTCAATACCTTCATCTTTGCGATACCCTGTCGCCCGGGATGT
>CAIOLC010000084.1 GCA_903859055.1 uncultured Chlorobiaceae bacterium | reverse complement strand
TCACTCGTGCTGATGCATCCCTGACCATCTTTTGAAGTAGCGGCAGGAAGCCGTCAATCTTTTCAGCGGAGTCCACAATTTCAATAACCATGGGCAGGTTTGTGCCCAGCTCCATGATTTTCGATGCTTTGATGCTCATGTCGTGACCGTAGGAGAGCATCCCTTTCAGTGCGGTGGCTCCAGCCATCTCATTTCCCCGAGCTTCACGGACAATCTCTTCGTAGAGTGGTCGGTGGCCGTGTCGCGCCTGTTCACCGACAAAAATCCGCAGCATCTCTGCATTCTGTAATTCCATAATTCACTCCGTTATGTCCAAAGTTTAGCAAGAAGTGTTCCTGTATAGAAAGCAATAAATCCTCCTGCGATACTGCCGGCAAGATACATGGTGGCATAAAAAAGCTGGCCGTCCTTGAGTAGGGCAGCATTTTCAAACATATAGGCGGAAAAGGTGGTAAAACCTCCGCAGAAGCCGGTGACCAGAAAAAGCCTTGCTTCAGGGGAGACAAGAGTGGTCGAAATTGCCAGTTCGCCTAAAAAGCCGATCAGAAAACTGCCAAGAATGTTGACCGTCAACGTGGCAAACGGAAACCCTGTTGCCACTGGAGCAAGGAGCAATGCCACCAGATAGCGCGCAACAGAACCGAGGAAGCCACCCACACCGACAAGTGCTATTGCGCCAGCATGTTTCATGATCCGCTACCAGCAAGATGTTTTGCCTCTCCACACATAAGTCTTAACGGTTGCTACTGCAAGACTGCCCATCCTCAATCCGTTTGTGTGCACAACACATTTCGTCGAGGATGCCGAGCAGTGTATTAAAAATACCGATGCAGATAATGGTCGGCGCCCATAACCCGACAAAAATGGCTATCAGCTCATGATTGACCCCGGTGCCAAAAATAAAGATATAGATGGAGAGCAGTATCGAAAAGGTGGCCCCGATAAAATAGAGATACGGCTTCATGGCGCGTTTGTTTAAATGAACCTGCTTGCGGAATGTAAGCAATAATAACGGCAGGAAAAAATCAGCTCATGGTACTGTGGAGAAGATGTACAGTGCACAATTGGTATATTAACACAACGGTGATAGTGTTACGGTGAGCTTTGACAATATTGTTTTTCATCTCATGAGGCCAAAAAAGAGAATAGTTGCTATTGACTATGGCACCAAACGCATTGGTCTTGCCAGGAGCGATCCTCTCTGGCTCTTTGCCCAGCCCGTCGGTACCTTTGACCGTGTCGCTCTCTCCGTAGCCCTTGCAGCAATGGTGAAGCAGGATGACATTGCGTTGATTCTTGTTGGATATCCGCTCAGTGACGGTGATGAGACCAATGCCATGACTCGCGTGGTTGACCGATTTCTTGAGGAGCTTCGTGCAGAGTTTCCGCTGTTACCAATAGAGACGGTTGATGAGCACCACTCTTCAAGGAGCGCACGCCAGATTCTGATTGCTTCCGGCAGGTCAAGAAAGGAGCGCCAGCAGAAAGGTCGGCTTGACAGCGCGGCGGCATGTGTGCTGCTCAGCGAATATCTTGAACGATGCGACAGAAGCGGGTAGAGAAAATCGTTACTATTATTAAATTAGCAGTATCAAAGTGATAAATCACCACTCACCAGGGACAGGATTAAAACTGAGTACCTCTATGGAATCAACGCTACCACAAGGGAAGTATGTTATTAATACTCAAGGGAAAAAGACAGGGGTACTGTTATCCTTGAAACAATACCAGCAAATTGTAGAGGATTTACATGATCTGACGATACTGGCATCCCGTCGGGACGAAACCCCGGTGACTCTTGAAGAGATGAGACGGAGATTACAGTGCCATGAGCAAGTATAGTGTTATCTTTAAACCCTCAGTCGAAAAAGATTTACGAAAAATACCAGTGGCTGTGGTTGATCGTCTTTTTCAGCGAATCGATGGTCTGACAGCCGATCCATTTCCTCCGCAATCTCTGAAACTTGCAGGCGGGGAGCTGTTTTATCGCATTCGGGTGGGTGATTATCGTATCGTCTATCAAGTCGATACAGAGGACAAGCAGATTGTCATTCAGTACATCCGGCATCGTCGCGATGTGTATCGGGATTTGTAGCCTGCGATGGCGTATACTCTCGATCAGGCGAAGTTTTCCTTTAGCTTTTGGGAGCGGCTTCTTTATCTTGAGCTTCTTGTGTTTCATAACAATCCATACGCAACGCCCTTCTCTATGAGTACTCCATCTCTGCTTGATGTTTTCAAAGCAACCGGCGCACTGCTCGATGGTCACTTCAAGCTGACATCGGGTCGCCATAGTAACGCCTACTTTCAGTGTGCCAAGGTTTTACAGTATCCAGAGCATTTGTCTGCGGTTTGCAGCAGGATTGCCAGCCATTTTACCGGTAACGGCATTGAAACGGTAATCTCCCCTGCCATTGGCGGTATTGTTGTCGGCACAGAGGTTGGTCGTCAGCTTGGTGTCAAGACCATTTTTGCCGAGCGTAAAGATGGAGCGATGACGATTCGACGCGGTTTCAGTCTCGAACCGGGTGAGCGGGTGCTGGTGATTGAGGATGTGATCACCACCGGCGGATCGGTTGCAGAAGTGATTGCTCTCATTAAAGCGGCTGGAGCATCGCTTGTCGGAGTTGGCTCAGTGGTCGACCGCAGCAATGGGCGAGTGAAGCTTGCGGATGACCAATTTTCGGTTCTTTTGATGGAGGTGATCAGCTATGCTCCTGAGGAGTGCCCACTTTGCAAGGAGGGTTTGCCGATAGATGCTCCCGGAAGTCGGGCAAACAAACAAAACTGAACGGGGATGATGGTGGAATCACCGATCAGAAGCATCTCCTTTATTGGCCTTGGATTGATTGGCATGTCACTCTTGCGGGCAATTAAGAGTTCGCCGCTTGCCGGGGAGCACCTGATTCTCTTTCAGGGGTTTGATCCAAACTTTACCGAGAGTGACCGTTGCCGTGTCAAAGAGCTGGGGCTTGACCTCTTTATCGAGGATAAAAAAACTCTTTACAGCGCGGATATTCTGATTCTTTCAGCTCCGGTTGAGGTGAATATTGCGCTTCTGGATGAGATAAAGCAGTTCGCTCCTCCCTCAACGCTGGT
>CAIOLC010000083.1 GCA_903859055.1 uncultured Chlorobiaceae bacterium | reverse complement strand
TTTGATTTTATTAAAAAAATCTTACATATTATTTTAATAATAATTGGATGTATTTTACATAAAAATATTTTATACAAAATAATATAAGCCATTTAATTACAATTGATTATGATTCTTAATCGACCAATAATTATTAACTTTCTTTATCCCTGTTATCAACACAAGTAACTCATATTATGCCAATATTAAAGAGAAGAGTTATAAAATTGCCAATGGCTGTAAATATTCATTGGGCACTCTTTAGTGGCCAGTCTTTCTTGTGGGAGCAATTTGATATCGATAGCAATTACTATTCATCAATTGTCGATGGTATGCCATTAATCATAAGGCAATTAACATCTTATAAAATTGAGGTTTATTATTATACAGATTCTATTATAGATCATTATATTAATGGTTTTATCAAAAGGTATTTATCAATTGATATTGATAATCATAGTGTATTTACAGATAATTTTCACTCTCTTTATCCTGAGGTATCAGCAAGATTAAAAGAGTATTATGGGTTAAGAGTTATAAGGCAAAACCCTTATGAAACCATGATCAGTTTTATGTGTGCACAAGGAATTGGGATGCATTTGATCAGAAGACAGGTCCTCATGCTGCGAAATACCTATGGTGAAAAAATTCCCATAACCTTTTCGGGAAAGGAGATTATTCTTCATAAATTCCCGACGCCAGAATCTCTTGCTGCAGCAGATCCACTGAAGCTCAGTATCTGTACCAACAACAACAGAGAGCGGGCAAAAAATATTGTGCTTGCAGCCCGTGCGGTTGTGGAGGGGAGAATCAATCTTGTCGACCTGCGTGACCCGGAGATTCCGCTGGATGTGTTGCGCACCACACTTTGCAAAAACAGAGGGATTGGCTTCAAGATTGCCGACTGTATCGCTCTCTTCGGGCTTGGGCGTTTTGATGCCTTTCCGATTGACACTCACGTCAAACAATACATGGGGGAATGGTTTAAAAGCACGACGGCCCTCAGGAATTTAACTCCTACTACGTATCTTCTGCTTGATGCGGAGGCGCGTACTTTTCTGAATCCAAAACTTGCTGGTTATGGAGGCCATATATTGTTCCATTGCTGGCGAAAAGAGATAAAAAAACTTCGATCATTTTGATTGTTTTTTCAAGAGAAACACTAACTAAAGGAGGAGATCATGCCTACAATAAAAAAGGTGCTTGTGGCCGGTGCATCGGGATATCTTGGCAGATATGCTGTCAAGGAGTTCAAGGAGAGGGGTTACCATATCAGGGCTCTGGTGCGTGATCCTGAAAAGATTAAAAGCACCGGAGTACACGGGGAACCAGCGATTTACACGATGATTGACGAGATCATTATCGGCGATGTAACACAGCCTGAAAGTATCCGGGGAATATGTAAAGAGGTTAATATTGTTTTTTCGGCTCTGGGCCTGACGGTGCCTCATCCGGTTCATACAAGCAATGATGTTGACTACCTTGGCAATAAGCTCATTCTTGATCAGGCCATCGCCGAAAAAGTTTCAAGATTTATCTACGTCTCGGTTTTCAACCAGGAGAAGATGGCTGAGATTGCCTCGGTCAAAGCGCACGAACTCCTTGTTGCCGATCTGAAACAATCCGGTCTTTCATGGGCAGTCATCCGTCCTAATGGCTACTTTTCTGATATGGGCCGATTTTTTTCAATGGCCAGGAGTGGCCATATCTTTATGATCGGAGAGGGAGAAAAAAAGATCAATCCGATTCATGGAGCTGATCTGGCAAAAATCTGTGTTGATGCTGTTGATGGCGAATCGAGAGAAATTCCCGTTGGAGGAGCAAAAGTCTACACCTTCAGGGAGGTAATGGAGATGGCCTTTCAAGCCTGCGGCAAATCACCCTGGATAACACCACTCCCCTTCTGGCTTGCCGAAAGTGGATTAATGGTTACCGGACTCTTTAACCGGAATCTGGCTGATCTTTTTTCCTTTGCCATCGAAGCACTGAAATTTGACCATGTCGCTCCTGCTTATGGCACGAGAGATCTGAAAGATTTTTTTACTGAGCTGGCCATGAAAACTGATTGAAATTCGTAACAATCGTGTTGATCACGAAGAGTGGAGGCCTCCTCTTCCGTCTCCTCTCTTTTTTTCAACACTTACCCCTTTTTTCTCAATATCTAATTCAATACCTTGGAAGTCGATTGGAGAGGATGAAATCGGTATATTGCAGCGGTGCCTCGTTCCTCTCCTGAAAACTGAAATTTTAGAGTGAATACTCCCCCATGTTGAAAATTTTTGAAAAGATCTTCGGTTCCAAACACGATAAGGATATCAAGAAAATCCAGCCCGTTATAGAGCGTATCAACGAATTGCAATGTGCGTTATCGTCGCTCAGTAACGATCAGTTGAGGCAAAAGGGCCTGGAATTAAAACAAAAGGTACGCAATGTTTTGTTGCCTCTTGAGCAAGAGAAAAAATCTCTCATGCTTAAACTTGATAATCCCGATATCAATCTTGATGAGGCTGAAACGATCAACAGCCGCCTTGACACGCTTGCTGATGAGTATGAAACGGCCACCGCCGCTATCCTTGACGAAATTCTGCCCGAAACTTATGCTCTTGTCAAAGAGACCTGTCTCCGTCTCAGGGGGCACACCTACAAGATTATGGGGAGAGAGATGCTCTGGAACATGGTGCCTTACGATGTTCAGCTCATCGGAGGCATGGTGCTTCATTCAGGTAAAATATCTGAAATGGCCACTGGTGAGGGAAAAACACTTGTCTCGACACTTCCGGTTTTTCTTAATGCGCTTACTGGCAGAGGGGTCCATGTTGTCACCGTCAATGACTATCTTGCCCAGAGAGACAAGGAGTGGATGAACCCTGTTTTTGAGTTTCACAACTTCTCGGTAGGCGTTATTCTTAACTCCATGCACCCCGAGGAGAGACGCGAGCAGTACCTCTGCGATATCACTTATGGCACCAACAACGAGCTTGGATTTGACTACCTCCGCGACAACATGGCCGGAACACCGGAAGAGATGGTGCAGCGGAACTTCTACTTCGCCATTGTGGACGAGGTGGACAGTGTGTTGATTGATGAAGCGAGAACCCCGCTGATTATCTCAGGTCCAGTACCCAATGCCGACAACAGCAAATTCCAGGAGATCAAACCCTGGATCGAGCAGTTGGTTCGTGCCCAACAGCATCTTGTAGCCTCATATCTCACTGAGGCTGAAAAGCTGATGAAAACCAAACCTGGTGATGCAGCGGCAGGTCTCGCCCTGCTTCGGGTCAAACGGGGACAACCCAAGAACAGCCGCTACCTTAAAATGCTCTCCCAACAGGGTGTTGCAAAACTGGTGCAGGGTACTGAAAACGAGTACCTGAAAGACAACTCCAGCCAGATGCACGAGGTTGACGATGCGCTCTACTACGCTGTTGACGAAAAGGGGGCCACCATTGATTTGACCGACAAGGGGCGCGAGTTCCTCAGCAAACTGAGCCATCAGGACAGCGATATCTTTATGCTTCCTGATGTAGGATCTGAAGTGGCCATCATTGAGAGTGATGCCTCTGTTGCCGTGGCCGACAAGGTGCAGAAAAAAGATGCAGTCTATCGCCTTTTTGCTGATCGTTCAGAGCGACTGCACAATATCAGTCAACTCCTGAAAGCCTACTCTCTCTTTGTGCGCGACGATGAGTATGTTGTACAGAACGGGCAGGTGATGATTGTCGATGAATTTACGGGTCGAATCCTTCCGGGTCGCCGTTACAGCGATGGTCTGCACCAGGCAATCGAAGCCAAGGAGAATGTCAAGATTGAGGGTGAGACGCAGACCATGGCCACCATCACCATTCAGAACTTTTTCCGGCTTTATAAAAAACTTGCCGGTATGACTGGCACCGCCGAGACTGAGGCTTCGGAGTTTTATGAAATTTACAAGCTTGATGTTGTTGTCATTCCTACCAATGCCAACATTGTCAGGAATGATCGGGAGGATCTTGTCTACAAAACCCGTCGAGAGAAGTACAATGCCATTGCGGCAAAAGTTGAGGAGCTGCAGAAAAAAGGTCAGCCAGTGCTGGTTGGAACAACAAGCGTAGAGGTTTCGGAGACACTTTCAAGAATGCTTCGGGCAAGAAAGATCGCGCACAATGTGCTGAATGCCAAACAGAATGACCGTGAGGCTGAAATTGTGGCTGAAGCTGGCCAGAAAGAGGCGGTGACCATTGCCACCAACATGGCGGGACGAGGAACCGATATCAAGCTTGGTTCGGGTGTCCGCGAACTGGGAGGACTCTTTATTCTTGGTTCTGAGCGGCATGAGTCACGCCGTATTGACCGTCAGCTTCGGGGACGTGCCGGACGGCAGGGTGATCCTGGTGAATCGGTCTTTTTTGTCTCTCTCGAAGATGAGCTGATGCGCCTCTTTGGCTCCGACCGTGTTATCTCGGTGATGGATCGCCTCGGCCATGAAGAGGGTGATGTGATTGAGCACTCCATGATCACCAAGTCGATCGAACGTGCTCAGAAAAAAGTTGAGGAGCAGAACTTTGCAATCCGGAAACGACTGCTTGAGTATGATGATGTACTGAGCCAGCAGCGCGAGGTTATCTACTCCCGACGCAAAAACGGCCTTATTAAGGAGCGCCTTACCAGCGATATTCTGGACCTGCTGAAAGATTACAGTGATACTTTAATTAAAAAATACCAGAAGGATTTTGATGTTGAGGGTATCGAGGAGCAGGTGATGCGGGAGCTCTCTATTGAGTTCAAGCCCGACAAACTTGCCTTTGAACGGGAAGGGGTGGAGGCTACGGCTGAAAAACTCTACGAAACGGCACTCGCATATTACCGTCGTAAAGAGGAGAGCGTCCCCGAAGAGATTATGCGACAGATTGAGAAATATGCAGTACTGAGTGTTATTGACCAGCGATGGAGAGAGCATCTTCGCGAAATAGACTCCCTCCGTGAGGGGATCAATCTCAGGGCGTACGGGCAGAAAGACCCTCTGCTTGAGTATAAACAGGAGGCTTTCCGCCTTTTTATCGACCTCTTGCGTGATATTGAGCTTGAGACCCTCTCTCTGGCATTCAAGCTTTTTCCAGTGGATGAAGAAGAGGCTGAGGAGATGGAGGAGCGCCAGCGAAAAGCGGCTGGCCGTCAGGAGAAGCTGGTGGCTCAGCACGCTCCGGTCGAAAGTGTCTACTCCATTGTCGAAGTTGAGGAAGAGGAGGAGAGTGACGAGCATCTTCAACAGCCTTTCATTGCTGAAAAAAGGCTTGGACGTAATGATCTCTGCTCCTGTGGAAGCGGAAAAAAATATAAAAACTGCTGTGGCCAGCAGCTATGAGCCTTTGAACATGTTGACCGGTACCTTATGAAACATCAAGAAGTTGAAGTGACCCCAGCCCTTGCGGCAGAACATGGTCTGAGCGCTGAAGAGTACGGCAAGATATGCGACATTCTCGGAAGAACCCCCTCATTTACCGAGATTGGGGTCTTCTCCGTCATGTGGTCTGAACACTGCAGTTATAAAAATTCCATTGCCGTGCTTAAAACCCTTCCTCGTGAAGGGGCCGCCCTGCTCACCTCGGCAGGCGAAGAGAACGCTGGCCTTGTCGATATCGGTGATAACCTTGCCGTTGCCTTCAAAATCGAATCACACAACCACCCCTCTGCCGTTGAACCCTATCAGGGTGCGGCAACAGGTGTCGGAGGCATTCATCGCGATATTTTTACCATGGGTGCCCGTCCGGTTGCATCGCTCAACTCGCTGCGATTCGGTTCGCCGAAAGATCCCCATGTCCGCTATCTGGTTGATGGTGTAGTGCGTGGCATAGGCGATTACGGCAACTCCTTCGGAGTACCGACGGTGGGAGGTGAAATCTATTTTGAAGAGGGATACACCGGCAACCCGCTGGTCAATGCCATGTCTGTCGGCATTGTCGAACATCACAAAACTGTCAGCGCCACAGCCCTTGGCAAAGGTAATCCTGTGCTGATTGTCGGCTCCTCCACGGGACGCGACGGCATTCACGGCGCAACCTTTGCTTCGGAGGATCTCAGCGAAGCCTCGGAGGACAAACGTCCCAGCGTTCAGGTTGGCGACCCTTTTGCCGAAAAGCTGCTGCTGGAAGCAACCCTTGAAGCTATTGCCACAGGCTATGTGGTCGGCTTGCAGGATATGGGTGCCGCCGGCATCACCAGTTCCACCTCCGAAATGAGTGCCAGAGGCATTGAAAAAACCGGATCAGGCGGGATAGAGATTGACCTTGATCTGGTGCCGATTCGTGAAGCGGGCATGAGTGCCTATGAGATCATGCTCTCCGAATCGCAGGAACGGATGCTTATTGTCGCAAAAAAGGAATTTGAGGGGAAGATTATTGAGGTTTACGAAAAATGGGACGTCCTGGCGGTCACCATCGGACGCGTCACCGACGATAACCTCCTGCGAGTGCTGCATCATGGTGCCGTTGTCGCTGAAATTCCAGCCGAATCACTCGTGCTTGGTGGTGGAGCGCCGGTCTATATCCGTGAAGCGATAGAAAAAAAGCCTGTTACCCCAGTGGCAGAGCTTGTTGACGACGACACGCTCGATTTCAACACTATCGCTCTCGACCTGCTCTCACGCCCCAATATCGCCAGCAAACAGTGGGTCTACCATCAGTATGACTCAATGGTGCAGACCAACACGGTAACGCCAACCGGCCACACCGATGCCGCCGTCATCCGCATCAAGGGGACAAAAAAGGGGCTTGCCATGAAAACGGACTGCAATGCCCGTTACGTCTATCTCAACCCGCTCGCTGGGGGCAAAATAGCCGTGGCCGAATGCGCCCGAAACATCGCCTGCTCCGGCGCAAAACCCTTGGCCATCACCAACTGCCTCAATTTTGGTAACCCCCTCAAACCGGAGGTCTACTTCCAGTTCAAGGAGTCGGTCAGAGGCATGGGCGAAGCGTGCCGAGCCTTCAACACTCCGGTTACCGGCGGCAACGTCAGCTTCTACAACGAAACGTTTATTGGCGGCGTTCGTACCGCCATCTATCCCACCCCGACCATCGGTATGATCGGGCTGCTTGACGATATCGATAATCTTGTCGGCTCAACCTTCACTCATGCCGGTGATCTCATTATCCTTGCTGGCGATCCCGAGCTGACGCTTGACGGTTCGGAGTACCTTGTCATGCAGTATGGCACCCCCGGCCAGGACTCCCCTTCTGTCGATCTTGAGCACGAAACCAATCTCCAGCGATTTCTGGTCTCAGTTGCTGAACAGAAGCTTCTCCATTCTGCCCACGACATCTCTGATGGAGGTCTTTTTGTCGCATTGGCTGAAAAGGGCATCATGAATGCCGAGGCTCCGCTTGGCTTCATCGTTACTCTGGAAGATACAGAGAGTTCTCCCATCCGTATGCAGCAGCAGCTTTTCTCTGAAGCACAGGGACGAGTGCTCCTTAGCGTTTCGCCCGACAAGATTGAGGCACTTGCTGCTACGGCGGCTGAAAACAACATCCCTCTTCAGGCTATCGGCACCGTCATGGAACGGGCTGCATCAATCTCCATTAATGGCAAGGAGATTGTGAACTTCACCATCGATGAGCTTGCGGAGGCGTACTACCATTCACTGGAACACGCTCTGCACCTTGACGAACTGTAAGCTTTCCTGATAAAAAAAGAGAGGAGAACAATTATGTTGCCTGTTGTCACTGCTCCAGAGATGCAAAGAGCCGACAAGGCGGCGATTGAGCAGCTCCTTATGGGCGAAACCCGTCTAATGGAGCTGGCTGGAGGCGAAGCTTTTCGGATACTCAACGGGAGCATCGACAAGGATATTGCCGATGCCACCGCTCTTATCCTCTGCGGCAAAGGCAACAACGGCGGAGATGGTTTTGTGCTTGCCCGCCATCTGCTTAATCATGAAGCTTCAGTTGATCTTGTGCTGCTCTACCCGGAGAGTGTTCTGCAAGGGGTGAATCGCGAGGGGCTTGCCATCTTGCAGGCCTACGAAGAGCATCTGACCAATCTGCGCATTTTTGCCAGCCTTGACCAAGCCCTGCCGTTTATTGAGGAGAGCCACTACGATCTCCTTGTTGATGCCATGACCGGCACCGGCCTTCGCCTTGGCAAACCCGGCATGGAGCTTGCCTCTCCCCTGTGCGACGGCATTGAACTGCTCAATACGCTTCGTGATGAGAGAGGCGGCATGACCATTGCCCTCGATATCCCCTCAGGCCTTGATGCCTCTTCCGGCTGCTCATCCACTCTCGCCATTCAGGCTGATATTACCATCACCATGGCCTTTTTGAAGCGTGGCTTTTATCTGAATGACGGCCCGAACTGTTGTGGTGAAGTACACGTTGCGGAGATCTCCATTCCCCGTTTTCTGGTTGAACCAACCTCATGCCTGCTGATTGACCAGGAGTTTGCCGCCGAACAGTTTATCCTGCGCGAACCATCAAGCGCCAAACATACCAACGGCAAACTGCTGATCATTGCCGGATCGCAAACCGCCCACTCTTCGATGGCAGGAGCTGCAATCCTGGCCGCCAAAGCTGCCGTGAAAACCGGTGCCGGATACGTTTGTCTCTCTGTGCCGATCTCGCTTGCCAACACCATGCATCTGGCCGTGCCGGAAGCGGTTGTTATCGGGAGAGATATCGCCACCATGCTCGAAAAAGCGCGCTGGGCGGATGTTATCCTGATTGGATGCGGCCTCGGGCGCGACGAGGAGACAATCGCGCGGCTGAAAGAGTTGCTCTCCAGTTCGGATATCGCCGACAAAACGCTGATTCTGGATGCTGATGCGCTCTATGCTCTCTCAGTTATCGGACTTTCGGATGTCCTCGGCACATGCAACAACGTGCTGCTTACCCCGCATTATGGAGAGTTCAGCCGTCTCACCAATATTCCCACTGAAGAGATTGCTTCAGACCCGATTGAAACCGCCCAACTCTTTGCCCGTCAGCATGGAGTAACCCTGCTGCTGAAAGGCAATCCAACCGTCATTGCATCCGCAGACGGCCCGACACTGCTCAACACCAGCGGCACCGAAGCACTGGCCACCGCAGGCTCCGGAGATGTGCTCTCCGGCATGATTGCCGCCCTCGCAGCCAAAGGTGCCGACCTCGTCAATGCAGCCGCAGCAGGGGCATGGTTTCATGGCCGGGCCGGCGATCTTGCCAGCGATGTCGCCAGCCTCGTGTCGTCCGGTATGGTGGTTGATGCCATTCCGCAGGCAATCGGGGAGATATTTGAGGTGGAAAGGGAAAAGCCAAATAACCCTTGATGAATCGATGCTTGTGTTTTTTAAATACACTTCCTGCCAAATCGAACCTCTATCAGCAGACTAAGGATATTTCTAAAAAATGCGTCGAGTTTCTTGCCGTGTGCCCCCGATTTCTCCAGTCGATAGTCGCGCTTAAATCTGCGGCTACGCTCAATCATCCGCATTTAAATCCCGAAACAGTACTCAGCCACTCGCTCCCCACAGATCGTCATTCGGAAATAATATTTGTAATAAATAAATAATCCGCGTATCATGAGTGAATTGTCTTTGCGATTTTTTCTGGCCATTAAGAGGATTGGTACGGCGGTTTATTTTAACTCAAAGGGGTGTTTATGTCACATGAACCAGCGGATGAGTTTATCAGTAAACTTAAATCTGACCCGGATTTCTGCAAGCGAGCGATGGATATAGCGCAAGCTGCAGGTTTCTTGTTAACCTTCAAGGAGATGATGATTCGTAAATCTGAGTGCTTCTTTGGGCATGAAGGTAATGCGCATCGCTTGTCATCTGGCGCTTCTGGTGGCTCCGCTCCATCTCGGTATGTATCTGGACCTGATGGGTATGAGCATTGGGTTGGTTGAGGGTCAAAACAGGTTAGAATCTTTGATGCCATGATGCCCCGGACACCCGGGGCTTTTATACATTCTTCCAGATGAAACTTCTCATGCCTCGCGTTCGCGCAAAAACTTCTTGATATTCCGTGCCGCCTGGCGAATGCGCTC
>CAIOLC010000082.1 GCA_903859055.1 uncultured Chlorobiaceae bacterium | reverse complement strand
CTCAAAGACAAGGAGTTTTTCAGATCGTTCACTCTCGAAGGCCACACCTTGAGCTGGAGCAATGGAGCTGATTTTGCTCCCGAGTTTCTGAGAGAGCAACTCCCCTGCCTCTCGCAGGCCTGATGATTTCAGCACTATCACGATCCCATGCCTTGTCTTTCAGGATTGCCGAATTGAGCACTTTAAAGCGCTCTTCGACAGAATGAAACTCAGTTTTGATGTTGGACAGAGTGGGAAACTGTACCTTTATTTTTCTTTCCTCGCGTCCGCGCTGATTTCGCCAAACCTTTATGGCCGGATCACTATCATGCTCAATTACCTGCTTCGGCCAGCGAATACGCTCGCACCTTCTGAACCTTGTACACCTCTTTTTACTTCGTTTCGCTGAAAAGAGTGTTCTGTGATTTTGAGAAAAAACAAGTATCTTTTGAATGGCGATCTAAAAAGGATCTCTATAACCCTGAAAGTGAGGCTCTTGTCTAAAGATGAGGATGCTTGGGGAGAATCTACAGGTGGCTTATTGATTACAGAATACCCTCCGCTGTAAAAAACGAAACCCGGCAGTTTGAATTGCTTCAGGGACTACCGGGAATAAGATCCAACGAATTTAGCTCTTGATATTGAATTATGCAAGTAGAAATCAAGAAATGAGGTACACCGATTTTGAAAATATCATGACCCCTGCCCGGATGGGGCGCTATTTGACAGCTTGCGGAGGCAATACTCGTAAGGCTATGACGATGTATCGCAAGAACTTGCAGCTATCCCAAGAGCTTTTTACCGTCATCAGTTGTTTTGAAATCGCCCTCCGAAATGCCATTGATCAGCATTACGCGGGCACCTTCGGCAACGATTGGCTACGTAATGCCGCTGCTCCGTGTGGTATTTTCGATAACTCGCAATGCAGGATGACTAAAACCACTATCAACGATGCAATCCAAAAACTGAACCACTCTTACACTCACTGTAAACTGGTTGCTGAATTGGGTTTTGGTTTTTGGAGGTAAACATCAGAAATCGAATCGCCCATCATGAACCTATTTGCTTCCTACCTGGTAATCCTGTAAAAAATACCACCTACGCTCGACAGCATTACAACCTCATCCTGCAATTTTTTCATTGGATGAGCATTGATGAAGCAGCATTACTCTACGGACTTGATCATATCAATACAGTTTGCAACGAAATTGATGCCATATAACCTATTTGCCTGATTGGCTGAACAGCCGGATCTGGCAAGAACTTGAAACAATTGAGGAGAAAGAGAAGATGGAATACATCACAAGCATAGAACGACTTGGCATGGTCAAGGGTATAGTCAAGGGCCAATACACCTTACTGAAAAGGCAGCTTGAGCACCGCTTTGGCCTGTTGCCCGAGTGGGTTTCAGAGCGGTGTAAAGTGCGCCAAATCGAAGGAGCTGGAAGCTTGGAGTGATGCTATTCTCACAGCTCCGACTCTGGAAGCCGTTTTCAATAAATCGGATGTGTCGTAACAAGAGCTGAGATTCACAACAGGCTCTGGCGGGAGGCTAAAACCGAGCTCCGAAAACGATTCGAATGAAAATCAGGCAGCTCCCTCCGCACTGAATGATTTGAATTTTTGGATATCACCGAATGTTCACCGCCCAGGCGACACCGCAACCCAAAGCGCCCGCAACTGACAACAAAACAACAAGCACAACAGAACAACCCCGAGTTGTTCGATAATAAACCCGGTTGTACAGCGCCTTCCTGGGATTGGTTATCCAGCCATAACCGTGAGGAGCCTTGAAGCCCAGAGACTGGCGG
>CAIOLC010000081.1 GCA_903859055.1 uncultured Chlorobiaceae bacterium | reverse complement strand
GTAGTGAAATGCAACAGTTACTTGGGCTTCGGCATGAGGATTCTTTTCGTGCGATTTACCTTGTTCCGTCACTCAAGGCTGGGCTTGTCGAGATGGCCATACCTGATAAACCAAACAGTCGGTTTCAGAAATATCGCCTCACGAAAAAGGGGATGACTTAGCTGGTCAGAAAGAAAAAATGAGCATAATGCGGCAGAAGGCAGCCCAATAAAAAAGAGATCGGAGAAAACACTTGCTGAAGCATCTGAAATTGGAAAACGTTGGCCCTTCATCAGCCATGGAGCTGGAGTTTGGCGAGCGCTTGAACCTGATTACCGGCGATAATGGACTTGGGAAAAGTTTTTTGCTTGATATTGCATGGTGGTCAATGACACGAAAATGGTCATGCTTTCAAGATTTTTTGCGTGGTGCTTCAGGTGCTTTCTCCATCCGGGGAAGAAGCGATTACACCGGGGGAGTATGGGCATGGAGATGCTGATGGCCTCTCTCCAACGGAAGGTGAATTTGATGTGGCGACATGGTTTTTTGTTGTGAATGTATATGCAAATGTATATCATTGATCTATGAGAAAAGCACAGGTATCTGGATTTCAATGGGACGAAGGCAATAAGGAAAAATGCCGAAAGCACGGGGTTTCGCTTGATGTCATAGAGGATATTTTTACTCGTCCTGTTATGACTTTTCCTGATGACCATTCAGATGCCGAGACACGCTTCAAGGCCATTGGTAAAGCAAAGGACAATCGCCATGTTTTTGTTGTGTTCACTTTACGCAGGGATGATGAAAACCTGTTGATTCGGCCAATCAGTGCCAGATATATGCACCAAAAGGAGATAACGGCTTATGAAAAAGAAAATCCCGATATTCAGGAGTGATGAAGAAGCCGAGGCATTTGTTGCTCATGAAGATTTAAGCAACTATGATTTATCCGGTGGTCAGTTGGTTCAATTTGAATTTAAACCGAAAGGTAAATCCATCAGTATTCGACTTTCTGAAGAACTGCTTCTTGCTGTACAAAAAAAGGCAACAAGGGAAGGTGTGCCGTATCAACGGTTTATTCGTCAGGCCATTGAACGCGCAGTTGCACAAAAGTAAAAAAGCACAGGAACAGGTGACATGATCATCTTATTCCATTTCTAAATCAATAATGAATCCATAATCCAAGGCCACGCGACGATGGAATGAACTCTTGGTGTATCATGTTCCATTTCCCTTAACGAGGATTCCAAATGGTCTTCAAGAGCATGCAAGCTGTTGAAGACTATATTCCCAAAAGCATTGTCGCGAAGTTCGTCCCACAGGTGCTCGACTGGATTGAGTTCCGGCGAATAGGGTGGCAATGAAATCAGACGCATATTTTTCGGAGTTTTTAATGTGGACGACTTGTGCCAACCAGCCCCATCCAATATCATCACTATCCTGTCTTCAGAATACCTGGACGATATTTCATCAAGAAATATTTGCATGCATCCGCTGTTGACAGTCGGCAGGATCAACGTGTCAAGCGCCCCATCTCTAACCGAGACGGCTGCATATGCATAGGTGTACTCTTGGGTCACCGTGACCATACTCAGCGGGCGAACCGGTCGCGGACACCAGCATTGACGCGTGTCGGTAATACGGCCAAAACGTGCTTCATCCTGAAACATCAACCGAAGTGGCTTGGTACCTGGCCACTCCGTGTTGATCAGGGAGAGGAGGGACTGGAGTTTTTTTTCCACTCTATCTGTGCGTCGACATCGGTTTTCGTATGTCTCTTGTCCGGCGCAAGCTTCCGCCAGTTATTCCTGTGCAGAAGATTATAAGTCGAAGCAAGTGCCGTTTTACGGCCCATTCGTTTGTCCAGAGCAATCTTGATCTCGCTGACAATCAATATGCCGCCATGGATTGCTTTATCAAAAAAGGGAGCAAGAAAGGCAGCCTCTTCCTCTTTGCTCATAATTTCCCGATGCCGTCCACCCCGCTTTGGTTTTGATTCTGCTGGAAGGCCACCGGCCTGAATAAAACGCCTCCTCAATTGACAGGCCCAACCCTTTGAAATACCCAAAACAGCGGCCACT
>CAIOLC010000080.1 GCA_903859055.1 uncultured Chlorobiaceae bacterium | reverse complement strand
GTACTCATAAGGCAAAATCACTGAAAATTCTGATATAAAAAATTATATCTATATGACTTTAATATAATACTTTATAAGGATATTTCCAAGATTTTTTGAAGTATTTTAAGTCCGACAGGCTGCTAGAGATGGGGTGATTAACACGTTGATCCTGCCGACTGTCAACAGCAGATGCATGCAAATATTTCTTGATGAAATATCGTCCAGGTATTCTGAAGACAGGATAGTGATGATATTGGACGGGGCTGGTTGGCACAAGTCGTCCATATTAAAAACTCCGAAAAATATGCGTCTGATTTCATTGCCACCCTATTCGCCGGAACTCAATCCAGTCGAGCACCTGTGGGACGAACTTCGCGAGAAAGCTTTTGGCAATGTAGTCTTCAACAGCTTGCATGCTCTTGAAGACCATTTGGAATCCTCGTTAAGGGAGATGGAACATGATACACCAAGAGTTCATTCCATCGTCGCATGGCCTTGGATTATGGATTCATTATTGATTTAGAAATGGAATTACTTGTGTTGTATGTGCTACTTCTGCTTGCAATTTCAAACCCAAGGCACTTATTACTTTAAGAATGGTATCAAACCCTGGATTTCTTTCCCCGGAGAGAGCTTTATACAGACTTTCCCTTGACAAACCAGCATCACGTGCCACCTGTGTCATACCTTTCGCCCTTGCGATATCCCCCAATGCCTTAATAATAAACGCTGTATCTCCATTTGCTTCTTCAATGCACATTTCCAGATAAGCGGCCATTTCCTGAGGGGTACGAAGGTGCTCGGATACTTCATATTTAGTTGTAACGGTTTTTGCCATATTTTACTCCTATAAATTTTGTACCAAGTGAAGCGCAGCTTTTATATCTTTGGCTTGCGTACTTTTATCGCCACCAGCCAGCAAAATTATCACTGTTCGTTCATGCTGTATATAATAAACCCTATAACCGGGGCCATAATCAATACGCATCTCTGAAATCCCTTCACCAACAGGCTTAGCATCCCCAGGATTACCCATAGCCAGTCTCTCAATTCTTGCCTGAATGCGTGCACGTGCCCGGATATCTTGCAGGCTGTCGATCCACTTGGCGAAATGGTTTGTTTTACGAATTTCAATCATAGCCTCAATGTAGCCTATAGACTACACTCTATCAACAGGATAATTATGGTCAATAATGATATTTTCAAGAGTCAATTGTTGAAGTAACCACGCTGTTGATGATTCAATGACGATTATTTGAATCCTGGCAAATTCATGCCTTGAAAAACTACCACTACTTTATAAGCGAACCGGATCAAGCCCAAATTTAGCCAGATTATCATTGCGTTCAATATGAATATGCGAGAGTTCGCTTTTATCGCCCGCAATAAAGAAAAGCCGATAAGCAACTATACGCAAAACAGTTGGCATCTGTAATCTCTCTATTGTGAAGAGAATTGAAACATCACTAAGCCAGTTGGAATCACCCTTTTTATCTTCCTGACTGATCAAAAAAACTTTCTGTCGAAGTATAACAAACAATTTCAGTGCATCAAGCACTTTGATTTACTCCCCCTGCCGCTTAAACCATCGTCACGATCGACCTATGGCTTGAGAGTTCCAGCTCCATCGAGAGCCAGCGCTGCACCACAATCACCTCTTTGGTGAACGCCGAGGTGAGCGGTTTCTGGAACGTAACGGCGAGGGAGTCAACCAGAACATCCATCTGGTTGCTGGTGTAGAGGTTAAGTGGCATGGGGTGGAGATAGACTCATTTTCCATACGCAAGTTCGAGCAGGTTTGGCTTAATGGCTGAATGTGACCAATGTTGTTCAACGGATTGAATAAAGGCCGGTCGAACCAACTTGGCTCTTTGTACAAGCCACTCTCCCTGGTTGAATCGAAGGTAAAGCCCCTCTGACGGGCTATCACTGAAATGTGACTGCGCAAGAAGATTACGCAGCTTGGGAAGTGTAAAGTGACCAATCGCAACCTGTGGAATCTGAGAGATACCAACCACCTGAAAAATCTGATTCCGTCGAGTGCACGAAAAAAAACGAGCTGTCAATTTATCATACATATCAAACCCAAGAAACCAGTCCGGCAGACGGGTATAAACGACAGAATGTTGGGCATAACACCACTCACCGAACAGGATATAACGATCAGACAGTTGATCGAAAAGCAACTCCTGGTGTGGAGTTATCCACTCAAAAAGCTTTTTCCACTGCCCCTTATCTGAAAAATGAAGATACTTACCCCTGTTCTGGACACGGATTTCCCCTTTTTCATCAAAAGATATTCCAAGATTTGCTCCATCTACCTTTTCTTCAACAACAAGCTCATGAAGAAGGAATTCATCCCGCTCCAACTCCGACATAACCTTATCATCTCTAACTTCAATATCACCCAGAAGGGTAAGATGTGGTGTTGAAGGAAATTTGAAAAAATCTTCTTTCATGTCTCCATCTTCTTCACATATTTTTTCTGGACATAATCATGACAAAGGAAATGCACCGTAATCCCAACCTCGCCCAAGGCATCCTTCCATCCCCACCATTTACTGTCAGTTGCCTGAATAATTGCTGGTTTTTCTGGATGAGCATTAGCGACAGCAATAAACTTTCGGTCAGAGGGATCAAACTGGGTTAAACCGGCATGGGCAGGAAATTGATCGTATGACTCTCCATTTTTAGTAATCTGCACCCGATTGGCTTCGGGAAAACTCCAGCGATTATCATGAACCCATTTCATGAAACGATCGCCCACACCAGGCTGACCTTTCATGGAAAGCTGTTGACGGTATTCATCAAAAATTTCCTCTCCAGCATCCATCACCAGTGCTTGTTTTTTGATGACATGCTCAACAGCCTCAACACAAGCAAGAACACATCCCACCAAGTCTTGAGGTACCTGGTCTGGAGCAAGAGCGAGATTGGCAGTTTTCGGGACATTTGTGTCCATAAGGCATTTCTTAGGTAAAATCATTCAGATTCCTCCGATGTCTCATAAGTCTGTTGCATCCGCTTTTTCATTGCAGCTTTGGCCTGTTCAGTAATATCACCCATCTCATCACCAAAAAAGTTTTCCGGCCAGTTCTGGACATTACCAAACATGTCAATCTGAAGGGGCTCAAGTGTCGCTGGACTCTTTGTAATATTGGCAAAGTAGGCAGACACCTTTTCTTTCGACACAACATCCTCGGCAATCCTACGCTGCAATCTTCGCAAAAAATGCTCGGAGTGTGTCTCAATAATCAACTGAATATTTCGATCAGCACCATTTTCTCTGGAGTTGATCACATCAATCATGACATCAGCCAGCGCAGATTGGGCACTTGGATGCAGATGAATCTCAGGTTGCTCCATCAGTATAATAGAGTTCGGTGGGGCATAAAAACACTGGACAAGAACAGGCAATACCTGTGATATACCAAAACCGATATCAGGAAGATCAACTCCATTTTTTGAACCTTTGGCACAAACTTTAACTCTGTAGAGTTGTCCAGAAATATTTTCGACTTCAAATGATTCGATTAAACCCAACTCTTGAAGCTTTAACGCTATAACTTCTTCGAATGGTTTTGCCGGAGAAGCTTTCTTTGCTCCAGGCTTAACAATACTAATTTTTCTGTTTCTGGCTGACAGTATAGCTGCTACCGTATTTTCACCTGTTGCACCAACACTTTCAGGCGCATTCCCTCCCCATGTATAAACTCTATCTGCTTTAGTCCGTAATGGCCCTAAATAACATAGGGATTTAAAAAGCTGCTCTTGCTCAAAGTCAATAGCCTGCATAAATTCAGCATTTTGATAGTAGACTACGACCTCATCCGGAAACCCATAAAAACGATTAACATCCTTTAACGCCCATGCACGCATTTTTTTTCTTACAAGATTATACTCTTCTGTCAATACCTCATACTCTCGCTTTTCCGGTTTTCTTGTTAGTTCAATAGCAAGTGATTGAGTCTCATTGTTGAATAACCGATACTTGAATCGTTTTACTTGCAATAAATTTTGTTTTGAATCTCGTACAGAAACCTCAGCCTGGAAGTCCAGATTATTTCCTGTAAATGTCTTCTGTGACACAGGATCTTTAAACTTTAATACATTGTGCAGTATCCATTGATATTCAAAAGAAATCTCGTTTTCTGGATTTCGGTGATAGACCATCTCCTGATATGAGCCAAGTTGTACAGCAGAATTTTTCCCACCAGGGAAAAAAACAGCTTTCCTGTCCGGAGACTCAACGGTTTGTTTCAACATCATCAAAAACTGACCGATACTGGACTTTCCAGAACTGTTCGCACCAAAAAATAGGGAAATCGGGGCCATACGAATAGTACCAGTATCCCTCCAACCCTTGAAATTCTGTATTCGTAATCGCTTCAGCATTTACCTTTCTCCCGTATATTAGTTATTGCCGGATCGGTGCACTTAGGCTGTTTTGGCCTTTTTTGAGAACAAACAGTTGCGGAAGTATAACAAACAAATGCAGGGCATCAAACACCTTGCTCATCCTCCCCTGCTGCTTGAACCATCTGCACCACCGACCTCATGACTTTGGAGTTCCTGCACCATCGCATTCGGGAAGGGGTAGTGACCGTTAGCCCAAACGCCAAAACGCGCCGCCAGCTCCATCGAGAGCCAGCGCTGCATCCCTCGGCTCTGCACCACAATCACCTCTTTGGTGAACGCCGAGGCGAGCGGTTTCTGGAACGTAACGGCGAGGGAGTCGACCAGGACTTCCATCCGGTTGCTGGTGGAGAGGTTAAGTGGCATGGGGTGGAGAGTTATGTCACGGATAATACGTTTTGGGCGCGATGCCTGGGTGAGAGAGAAAAGTCGTGGCGTAACATTTGCTAAATAATTGAACAAGCATTCTCAATAGCTACGCGGGTTCTGTCATTATCAGCATAGATGTTTGCTGATATCCTTGATACATCTTCCCAAGATATATCCGGTGAGAATTTTGCAAGTCCAAGCTTGAGCACTTTAACCGCAGGGGGTTTAGTGTAACCGAGATCTGCATAAAAAAGAGCTGCCCAAATTTTCCCAATATTTTCTGTTCGCGTCATTTGCTTAAGATCAAAATCCAGTGTGAACTTAGCCTCATAGATGAGGAGTTCTTCATTTATACAAACCACAAGATCTGGTTTTGCATTAAACATCCCCTGCATTGCTCCAAATACCCGCTCTTCGTCAGGACTGAGTAGGTTACCAGCTTTTTGTCTAATCTGCTTCGGATGTGTTTTTGAACCATTTGACAGTTCATCGGGAAGTTCGGAGTATAAACGGCATTCCGATACGGATTCTTGTCCCATCAACATTCGAACCATATCATCAAGAAAGTGAGATGCAAGTGATTTCCGGACATAATATGCATCGCGAATCAGTGCTGCTTCAGCAGCTTTTAACTACGGCAAATGTCAAAAAACTCTGTAACAGTCAGTCCTGCGGCCCGAATAAGGCTTCTTAAATG
>CAIOLC010000079.1 GCA_903859055.1 uncultured Chlorobiaceae bacterium | reverse complement strand
CTTGGGTCAGTGAACATCCACTGGAATATTGGAAGCGGTTTGAGCCAGTAGAATGACATCATGATGTTCGTACCAAACAGGTTCAACTCGCAGATGGTATTCCAGACGATCACAGCGTATACTGAGAGCATGGTGGAAAAACAGAGAGCCATAATCGAACCAAGAATCTTGACCTGTACCTCCTGATCGCGCCCTTTTGCAACCATGACCGACTTGATCTGGCTGTAGAGGCCATTAAGCTGAATCTTGAGAAGATACTGACCGCCATGGTAAACTCCGGCAAAAACATAGAGAACACCGCAAATAATATGGTTGAAGGTTATAAGGTCAATAACCGTCCTCGCCATACCGAAGGTGCTCCCGTTTTTCGGAAGAATTGCATAAGCTTCAAAGTCCATAAACTCCTTCGAGCCGGAGATGATTTTGCCACCCTCCTGAACAAAATCGTAACTTACCCGGTTGAAAGGCTCACCATAAAGATAAAAAGCAAGATTGTCAAGCTCTTTATAATATGCGGCAAACGATGGCTGCTGGAATGCAACAAAAGCGATACACCCTATTGCAATACTTATATACCCAATTGCTGTAAGGTGAACAGAAAATACGGCTTTCATATCATCATTCAGGTGAGTAGCCGCATTCGGCGGATTTTTCCACCAGTAAATACCGAGCGAAAAAAAGACCACCGAGAAGACAAAAGACATGAAGGTCTCGGCATTGATGGTCTGGAAATCAGGAAATGGATCGTGGCCAAGAACAAACCACATCACAAGTGCCCAACCAAGAAACAGAAGGGACATATAGACCGCGTGTGGTCCAAGTGCCTCTCTGTAGCTCTTTGCGCTTATTCCGCTGAAAACCACATCACCAAACTTCCCGAGAAACCTGAAGTCACGGAAATTACCGGTACGTCCGGTAAAGGGATTGGTGAGGTTATGGGTCCAGTGACGCCATCCACCGAACATCAAAACAGAACCGGAAAGGAGATGAAAAAGAGCCCAGCCAATAAGCTTGCCGCCTGCTTCGGCAAGATCGGCAGTCTTGGAGCTGTAAGTGTCAATACCAAGAGAGACCATTCTTGGCTTGATCACCAGATAAAACCAGCTATCATGAAAACCAGGTGCGCCCCAGGGAAAAACCTGGATACCGGCGATATAATAGATGGCCATTAAAAAACCAAGCACACCAAGAAGTGTAAGGTGGGCCCCGACAACCTGCTCATCATCAATCTTGTCAGTATCAAAGATCTGGTACCACTTCGTGGAGCGTGTTTCTGTTCGCTGGAACAGAAATCTTCTCATTTTCGAAGCATCCTGCTCCTTGATAACGGACGGGGCAGCCGCCACGCCAGCACCCTTGGGTGAAGGAGCGTTCCCCTTGGGAGGTGGGACAGTGCCCTTTGGCTTGACTCCTGCCGGATTCACTTGTTCAGCCATTGTACTTCTCTCCTTTTTTTGAACATAATTCAGGTTGAAGAAACCAAAAAGAAAATTATCGAGCCATGAGTAATGCGACACAAGCTGAAAGTAAAGCATGTTGATCTGATAACATGCCCATCACAACCTCTCCTGTGGATTGAAACGCTTTACACACAACCATTACCCTCGAATCTATAGAAAAACCAAGTAAGAATCAACATCCTAAGACAATCTGCCAAGGAAATTACCTGACGCAGTAGCAGACAAAATAAGAAAAATTATTTAATAATAAATTATTTTACCCCTGCATCAAAGGGCTCTATGTGTTGGAAACCACATGAAAGCACTCAAAGCCACCACGATAACCCTGCATCAAGCAGAAAAGAGAACTTATAAATCCTGAACACTTTAACCTTGTCATGAAAATAGCTTTCAGCAAACTCTCGGGAGCAGGCAACGACTTTATTGTTATTGACAACAGAGCCCTTGCGATTCATCTTTCTCCAGCACAGATAAGAGAACTCTGTACCAGAAGAACAGGTATTGGAGCCGACGGACTTATTCTTCTTGAGCCCTCCACAGAGTTTGACTTCAGCATGAAGTATCACAATGCTGATGGATTTCAAGGCTCCATGTGTGGAAACGGCGGGAGATGTGCGGCCTATTTCGCCTCTACCATCGGCATTCCTCACGGAATCAAGAACGCCTGCACCTTTGAAGCCAATAGAAGACGCTACGACGCATGGATTATCGGAAATGAACGCGTGAAACTCCAAATGCTTCCACCTGAAGAGTTCCAGTATGAGCTGAACATTGGCGAACTTCTCTGCCACGCCGTTAATACTGGCTCCCCGCACGTTATCACCTACGTCACTGACCTTGACAACGTGAAGGTCAATGAAACAGGAGGTGCCATCAGGCATCGAACTGATCTGTTTCCTGGAGGGAGCAACGTCAACTTTATTGAAATCACCTCGCCAGCCTCACTCTCTCTTCGCACCTTTGAACGCGGCGTTGAAGATGAAACCCTCGCCTGTGGTACAGGAGCTGTTGCTGCCGCCCTTATGAGTTACCAACTTGGCAAAATCGGCAGCACGACGGTCTCTGTAACAGTAAAAAGCGGTGATATTCTTCAGGTTCAGTTCAGCGAAAAAATGGACGAGGTTTTTCTTGCTGGTCCTGCAAGAATTATCTACGAAGGGAGCTTTTGCATTGATTGAAATCTTTTGTGGCAAAAAATTTCACCCCCCAGAAGAGAGCCTACAGAGACATCCAGAACTCAAGGTATTTTTTGGGATTTTTCTTGCCAGGCATCTGCAATCCTGAACTTTTCAAATCCAGAGGGTGTCGCTTCATTTCGAGAGAAAAGTTTCTTTCGGAGTGAGCCATTTTTTCTTTATCATGACCTTCGGGTTTGTAAACTTTTCAATATAAACAGAAAAAAAGCTATGGAACAATGGGTGTGTATACCATGCGGCTACGTCTATGACCCGGCTGTTGGCGATCCTGACGGAGGAATAGCTCCGGGAACTTCGTTTGAAAATATTCCTGACGACTGGGTCTGCCCTGTCTGTGGAATGGATAAAACGTCGTTTGAACTGATGTCATAACAAGCGATTGCCTCTGCACCTGAATACCGCATACCATTCGCTCGGGGTAGCAGACAATTATTGTACAGTTGTGGGGAGCGTCAGATTGATGCCCCCTGGCCTATGAAATCAGGGGGCGGTGCTGTTTACCTCGTCAGCAGCACTCTTACCGTCCGAAACTTTGACACTGCTGCTATCAACTGTGAGGGCCTGCTCAAGCAGATATTCCGGCACACCGATCACAACAGAATCCACCGCTGTGGTATCCATTGGCGACTCCATAATGACCTCTTTATAGTCAGGAACCACAATTCCCCGCTTCCTCATAATCGCGTAGATGAGACTGGAGCGATTGCGGACATAGCGAGAGGTGCCTGTTGGAGAAAAAAGAATCGGATTGGGAAGTATCGCGGCAAGTTTTGATGCCTGTTGTGCAGACAATTTTGCCGGAGTGACACCATAGTAGTGTCGGGCAGCCTGCCCTATACCAAAAATGCCATCACCCCATTCGGCAATATTTACATACAGTTCAAGAATCCTGCGCTTTGAGAGTGTTCGTTCAAGCCTCCAGGTAAGAATTGCCTCCTTGACTTTACGAACCGGATTTTTTGATGGTGAAAGATAGAGGTTTTTGGCAAGCTGCTGGCTGATGGTACTGCCACCCATCTTGAACTTTTTGGCAAGAATATTTTTTTCAATTGCCCGCTCCATCGCCCTGTAATCAAACCCCTCATGTTGCCAGAACTTGTCATCCTCGCCAATCAGCACCGCTTTGATGAGATTTTGAGAGACACTCCGCAGCGGAACCCATCTCTGACTGATTTTTTTATCAGAGAGCCCCTCTTGCTGCCACTCAGCCTCACGGAACTCCATAAAGGCTGTTTTTTCAGGATTTTCATCGACAAGCCTTTCGATATCGGGATAAAAAAAGTATCGCCCGACATCAAGCAAAAAAAACGACATCAGAAGAATAAAAATGACTCTGAAAGGCTTTTTATGTTTGGCTGGCGTCCTGGGCACTGTAGTACAAGAAAAAAAAGTGTTATGCTAACAACGCGAACCGCTGGGAGAAAAGTGCCCTCGGGCAGACTCGAACCGCCGACCTACAGTTTAGGAAACTGTTGCTCTATCCACTGAGCTACAAGGGCATTCTTTATACTAAAAGTGATTGCTGCCTGCGCAATGTAGTGAAAAAAACTTTTTTCAGAAAACATGATACGTAGATGACCGACAATCACAGAGAATCAGTTGATCTCTCATGGAAAAGAGAATCGAGAAATATTGTCGGAGGAGGATAAGAAGTGATCAACAAAAAGTCGCTCTGTAAACCGTTCTGAAACCAGCCAGGATTTTACTGACATCATCTTCAGGTTTTTGGCCATCTGTTTCATGATGTACAGGTGTATTTTTTTACTATGCAGCAGTTTTGTTGTGGAGCCAATTTTTGTGGAGCACTTATGAAAGGAATCAACGGACTGGATGACGGGACTCAAAGCTTTTTTCTAAAGAAATGTTTTTCTACTGAATTATCTCTATATTTCTGACGTGTGGGTTGTTCAGGAATTTTCAGGCATGCCTTCAACCTTGTATAAATTATCCTCAAAATGAGTATCATTCGTGGATAGCAAAAATATTTTGATCCTTTTTAACGATTCAAATCAAAGGAGTCTTCTATGAAAAAGATGTTAGCGCTTGTTTCATTTGCACTCTCTGTGCCGATAGTGGCCAAAGGTGTAGAATTCCAGACACCAGGAGCGGTAGGCATGGGTGGAGCCGGAGTTGCACGAAACAACGGCTCTTTAACCTCTTACTGGAATCCGGCTGGCGGAGCTTTTAATGTTGCACCTTTTGCCTTGAGTGCTGGCATTGGGGCTGGTGTTAAGGCAAGTGATGGATTGGCCGAGAATGTTGACAGGTTTTCAAATATTAATTTTACAAATGTTCAAAGCTTCAACACAACAACTTCGACTGCCGACAACGTAGGTGACGTTGTAAAAACATTGTCGATTATCAATGATATCGACGCTCGTAAGGGAAATATGGCTGTTACAGGATTTGCTCCAATCAGTATGACTTCAAAAAGGTTCTCTTTTGGCCTTTTTGGAACCATGGAAGGGTATGTCCAACCAACAGCCGACATACTCAATGTCCTTCCGAATAACTCAGTTACTGCTGTAGCTATTCGAACCGAAGATCTCTCAAATGCCCTTGGAGGCACACCGTACACAGATCCTAACTACTTTTCAGCTACAGACCGGACAACCTTGATCACTGCCATCAAGGCTTCTGATGCGAGACTTACTCTCATACAAGCCACAACCCTGGCTGATGCAATTGGTACGAAGTTGCTTACCAGCGGGATTCCGGCAACCACTGTACTCTCTACCATGACAGATATTGCCCTCCCCGCACTGGCCGGTGGCGGCACAACCACTTTGGACAAAAACACAACCTCAGTGTTGACAAAGGCTGTCCAGTATATTGAAGTGCCCATCTCTTATGGACATCCGGTCAATGTTGGATCCAAAGGAAAACTGGGACTTGGCATCACTGGTAAAATTATTTCAGGAACAGTGTACCAGAACCAGGTGCTGCTGGTCAACCGGACGGGAAATAATCTTACTGCACAAGATCTGCTTAACGATATCACCCAAAACAAAAAGAGTTCCATGACCTTTGGCATTGATCTTGGCGCTCTGTACAAGTATAACAAAGCAGTGACCATCGGCATTGTTGGCAAAAACCTCAACTCACCAAAACTTGCCGCACCTGACTATTTCGTGCCAGCAGCTAATGACCCAGTCCCTGCTCACGCCATATCAACTCCCGGTACAGAGGTTGAGTTGAAACCGCAGATACGTGCCGGTATTGCTGTCGAGCCAGTTACCTGGATGACTTTTGCGGCGGATCTTGATTTGAAGGAAAATGATACCGTCGCACCAGGAAGCGTCGTCGGAAGTGCCCAGAAAAGCCGAAATTTTGGCGGGGGATTTGAGTTTAAACCCGCTTCATGGCTCAAATTGCGTGGAGGCGCTTACAAAAACCTCGCTGCCAGTTCTGGCGGGAATGTCTTGACCGCTGGATTCAAACTCTTTCTGCTGGATGTTGATGGTGCTTTTGCAACCGATACATTTACAATGAATGTCAATGGCACTGATACACAGATTCCCAAAGAGGTTCGGGTTAATGCTGGCATGAGTTTTTCGTTCTGATCTGTTAGAAATCTTACCGCACATCATGCCCTTGCCAACAAAATTTATGGCAAGGGCATGGATGCTTTGTACCCCACCGATCTCCTGCAAATTGCACAGCCAGCACTGCCTGCTTGTCTGAATACTTGCAACCTTACACAATCCTCACCTATTTTCTCCCGAACATCCTGTCAAGCTGGTCAAGAGAGAGCTTGATAATAACCGGCCTTCCATGGGGGCAGGAGTAGGGCTCACGGGTGGCAAACAGATTGTCAATCAGGGAACGCATCTCCTCAAGAGAGAGCTTTTGGCCTGCCATAATGGCATTGCGGCAGGAGTAGGATTTCGCAAGATTATCGCGTTTTTCAAGCTTGAGCTTTGAGGCATTATCCTGATATTCAGCAATCATATCCTGCAAAATAGTCACTTCAGTGCCCGGCTTTACATCCTGGGGCACCCCCTCAATCATGATGGTTTTATTACCAAACAAGCGCAGATTAAAGCCAAGTCGGTAGAGATCTTCCCGTATCTCCTCAAAGAGTTCGTACTCCCACGCCCGAAACTCCACCTTCTGCGGAAAGAGCAACTGCTGGGAATTTGGCACACTATGATTCATGACATCGACAGCCCGCTCATAGAGCACCCGTTCATGCGCCACATGCTGATCAATAATCATCAATCCGGTCTTGATCTGGCAAATCAGATATTTATTATGTAACTGCCAGATTTTTGGTTCCAGCTCTTTCGGATTCGGCACAACATCGTCATCACTGTAAATAGAAGAGAGAAGCAGGGGTAAAAACGGTGCTGCCGCCTCCTGCAACTCCCGTTCCTGCACAGCAAATCCCCCTGAAGGTTGGGCTGATGCAAACATCTCCGACTGCTGCCTCGATAACTCTCCTGTCCCGACAGAGTGGCTCTTTGAGCCTTCGCGATAATTCCGATAGAGGTCATCCGTCGTCGAGATACGATGAGGAGTGTCAGGAAAAGAAAATTTTCTTGTAGAATTTGGCTGATAAGAGTCAGTGGCAGCAAGCACGGTGTCGCCCCCGGTCACCGCCAGGTCAGGAGCGAAGTCGTGCAACCGGATAGCCCGCTTGATCACAGGATAAAACATATTGCGCACATTGCGCTCATCATCAAACTTTATCTCAAGCTTTGCCGGATGCACATTCACATCAATGCGTGACGGGTCAATGGTGAGAAAGAGCAGCACAAAAGGTGCCTGACGTTCGACCAGCAGATCACCATAAGCCTGCTGCACCGCCTGGGAGAGCATACGGTTCTGAACCAACCGACGATTGACAAAAAAGTACTGGTCAAGCTTTTTGCGTTTCTGCATGGCAGGTTTCCCGAGAAACCCTTTAATCGAGAGGTAATCATTCTCTTCAGAGAGTTCAATCATGCTCCCGGCAAAATCATCACCATAAAAAACATTCAGTCGCTCCAGAATATTCGGACTCTTGAGATGAAAAAGCTCCTCATCGTCACTGTACATCCGCCACTCTATTTCAGGGTATGCCAGCGAAAATGATTTGACTATTTCATAAATATGGCTGTACTCGGTGGCATTGGACTTCAGAAACTTGCGCCGTGCCGGCACGTTAAAAAAGAGGTTTCTGACCGTGATGGTTGTCCCCTGCTCCCCTTGCACGCCGGACTCTTCAGCAAGAGTTCCCCCTTCGTAACGAAGCTTCAAGCCAAGTGTCTCTTTTGCCGTGCGGGTTTTCAGCTCAAAGTGTGAAACAGAAGAGATACTCGGAAGAGCCTCTCCCCTGAAACCAAGCGTGTGCAGCGAATCAAGATCGGCAACACCGGTAATTTTGCTGGTGGCAAACCGCTCAACACATAAAAGAGCATCGTCGCGCAACATTCCAGCTCCATTATCAACAATCCGGATCAGCT